>CAMPGV010000076.1 GCA_946885745.1 uncultured Candidatus Saccharibacteria bacterium | reverse complement strand
CCAAGGAGCCACTGTATGCAGTGGGGTGGATTGCGGGTTGGCAATCGACTCCAAGGGTGCTTGGAAGAAGAAGGCCGTAAGAATGACCATGATCGTCGTAAAGGCGATTAACAAAGCGGTCTCGTCAATCATTACGTCGGGCAAGAAGTAAACACGGCGGTCCGCCGGGACTTTATTCGCGGTGTCCTGACCGACTTCTTCCTCGTGTGCTGGCAAGCTGATTCCAAAGTGCACCACTTTGTAGTAGTGAACAAAGAAGAAAAGGAAGAGCACCAGTGGCAGGAAGAAGACATGCAACAGGTAGAAGCGAAGAAGCCCATTGGCACCGATATCAGGCGCGCCGCGAGCCAGCAGGTTGACCGTCTCGCCAACGATGGCGGGTGGCACAGCTTCTGCCATCGAAGTACCAATGGTCACAGCCCAGAAGGCTAGCTGATCCCAAGGCAAGAGGTAGCCAGAGAAGCTCAAAAAGAGCGTGACCACGAGAAGGATTACCCCAGTAAACCAGGTAAACTGGCGTGGCGCTTTATAACTTCCCGTGAGGTAGGTACGCACCATGTGGAGCGTGACTGCGACCACCATCAACTCAGCCCCCAAGCGGTGTAGGTCACGCATGAACTGACCGAAGGGCACATTACTGAGCAGGCGAATCATATCGGTATAGGCACGATCCGGTGAGGGAGCATACCAAATCATCAGGAAAATACCTGTGATCGTCTCAATGAAGAACAGGTAGGTCGAGAGCAAGCCTAAGCGGAACGTATGTGTGAAGCGGGTAACGCTCTCGTGGTAATAGGTCGGTTTGATATGGAGCAGGAACGTTTCCGAATGTGGCTTTAAGCGTGGATTCGGACGACCTGGTGCTTCGCCACGCAACATACGCCGCATTTCACCGGAACTAATACCGGCTGTGATACGGGTAAAGGTATCGTCGGCAAGCCCTAGGACTGTGTTGAGTAATCCCTTATTGCGGACTTCTGGTTGTACTGCCATTATGAACCCCGTTTCTTGAACATCCACTAGTCAAGAAGCCGAATATTGATAAGAGAGATACAGAGCAAGCCGTAGATAAACAAAAATTCGCAACTACAAATTTGCTAACAGTATCTTAGCGACACGTTGGTAACGCTTTACTACAATCGCTTTGCTACAATCGCTTTACTACAGAAGAACTGTTGAAAAGTTACACGGGTGCAACGCGTGCCGGAGACTCGGTGCTGGGTGCCCCAAGATTCTTCGAACCTGTATCGACAACGAGTTCTCCGTTTTCCTCAGCGACATCAAAATAGTCTAGTGAACGAGGAGCCGGGCCTTCGATGTAGAAACCATCATGGTCGAATTTTGAACCATGACATGGGCACTCAAAGCGTACGTTCGATGATTCCCACTTGTAGAGACAGCCCAGGTGAGTACAGACCATGTAAATGGCTTTGGGTGCGCCTTCTTGTGTGGTGACGAGCCAAAACTTACCAGCAGTGAAGGGGACTGGCGGCGTTGTGGCATCCGGCACTTCGGTCATCGGGACACGAAATGCACCACCGAATTCACCTTCGCGGAAGCGAGGGTATAGGAAGAGAAAGGAAGCAACGCCCGCTTCCAGACCCAAGAGCCCCAACGTTGCGCCCCAGGCGTAAGTCAGGAACTCGCGACGGTTCATCTCTTGGGGTGTAAGCGCTGGTACTGCTACCTCTTCGGCCTTGGGCTTGGGTGGGGCTTTGGGTGCAGCCGGAGCCGCTGCTGGAACGGGTTTAGATACTGCGGCACCATTTTCCGCTCCCGCTCCATCCGTGCGCGCTGGCTGTGGCATAGCGACGGCAACTGGTTCGGCTTCAACTTCTTCGATAGGCGCTTCAGCAACCGCTTCTGCTGGAGCAGATGCGCCCGAACGGGTAAGTGGCTCACCTGCCGCGTGAGCCGCCTGTGCTTTAGCTGCCGCCTCTTTCATTTTTTTCTTTAGCTCAGCAATCCGGTTTTCCCGCGCCTCGCCGGTGAGTTCGGAAATCTTCGCCATCTGGGTGGTGTCTCCTTCTGCCAAGAATCAAGCGCCAGTCGGTAGCGATGTGGGCATCGACTCTAAATCTGTATCAGGGTGATGCGCGTCAAGCCTTGCCGATCGTCAGGCGTCGATCCGGTGTACCAAAAAATAAAGTGGGGACGATCGCGTACTCACTCTTAAGTGTAATAAGCTCTTAAGTGTAATCTCTTGAATGCAATAAGTCTTGAGTGTAATCGTATAATAAGGTAGTAAGGTAGTGTAGTTAGGGTTCCAATCGGTTACATACTATAGCACACGCATCGGGCTTGTCAAAATTATCACAAATTCGGCAGGTTTTCTTACAGTATAAGTTTTCTTACGATATAATTTTCTTACGATATAAGTTGTCAAGGATAGTGGAGGTATAGACGCTCAATGGATGGTGCGATCTCCATAGTCACATTGTACTATTTGTATTGTATTTCACAAAGCTGAAACAGCGTGCGGTGCTGTACCATTGATACAGCAC
>CAMPGV010000075.1 GCA_946885745.1 uncultured Candidatus Saccharibacteria bacterium | reverse complement strand
CCCTGACAAGATCGAAGGGTGCGCATGTGTACGTAGATACGAGCGGTGTTGCGCATCGGGAAACGTACTATGACTTGCCGATGGCGATTGTGATTAAACTGTGCGGCCCGGCGGGTCAGTATACCGTTCGCTCCGATGGCGCGAAAGTCGACCAAGATGGATATGTAATCATCGCGGCAAACTTAGCTGCGTATCCACGGTGTACGGTTGTTGATACCAGCCTCGGCCCGGGTAAAGTCTACGACACGGGTGGTTTTGCGGCACGGCATCCGTACGGATTTGACCTCGCCACTGACTGGTCGGATGGTAATGGTATATAAGTTGGCTGTATAATAAGACGTAATGAACGAAATTCTCTGTCCTCACTGTAAAAAAGCATTTAAAGTCGACGAAGCCGGCTTTGCTGACATATTAAAGCAGGTCCGTGATCATGAGTTTGAAAAAGAATTGCATGAACGCGCGGAGCTTTTAGAGCGCGACAAGCAAAGTGCTATCAAACTCGCGGAAGCCAATACTAAGAATGCTTTGCAGGCGGATCTCGCGAAGCGTGACGCTGAGATTGCTGACCTTAAAGCGCGTGCAACTGCGAAGATCAAAGAGCTCGAAGCAGAGCGTGAGCTATCTGCGGCGCGTATCGCTGCCGAAAAGGATACTCAGTTGGCCGAACTCAAGGCGAAGCTACAGGCAATTGAAACCGAGAAGCAGCTTGCTGTTACCGAAGCGGTTAACAAGATTGAGAGAGAGCGCGACGAGCTAGCTGGCGAGCTCAAGATGAAAGATAGTGAAAAGCAGCTTCTTGAAACTGCCCTCAAGGAGAAATTTGCCGCCGAACTACGCACTAAAGACGATATCATTAAGCTCAAAGACGAAGAGATTGAGCTCCGTAAAGACATGAAAGCCAAGCTTTCTACCAAAATGGTGGGCGAGACGCTCGAACAGCACTGTGAGATTGAGTTTAACAAGCTCCGTGCCACTGGCTTCCAAAACGCCTACTTTGAAAAGGATAACGACGCTAGCTCTGGGAGTAAGGGTGACTACATCTACCGCGAAACCGACGAAGTTGGCAATGAAATTATCAGCATCATGTTTGAGATGAAGAACGAAGGTGACGAAACGGCAACCAAAAAGAAGAACGAAGACTTCCTCAAAGAGCTCGACAAAGACCGCGCTGAAAAGAAGTGTGAGTACGCCGTACTTGTGAGTCTACTTGAGGCTGATAACGAACTCTATAACGGCGGTATCGTTGATGTGTCGCACCGTCACGACAAGATGTACGTCATTCGTCCACAGTTCTTTATCCCGATCATCACACTTCTGCGTAACGCCGCTATGAGCTCACTGAAGTACAAATCAGAGTTGGCGCTCGTGAAGGCGCAAAATATCGATGTGACGAACTTCGAAGACCAGCTCAATGACTTCCGAGAATCATTTGGCCGCAGCTACCGCCTGGCATCAGAGCGCTTCCAGGATGCTGTTGCCAATATCGACAAGTCAATCGCTCAGCTGCAGAAGACGAAAGAGAATCTCCTGAAGTCTGAAGACCATTACCGTATTGCTAATGGTAAGGCCGATGACCTATCTGTCAAAAAGCTCACTCGTGGCAACCCAACCATGGCGGCTAAGTTTGCCGAACTAGAGGTGGCTGAATAGTATGGCGACGCCTAAGGTTGGCAAGGCACTTGTTTACAATCCTGATGGCAAGATCTTAACGCTCTTTCGTAGCGAAACGCATCCGCATTTGGCGCACTATGTCGACTTTGCTGGCGGTTTACTAGAAGACGGCGAGAGTCCAGAAGTGGGGATGGCTCGCGAAATCGAAGAAGAGACCGGTATTACTGTAGCTGTTGATCAAGTTGACATAGCCCTCAGTGGCACGTCGAAGAACTCGAACGGAAAAGGTGAGACGCACTATTCTTTGGGTAAAGTCGTGCTCACTGACACTCCGGAGATTACGCTCAGTTGGGAGCACGAGCGATACGAATGGCTCTCGCCTGATGACCTGCTGGTGCAAATGGCCACGCAAACCGACGCCACCGATACCTTCTGGGAATATGTCAAAAAACACCTCGCTAGTTCGTAAGCGCAAGACGCTATATAATACTCTGACATGCTCGAAATTATCCAACATCTAGACGACAAAGCCGCTGAGAATCGTGCCATCGAACTGATTGATGCCGCATACTCGGAAGTGCGTGAACTCATTCCCGAGCTACCCGAGGATCTGAAGATCTATTTTGACAATTGGTACGCAATTAAAGAGACGAGTGAGGGTGGTTTTGCCTATGCACCAGATATTTTAACCATGGCGTTCATCTCGGACTTTGCGAATACAGCACTACAAGCGGCTCATATGCGCAGTACAGTGTTTCACGAGTCATTTCATATGGCGCATGGCCACACATACGAGCAGTCTACTTTGCCGTATCGTCATGCACTCGACTCGGCAGTCTACGAAGGATGTGCCTCGGTGTTTGAACGTGATCGTACTCAGCCTGCAATCTTGCCGGGTAACTATAGTGCATGTAGCGAATCACAGCTCCAGCAATGGGCAGATGCACTCGCAGAGATATCAAACGAGGACTATCGAAATGGCGATACTGGCCTATGGGTCAAGTGGGCGCTTTACGACAAAGATACTAGCGAACGCTGGAAG
>CAMPGV010000074.1 GCA_946885745.1 uncultured Candidatus Saccharibacteria bacterium | reverse complement strand
ATATTTTATCAATAGACAAGTAACTCTACCTCCCCACGATTCACCCAAAGCCACCCCCAGCAGCAACTTCATTAAAACGACAACACCCCTTGCTCCATAAAGAACAAGGGGTGCTGCTTGACAGGGTTGGCGGCCACCTACTCTCCCGGGTGTGACCCCAGTACCATCGGCGCGTCCGGGCTTAACTTCTCTGTTCGGGATGGGAAGAGGTGCTCACCGGAGCCATAGCCACCATTATTTTGCTACGGGGTGTGCCGTAGATCGTATGTTATGACAGTGATGGAAAAAAAGAGGCGCTGAGTCTATAAGGAGAAAAAGCTGCGGGGCGGGCCTTTACAGGCACCAGCCAGCAACCCGTAGGTTGTGGGAACGCTCCCGGGCAATTAGTATGGCTCGGCTTTGGTATTTCTACCTTTACACCTGCCACCTATCAACGTCATCGTCTCTGACGGCCCTTACAGGGAGATCTCATCTTGGGGTGGGTTTCGCACTTAGATGCTTTCAGCGCTTATCCCATCCGAGCGTAGCTACCCTGCGCTGCATCTGGCGATACAACAGGTGCACCAGCGGCTCGTCCAACCCGGTCCTCTCGTACTAAGGTCAGAACCCCTCAAATCTCCAACGCCCGCAACAGATAGGGACCGAACTGTCTCACGACGTTCTGAACCCAGCTCGCGTGCCACTTTAATCGGCGAACAGCCGAACCCTTGGGACCTTCTCCAGCCCCAGGATGTGACGAGCCGACATCGAGGTGCCAAACCTCCCCGTCGATATGAGCTCTTGGGGGAGATCAGCCTGTTATCCCCAGAGTACCTTTTATCCTTTGAGCGATGGCCCTTCCATGCGGAACCACCGGATCACTATATCCGTCTTTCGACCCTGCTCGGCTTGTAGGCCTCACAGTCAAGCACCCTTATGCTATTGCGCTCTGCGTACGGTTACCAAGCGTACTGAGGGTACCTTTGAAAGCCTCCGTTACTGTTTTGGAGGCGACCACCCCAGTCAAACTACCCACCAAGCACTGTCCCCTTTGGTCAGGTTAGGCGCCAAGCAACTCAAGGGCCGTATTTCAAGGTTGGCTCCACGATGCCTAGCGACACCGCTTCATAGCCTCCGGCCTATCCTACACATGAGTTACCCAGCGTCAATGCTAAGCTATAGTAAAGGTGCACGGGGTCTTTCCGTCCCGTTGCGGGTACTCGGCATCTTCACCGAGACTACAATTTCACCGAGCTCACGGCTGAGACAGCGCCCAGATCGTTACACCATTCGTGCAGGTCGGAACTTACCCGACAAGGAATTTCGCTACCTTAGGACCGTTATAGTTACGGCCGCCGTTTACCGGGGCTTCGATTCAATGCTTCGCCTTTAACACCTAACATCCCCTCTTAACCTTCCGGCACCGGGCAGGTGTCAGGCCTTATACTTCATCTTTCGATTTCGCAAAGCCATGTGTTTTTGTTAAACAGTCGCCTGGGCCTTTTCACTGCGGCTTCTCTAGCATGCTAGAGGAAGCGCCCCTTCTCCCGAAGTTACAGGGCCATTTTGCCGAGTTCCTTGGCCGTGATTCACTCGAGCGCCTTAGGATGCTCTCCTCGACTACCTGTGTCGGTTTACGGTACGGGTTGTTTTATTGTAAACGCTTAGCGGGTTTTCTTGGAAGTCTGATTAGGGTCATTATCTCCGCGGCCGAAGCCTTGGAGTACTATCGTCTTTCAGCTAGTAAAGCGGATTTGCCTACTAAACCAATACCTACGGACTTCAACGCACTATTCCGTCAGTGCGCAGACCTTTCACTACTCCGTCACCACATCACTCAATAAAGCTGGTACAGGAATATTAACCTGTTGTCCATCGGCTTAGCCCTTCGGCTTTGTCTTAGGACCCGACTAACCCTGAACCGATTAGCGTTGTTCAGGAAACCTTAGTCTTACGGCGTGCAGGTTTCTCACCTGCATTATCGTTACTTATGCCTACATTTGCTTTTCTCATCGCTCCAGCATCCATTACCAGACACCTTCGTCGCTGATGAGAATGCTCCCCTACCACTATACAAATTAATGTACAATCCATAGCTTCGGTATTATGCTTGATGCCCGAGTATTATCGATGCCCTGTCGCTCGACCAGTGAGCTGTTACGCACTCTTTAAATGAATGGCTGCTTCCAAGCCAACATCCTGGCTGTCAAAGCAACTGGACCTCCTTTGTTCAACTTAGCATAAATTTAGGGACCTTAGCTGATGGTCTGGGTTCTTTCCCTCTCGGCCCTGGACCTTAGCACCCAGAGCCTCACTGCCGTGTATATTAGATAGCATTCGGAGTTCGTCTGGATTCGGTAGGATTTGACTCCCCCTAGTCCAATCGGTAGCTCTACCTCTATCTAACTCCACCACGACGCTGTTCCTAAAAACATTTCGGGGAGTACGAGCTATTTCTCAGTTTGATTGGCCTTTCACCCCTACCCTCAACTCATCCAAATCCTTTTCAACGGAAACTGGTTCGGTCCTCCATGTGGTGTTACCCACACTTCAACCTGGTCAAGGGTAGATCACAAAGTTTCGCGTCTACCCCCTCTGACTATACGCCCTGTTCAGACTCGCTTTCGCTGCGGCTCCGAGCCTTCAGACTCTTAACCTTGCCAGAGAGGAGTAACTCGTAGGCTCATTATGCAAAAGGCACGCCGTCACCCCACTAAAGGGCTCC
>CAMPGV010000073.1 GCA_946885745.1 uncultured Candidatus Saccharibacteria bacterium | reverse complement strand
AAATACAACATCTCCCTCACCTTACCCCTGTTAGCATCACATCGGTGATGTGACATCAACAGCACCGATTGGTATACCGAATGGCTCGGCCTATGGTCGTTATAAAATCGAGTCTAGCAGAATATTAAAGGAGCCATCAGGCTGTACGGGATCTACTCCGCCACTCATCCACGTATTGAGTCGGTCCACAAATGAAACCCTCACGTCATCAGGCACAGCCTCCCAATATGATGGCTTGATGGCAACCGCATCACCACTCATGCAGATAATATGCGTAGTGGCAGCACAATAGTCAATTTCTCCATTGACGCGAAATCGCTCAAGATGATCATCTATGCAGCTTGTTCCGTGCTGCGCAGTGCAACTTAAAAGCGCGTACGTTCGACCTTGCTGAGGAATTACTGTCACGGTAATCATGTGTGGATAGCCTGTAAGGCCCGCGTCATCCAATATCAGCGAACTAGACTGTGCTACCGGATATTCATTCGGGAGTACAATAACACGCGTGGCAATTGCACCATAATCTCCACTACCTAGTGCTGCATTTAAAGCGCCCATGAGATCTCGCACCTCGAAGGATGAAGAAACCGCATCCCTCGTGGCTTGCTGGTGAAATTGAACAAGGCGCTCAACCTCGGCATCGGTCAGGAGTCGACTAGTCTCACCTACTACACTACGCAGCCTTTCTCCCTTTGCTCGGACATCTTCAAGTGCGGCAAGCTTCGCCTCCTGTCCATATCGCCAGGCAAGGTTGAAATAGTGATATCGAGCAATCGTCCGATAAGCAAATAAATACTCTTGTTCGGCATCGCCCAACTGATAATCGAAGTTATCTATTCGAGCAAACAGCCTCTGGTCATGCATCGAGCAAAATCCCGAGAAGGTTGAGACCTGGCCGACACCCTGAAGACCAAGAGTCGCAGCACCCGGTATGTACTCCGAAGGCCTAACGGCAATAACTTTTCCATTTTCAGCCAACTTGCGCAGGATGCTCCTTTCGGAAATACTATGACACTTCGCGGCTGCCCGACAATCAAAGCCCGCCATACAAAGCTTTGGAGCCGCACGATTAAAAAGAATATTATAATCCGAATGCCATCTCTTTTGCGTACTACTTTTAGCCATCTATCCTCAATTTGCACGATAAGCAGCGTTCTGTAAAGCCTGTTTTCTCAATGCACCCTCGCATAGGGCTCATGCTTGCATAAATTGTTTTCATATTCATAATATCCTGCACGGAGTACTTCTCCTGTTTTAATCCGTACTAGTCGTCAGTATCTTCACGCGAAACCAAGGAGCGAAAATGGGTACGAACGTTTCCACGAAAGAGATTCTTAGCTTTGCTAAGGATGGGATGGAAGAGATTGGGTCGTTGACACAAGCGGTTATCGAGGCCGAAAATCGAGTCGTCGCTTACCGCGATGGCTTCGAGAAGGAACTCCGCGAGAAGCTCGCCGGCAAGATTGCTGTCGTAACGGGCATCACGGAGTCGGTCGAGTGGCTACTCATGGGTGGCTACGAGTACTGCGAAGCCTTCGATAGACTCGTCGAGGCGAAGGTGGTCATAATCAGCGTTACATTGACCGAGGACCGGCTTGGCAGGAAAACTCCCAAGGTTTGGGCCGAGCACTACGAGGCTCACACCCGCAATCAAAAAGGAGGAGGTCTGACATTTCGGCTTCTCGATCTCACTCAGTTTGAGGCCGTCGACGAGTCGTCATAGAGAGTCGTCATAGAGAGTCGTCACCAACCGCCTAAGCAGCCCGCACTTCGCGGCGAAAAGAGCCCAGCCTTCAGCGGTTGAGAGCCATTCGTCCGCTGAAGGTGCGGGCTCTTTTCGTGTTTAGCGCTTCTTCTGATTCAACAAGAAGATCCTCGCGACGTCGTAACTACAGCCAACGCGCTTGGCGATCTCCCGGATGATCATCCCCTGCTTGCGGAGCCGAAGGATCTCTCCTTCCTTAGCTGGGGTGAGGCCGCGAGACCTCGTGCCAATGCCACGCTCGGCCAAGAGGCGCAGGAAGGTTGATTTGGCGATACCGCTCTCACGAGCCAGCGCCGTGCTCGTTTCGCCCGCTTTGTAGCGAGTAACGAGTCGATCAAGTTCTTCAGTCGTGAAGCGATCCGCCAGACGGTAGCGCTGTGAGGTACGAGGCTTCTTAGCCGGCGGACGGCGGAGCTCAGCTGCATCGATCTGATTGAGGGCGTCGCGGATGATGTTGAACTTATCTATCTTGAAGCTGGCCCGGTTCGAATAACATCCTAGGACCTCGACCATATAAAACGACCGTCTTGCACGGTCTTTTTATATGGCCAGCTTCCTTCGAGCTATACTTATGCTTGCAAAGGCCGCCCGCTTGGTTCATAACTATTCCTAGTCACCACTTCTTGTGATGGTGTAGAGATTTTGGCTTTATCGAGCCCAGATCCCTGCACCGTGCAGGCAGTCAGGCGATTACCTGCTGACATTGAGAGAAGGTGAAGTATGGCAACTCCCATGATTGGCTATGACGTCTCTTATGAGCGCAAGGCTTTCAGGACCAAGATCGACAGCGAGGGCATACATATTACGGCGCTCGAATTGTTGCTGGAGCGAGTCGCCAAGTTTGTCCAAGAGCAGAGCGATGGCCGCTGGATCATCAGCAACAAGGTCGTGGTCATGCCTTCGGACAGAACGAAGCCCGTTGAGCTGACGGTGATCGTTCCCGCCGGAAC
>CAMPGV010000072.1 GCA_946885745.1 uncultured Candidatus Saccharibacteria bacterium | reverse complement strand
GTATAGCTATGTCGTAGCACAGGGTAGTATTCCGTCGGATAGGGCGAGTGTGATTGCACAGCTCAAACAGTCCTCCCAGGCAACGGTAATAAGTCGTATTCAAACGATCACGGGCTGTAGGGATACCCCCGCGGTGAAACTGTATGATTTGAGTCCGGCAGGCGCAAAAGGATTTTATTATGATTACTCCTGCGTAGATGATCGTGAAAATAAGCTTCATGGACTCGTTGGCTTTTTATTGGTCGACAATAGTAACGAACTGCACCTTGTGATGATGCTTGGACGTGATGGCATTTGGCAGAATAATCAGTCAAGAATTGCAACAATACTGAACGGAATCGGAGTTAAGAGACAATAAGCGACGGTGGCGTGCGGGTCTGGTGATATAATAAAGAGCAATGCAACCACTTGTTAAACGCCTCGATATTCTGAAAAACGCCATTGATGTTGCCTATGATCAGCTACTGATCGATGATAAGCACCGACAGGTGCAATTACTTGAACAAGAACTGGCGTCGCCTGAAATCTGGAACAATCCCGCCTATGCCCAGGAAAAAAGTAAACAGCTTGCAGCGCTTAGTGCTATGGTTGAGCCCTGGCAAACGCTTCGCATGCAAGTAGGTGATATCAACGAGTTGCTTGAACTTGGAGATGATTCACTGCTAGGGGAGTTTGACGGTCAAGTGAAAGCGCTCGAAGATGAATTTGCAGCTCGGCGCAAGGAGCTTCTTTTTAGCGGTAGTTACGATGATCATAATGCAATTATCCGCCTGAGCGCCGGTGCTGGTGGCACTGATGCCCAAGACTGGACTGAAATGCTGGAGCGCATGTATCTTCGTTGGGCGGAAAAGGCTGGCATGCAGACGACTATCGTTGAGCGTTCGGCGGCCGATGAGGCAGGTATCAAAAGTAGCGTCATTGAGGTTACCGGGCCTTATGCGTACGGGAAGCTGCGCTCAGAAAATGGTGTTCATCGTTTGGTCCGTCTCAGTCCTTTTAATAGTGATAATCTCCGCCAAACGAGCTTCGCGCTCGTAGAAATATTGCCGCAAATCGATACACCCGACGAAGTCGTGATTGATGATAAAGATCTTAAGATTGATGTGTACCGAGCTGGCGGGCACGGCGGGCAATCGGTCAATACAACCGATAGCGCAGTGCGTGTGACGCACGTGCCGACTAATATTGTAGTGGCCATTCAAAACGAACGATCGCAATTACAGAACCGTGAGACCGCCATGAAGATCCTGCGCTCGAAGCTCGCGCAATTACAGCTTGAGCAGCATGCCGAAAGCATCCAAGATCTCCAGGCGGGTGAGTCAGCCAGCTGGGGCGCTCAGATTCGTAACTACGTCCTTCATCCGTATACGATGGTTAAGGATACTCGCACCAAGTATGAAGACCGTGACGCACAAGGCGTACTTGGCGGCAAGTTGGATAATTTCATGACGGCATATCTTGAGCAATTTCACGAGCAGTCGTAGTGGTATAATTAATCAAAAGGAGTGCATGATGAATAAAAAATGGTTGGTTCCAGGAATTATTATTGGTCTCGTTGTGGTGCTCGGGCTTGTCTTTGCCGGCTCATATAACGGTCTTGTCGGGCAACGAGAGGCAGTAACGGCGTCGTTTAGCAAAGTTCAGTCACAATATCAGCGTCGAGCTGACCTTATTCCAAATCTTGTAAATACCGTGAAGGGCGCGGCTAACTTTGAGCAAAGTACTTTGACGCAAGTTACCGAAGCGCGTGCCAGGGCGACAAGCATTCAGCTTGACCCAAGTAGGGCGACACCTGAGCAGATTCAAGAGTATCAACGAGCACAGGGAGACGTAACGAGCGCGTTAAGTCGGTTGCTTGCCGTAACGGAGAACTACCCGCAGCTTCAGGCGACCCAGGCCTTTCGTGATCTGCAGGTCCAGTTAGAGGGTACGGAGAACCGTATTGCGGTTGCGCGCAATGATTATAACGATACTGCACGGCCGTATAATACACGCCTGCAGACATT
Source organism: uncultured Candidatus Saccharibacteria bacterium (assembly GCA_946885745.1). The sequence goes on along the minus strand of CAMPGV010000072.1, from coordinate 767 downwards.
CCCTACAAATGTCATTGCTGGTATATTCGGCTTTGAAAAGAAGCCATATTTTGAGGCCGAACAGGGAAGTGACACAGCGCCAACCGTAGACTTTAATTAATCGAGCTATATAGTGTTTTTGACGAGATGTGCTAAGTTTGGCGTTTTGCTGCTTGCGGTGATTGCAATTTTAGGAGGCGTGTCAACGTCGGCACTTACAGTGCCTTCGGCGCCGTCGCTTGAGCGGCCAATAATTGACCAAACAGATACACTCTCAGAGTCAGAAATTAACAAATTATCTGATCAAATTACTTCTAGCCGCGCTGACAAAGAGTACCAAGTAGGCATACTAATGATTCCTCGCTTGGACGGAGAATCTATTGAAGAGTACTCAATTAAAGTTGCGCGCGAATGGGGGATTGGGCAAAAGGGCGAAAACAATGGGGTATTGCTGCTTGTTGCCAAAGATGATCGGCAGTTGCGAATTGAGGTTGGAAGTGGGCTCGAAGGGGATCTGACCGATGCTCAGAGCGGACGAATAATTCGAGATGTTATTGCGCCGCAGTTTCGCCAAGATAATTACTATGCAGGTATTAGTAATGGCCTGGAAAGTATTGCCGCTGCAGTGAGTAGGCAGCCGGATCCTCACGCGGCGCCCACATTAACAGGATGGCAGCATTTTTGGAACATGGTCATGCAAGGTGGTGTGTTCTTTGTTTTTGCATTTTTATGGCTGAGCTCTATTCTTGCTCGCTCAAAAAGTTGGTGGGCCGGGGGTATTCTTGGTG
>CAMPGV010000071.1 GCA_946885745.1 uncultured Candidatus Saccharibacteria bacterium | reverse complement strand
CACGCCGTGCGGAAGCATTTCGTCGGTGTCAGCGACGACCTGCTCGTCACCAACACCAAGCTCCTGCAGCGCGCGATCGATGAAAAGGCCGCCAACGCTATCCTGATCAAGTCAAACCAAATTGGCACCCTGAGTGAGACGATCAACGCCGTCAAGACCGCGCAAGCCGCTGGCTGGAACGCGGTCATGTCGCACCGCTCGGGCGAAACCGAAGACGTCACCATCGCCCACCTCGCCGTCGGCCTCGGCTGTGGCCAGATCAAGACCGGCTCCCTCTCTCGCACCGATCGTATTGCAAAGTACAATGAGCTACTCCGCATTGCAGAGACAGTGCCAGAGCTGCGGCTCGCGAAGCCGTTTGGCGAACAGTAAAGTCTTAAGCACCCATAACAAAAATAACTCCGGAAATGCCGGAGTTATTTTACAGTACAATAATTATACCCTAGCCTAGTGGGCCATTCCATTCATACTGTGCGACTGCGGGTTGTTTATATAACCCCAGTCCATTTGCCACTGCTTCATTTGATGTATTTCTTTCTCCTGAGCGGCAATAATACCAAGAGACAGCTGTTTGATCTCCTCGTGCTTAGCATTTGATGCAGACAGCTTTGCCATATCTACCGCACCTTGGTGATGCTCGATCATTGCTGAGATAAACGCTTGGTCAAAGTCATCACCTTGCTTAGCTTGAAGAGAACCGGTCATTTGGCTCATCGACATATCCGAGGCGGGCATAGTAGCCGACTTATCAAGAGCCGTTGCAGCAATCGACACAATGAGACCGCCGATAAAAAACCCTATGAGTCCGTATAAAAGTGGTTTCGTTTCCATATATCCTCCTACCTTGATAACATTCTGCCGATTGCATTTGCAAGTTCATCGGCCTTAGCTTGCTGCTCGGTTTCATCAGTGATGTGCGCCATGCAGTGCCGCGCATGATCGCGCATTAACTCAATCGCCACTTTGTCTAGTGCCGCCTGCGCCGCATTGACCTGCGTGAGTACATCGATGCAGTATTTATCCTCCTCGACCATGCGCGCGATACCTCGCACCTGTCCCTCGGCCCGCTTGAGTCTTTTTAGTACCTGATCTTTATTCTCGTAATATCCGTGTGTATGCGTCGTCATAACTATTACTCCTTAGCGGGCATGTCCTTCATGATATTTCATCACTAGCGCGTGACCCTTACCCTTCGACAGAAGGTACTTATTAACTGGAAATGCAGCGAGATAAGCGACAGTGAGTGCAATTGGCATACTAATCCAAAACAATGGACTGACAAGCCCGGCTGACATTGCGCCGGGAATAACTAACATAACTACATTGTCGACCACCTCCATGGTAGCGATCGACAGTGTATCTGCAGCAAAGACGACTGACAACGCTGCAAAAAAACCAAGACCCGCCTTGCGCAGCGGCAATGTAGAAAGCGTAAATCCAAAGACAAAGGCCAAGGCTACGGCTAGTATAATTGTCGGTAATGATCCCCAGCCAAGGGCTGTACCGATAATTAATCCCGTAACTTCACCAAGCGCGCACCCGGTCAAGCAGTGCAGTGTCGCACTTGCTGCCATTTTATTTAAATTCACACCCCCGTGACTAGCATGATGGCTTTCGTGGTCATGGTTCATATGTTCGTGATTTGGGTGATGATTACCTGTCCCGCTGTTATGCATTTGCTTAATCTCCTATACCCGCCTAGGGTATATAAAATTAATATGAGCGTCAAGTAAATAAAACACATAGCAACTAAAATAGCCCCTGATATACTGGGGCTATTTTTAGATCTGAGCACTAGGCTACATGCCCTACTTTCGGCGAGTTGCTAAGTATACGCCAAGAAGTCCAATCGTCACACCTGCAACAGCGGCATATAGCGCCGTGTTTGCGCTATTTTTCGCGTCCACTGCGGCTTGCTCTGTCTTTTTGACTGCAGCATCTTGCACAGTTTCAGCCACTACCTTAGTCACAGAGAAAGGTCCGGAGTTAGCGGCCAATTCACCGTGCTCACCTTCATCAGCCTTGTCCCACGACACTCCCGTACCGTCTGAATATGCTTGATAGGCCTTCCACTGCAGCTCAGCGGCATTATCGGGCACCTTGGCGCTAAATGTAAAATCATCCCTAAAGCCAGCGCCAACTGTACTGCCGCTCCAGGTAATTGACTTCACAACAGCACTCTCGCCTTCGCCCTCTTTTTCAATATCAATTTGCCAGCCGGCTTTTTGGGTTGGCGAAACATGCTCTAAACCCGTTGGCATAACTAGCTTGATGCTCGTTGTCGGAATATCCTTTTCATTCGGCACACTGACTGTAAATGTCTGAAAGCCAGCCGTGACAACTTCCGCTGGCTTCACGGTCACATGTGCTGAAGCGGTGGCGCTAAACGCTAAGGCTAGTACACTGATGAAAACGCCGATTACAGGTAATTTACCGATCAATAACTTCATCGCATTTCTCCAGTTATACTTACTGCTTGTTAGTATAACACTTAGAAAGTGCTTTGTTTTGCTATCTCACGGCGACGGTTTATGACCGTAATTAGCAGAAGAGCGAAGCCTATACCACTCGCTAGCAAGGCTATCTTTGCCCATTCGTAACTTGGCTGATCAAGAGCGCTAGCCGCCACTCCTCTCGCCACTCGGTGCGACTGCTTGAACGTATATACATTGCCATCGGTATTCACATTAAACGTCAGCTCATGCACACCTTGTGATGGAAATGCGTAAGTGAAAGTAGCGAGCGAATCGTCAAATTTTGCCGTCAACTCTTCACGACTACCCTCACCCTGGATTGCTAACACTACGACACTATCCGGCTTTAACAGATTATCTTGCACATCAAAATATATCGTCGCTTTCTGCC
>CAMPGV010000070.1 GCA_946885745.1 uncultured Candidatus Saccharibacteria bacterium | reverse complement strand
TCTTGCTAAACAGTCATGGGGGCAGCTGCTGTATTTGACGTCTGTTGATACGCATCCACCGCTTTACTATGCGCTCCTGAAGGTATGGGGGGATGTGTTTGGTTGGAGCGAACTGGCGCTTCGTAGCCTGAGTGTGCTCGCGCTCGGTGCGTCGGTTGCTATGGGCGGGTTGCTCATTAAGCGCCTATTCGGAGCGCGGGTGGCTGCGGTTGCCGTAATGATACTGGCGATATCACCATTTTTGCTGCGTTATGGGTTTGAGATTCGTATGTATGCGATTGGTTCGCTAGTCGGTATTGCGGCAACGTACGTACTCGTACTCGCTGAGGATGCGAAAACGCGTGCGGTACAGCTGCGGCGTTATGCGCTGTATGCCGTGCTAGTTGCGCTCGGAATGTACCTGTTTTATTACATGGCATTCCTGTGGATTGCACACGCTAGCTGGCTGGCATGGATGGGCTGGCGTCGTGATCACTCGCTAATAAGAGCAATATGGAAGCCGTGGTTAGCGGCATATTTAGGAGCGGTTATTCTCTACTTACCTTGGATACCGGCATTTTTAGGCCAACTAGATAACGGTGCTCTTACGAGCGTGGCGCAGTCACTGACACTTGATAACTTAATTAGTATAGTTTCGTTTTATACGGTGTATGAGCCCCTGTGGCGGCTTGGTCCAATTATGTCAGTGGTGGTTTTGTTTGCGCTCGTTGTGATTGGGTGGCTGGGGATGCGGGCGTACCGTTCGCTCGAAAAGCACCAACGACCGTATTTTGTGCTATTGGCGATGTATGTACTCGTTCCAGTGCTACTTCTGACGTTAATTGGTTTTGTGCGACCTATGTATCTTGAGCGCTACGTGTCGCATGTAGCGATTGGTGCTAGCTTGGCGCTGGGTGTCGCAGTCGCAGTGGTATGGCCACGTATCGGACGAGTAGGGAAATGGGCTGTAGGGATTTTTGTAGTAACGCTGCTGGTTGGCGTAGTGCAGCTTGCGGCGTACGGCAACTACAACTTCCAGCGCACATTGCACCCGGCTATCAAAGAGGCCGCACGGCTCGCGACGCCATGTAGCGATAACGCGAAGGTCGTCGCAGGTGACCCATACGCGGCAATTGAACTTTTATACTACGTTCAAGACTGTCCGGTTTACTTCTACGAGCCAAGTATTATTTTGACCGGTGGTTACGCACCGCTAAACGGCAGTGAGTTGCAACTAAGGGACCCGGTTTCGCAGCTCGCTGATACGGAAACGGTTTATTACATTTACTACGATCAGCCACGAAGTGATCTCTCGGTCAATCGGCAGCTTGTCGAGCGAACGACGTTTGATTCCCTGACGATTGATGTGCTTAGCGCGGCACCACGCGATTAATACCAGGGATTTTGAGAAGCGCCCAGGTGGCGAAAATGACCAGAATAGTTAGCAGGGTGTTGACCCAAATATTGAGCGTATCACCAAAGAACCACTGGCAGACGAGTAGCGGGATGACGTGCAGAATATAGGCAGTCAGAGAGCGTTCACCGAAGACTCTCAGTAGCCAGCCGAACGGCTTTCGGATGTAGGGTAGTAAAAATTGAGTCAGACTCAGGAGGCCGGTAAACCATATAAATGCGGTGAGAATAATTGGCAAGGTCACCATCTCGCGACTGAATAGGCTATTGTCATATTCACCAGGTGCATAAGCGAAGACGAGGCTCATGGCGTACGCTGCTGTTGATAGAGTAAGGATGATTGAGCTATAGCGGATACTTCGGCGAGTAACGAGTGGTAGATTGTAGTATCGGTCAAAAATTTTATCGAGGTAATAGCCGGCCGCAGCTGGAACAAAGAAGAGGATTTGCCACTGCATCCACTCGAGGCCAACGTACGTACCGAGAAGCCATGTGAGGAAGCTGGCCACAATAACAAGCCACCACTTCCCTTGGCGTAGTAGCCAGATAACCAAAGGTGAGATGATGAGGAAAATGGCGTATAGATAGAGGAAGTGGGTGAGGCTATGGACGTATGTTAGGTTAAAGACGTCATGGATGAGTTGGCTCCAAGCGAAAGGTTCGATCGGTACATGGGCGATGGAGCCTTTGAAATGGAAGAGCCAGGTGGCAGCGACGAGCCCAAAAGTGGTAATGAGCATCCATAAGTAGAGCATGAGTCCGCGGCGGATAAGCTTGCCGCTAACGGTCTTGAGTGGGTCGTGGCGGTTTTTATAGCCACGAACATAGCCCACGAGTAGGCCAGATATGATGACAAAGCCTTCGGCTGCCGATGCCCATAGCTCACCTCGTCCACTAATAAGCTGAAGAGCGTTTGGCCAGCGCCACAGGTGATCAATAATAATAACGACAATAAAAAAGCCACGTAAATAGTCGAGGGCAAAAATACGAGAAAGCCGGGAAGCGGCTGGTGTCGAGGCCTGCATAACTTGATTTATTATACCAAATCATCCTGGATCAATCCGGACGATTGCATAGCCAGGGAACTCGCCGGTATACTAAAAGTATGATGACACCTACTCCCTATCCTGCTCCTGATTTCACTTCCCTTTCTCTTGACGGTACGACTCGTTCCCTTGCTGACTTCCGGGGTAAGTGGGTGGTGCTATATTTCTACCCAAAGGATGACACACCTGGCTGTACTATTGAGGCTTGTAGCTTGCGTGACGTGCGTGATGATATCGCCGCCCTTGGTGCGAAAGTGGTGGGCGTGAGTGCAGATGACGCGAGTAGCCATGAGAAGTTTAAGGCAAAGCATAGCCTCAACTTCACGTTGCTGAGCGACCCTGACTTAACGATGATCAAAGCGTACGACGCTTGGGGTAAAAAGCAATTCGGCCGCGAGGGGATTTTGCGCAGGACATTCTTGATTAGTCCAGAGGGCCAGGTGATGAAAGTATATGGTCGTGTGACGCCGCTAGGTCACGGTGAGCAGATAGTGGCGGAGCTAAAGAAATTACAGGCTGCGTAGCTGGCTTGGGTGGCGACATTCCTTCCCTAACGCGGTATACTAGACAACAGTAGTAATT
>CAMPGV010000069.1 GCA_946885745.1 uncultured Candidatus Saccharibacteria bacterium | reverse complement strand
CGATAAGTAGGATACCGTCAATGCCGCCAAATGCCTTGACGAGATCGGCGGTCAGCCCTGCTGGCCCTGCAACGTACGCAGTCTGCCCTGCCGGCGTATTGTCTTTGGTGACCGTACGAAGATTGGCGACTACATCTTTTAATTCATCCCTGCTGTTGAGCGGGACGATAAATTGCACCGCCTTGCCATCCTCCGAAGGGATTGGCCCGGCGACAGATGCGCCCTGCTGGACGCCGTCGACCGATTCAAGACTTGCGATAAGCGGCTGATAGTCGCGATAACTCGCCGGACTAATAGTGGTGTTTGACTCTAAAACGATGATTGCTGGAATAGAGTCGGAGTCGCGAAACTTTACCTGTATTTCCTGTACCTTCGTTGACTGTGCTGAAGCTGGCAAGAAGGCCGCTTGATCGTTTGTCGACACGTCAGAGAGTTTACCGAAGGTCGGTCCACCGAATGCAGCAATGGCAAGCCAGCTGATGATAATCAATGCAACAATAGCACGCAGCCAGTTGGGTGATGCGGCGAGTTTACGTAAGGGCGTCAGGCGGTGTGAATTCATACTATTAGTATAGTTGTTTTTGAGTGGCTATTCTGAGAAACTGCCGTGCTTTTTGCTATGATGTGCGTTAAGTGCTGCCGACGGTTATAATAAAGATAATGAGTATGTCTACCAGCGAGCTTCTCCTGCTGCCCATTAATACAGTGTTGGGTGGTAAAAAGCGGCGTGACAATATTCCTTACGGTCCCGGTGACCACATGGCATATGATGAATACCCTTCTACGACAAGCGCTGCGCCATTGGTAATCTTTTGGTATGGTGGCGGCTGGAAAAATGGCCGAAAAGAGATGTACCGATTTGTCGGCCATGCGCTCCAACAAATGGGTGCTCATGCCTTTGTGCTCGATTACCCGAAGTACCCTGTTCGCACCTACCCTGGATTTTTAGATGATGCGGTGGCAGCTGTTACGAATATCAAAGGTCGCCACCCGGGTCGAAAGATTATTCTCATGGGTCACTCGGCTGGTGGCCACACTGCACTACTCCTGGGGCTACGACGGCTAGTTCAAGTTGACTCTGCCGTGACAATATCAGCGCCGTGTACGATTAATGAGCGCTATTGGCGTCCGGTGTTTGGCGATGCGATCAAAAAAGGACTAACCGATCCGCGAAATTATGTCGAAGGGAGCCCTCAGGATCTATCAACACTGCTCATTCATGGCTCGAAAGATACGACCGTCAATGTGCGCGACAGCGTTACGCTTCATGAAAAGCTTCAGGCTCATGGTAGAAAAAGCCAACTCGATATTTTAAACAATCTCGATCATATGCTAATCTTGCCGTTGATTATGCTTGGCCTCGTGCCGGGTGTGCGCAAACGACTGGCGCGCCACCTCGAACAGTACGCTAATTAAAAGTCGTAAATATAAAGTACATTACTACAATGATGAAGCCGATAATAACTCCGGCATTCGCACCGGTTTTTAGGCGGCGACCTGGTTCGGCGATCATATTCGCAGCTCGGTCCCCTACTCGCTCATCGGCGTAGTAGTCACTTTGATCGCGTAGCTCGGTGCCAATTTTTTCAACAATACTGAAGAGTGTTTTAAGTTGGGCTTCTGAATCTAGCGCAAACGGACTGGTGCTATAGAGCATTAAGTTGTCGTCGACGACTTCCATGTCGTAAGCTTGGCCGGAGTCAATCACCGCCGCCATAACGTCGGGAGTGAAGATATAGAGTGCGTCTCGCTCGTATTCTTTCGGGGCATAGAGCGTAAAGTAATTATTAAAATCACCTTCTAGCGACAACGTCTGGTCACGCCCGAAGTTATCGGGAAGATTTGTCAGGCTACCAAAGAGGTTATTTTTACGAGCGTCGAGCACCATGTTGGGCAGATGTCGAGCGAGCTTAATACGCACATATCCCCAGACGTGAGTTTGGCGGTTCTTGCCACTGCCGGTTGTGTACTCGTAATTTCCAATTTCTGTACCGTCTTTAAAAAGTAATGCATCACTGATCTGGCGACTATCGCCCTCGTCGAAGATCAGGCCGGCGTAGTTTGGATTGGTGACCGCGTATAGAAATTGAATTCCGTTAACGACCGCGAACTTGTAAAGTTTAGCACGCCTCTCGGCTTGCTTGCGGATCGCGATGATAATAATAGTAATAAAAATACCGGCAGCAGGAAGTATTGCTAACATCGATAAGTTGTTGGTGCCAAAAAGGAGTGTGCTGATGGCGATTGTGCCGATAAATGACACGGCAATAAACCCTGCAACGATAAAAAATATGACCTTCGTTGCTTTGCTGGCCTGCTGTGTTTTAATGGCCTTAAGCGCAGCAAGGTCGGCTTTGGAGACGGGTTGATTGAGTGGCGAGTAGTCGAGGAGCATGTGCGGGACTTTCTGTTGGTGAGCCAGGCGTGGCTGTGTTTATCTACTAATTTACGTATGAATGCGTATGACTCTAGTATATAGCGCAAGCGCTTATGTCGCGATAGTATCATATATTTTAGCTGGAGTTAGCATGAGCGGGCGGACTAAAAAACAGAAGAGCTCACGAAGTGCAGTGAGTATGTACGGAACTATTGGCTCCGCACCTCTTCTGCCCTCGTGAGCTAGTCAAAATCGAGATGGTACCGAAGAGCGGCTCTCGTCAAAGAGTCATGTTCGGCGAGGTTTGTGAATCGCTCCCTGCCCTCTTGTTTCCATGCGCTGAGTCTGTTTAAGTAAGCACCCCAGCCGCTACCCTGCATCTCTTGTTGGTATCTCATCTTGTGTATTGTGTCGACAATCAATACTGTTCCGATTGGAGTGGCGACACCCAGGAGGATGGCGGTTGCGAATAGTAGCGAAAACGCCACTGCTCCACCCGTATTCCATAGAGTTATGCCAGTCCACATGACAGCCACGCCGATTGCTGAACCCACACTTACGAATAGGATGCCAATGCGGAATGGCAGGATCACTTGCCTCTGGATTGGCTTGGGATGATCTGGCTTTTGAGGCTTGCTGCTTACCCAGGCGGCGAACTGTGCTTTTTGCTGGCGCACTCCTGTGTTTAACTGCAGTTCTTGCACATGTACTCGATTCGCTCGTCACTATACGGCTTTCGTATAGTTTTTCTACTATATAAAAATTTCTCAGA
>CAMPGV010000068.1 GCA_946885745.1 uncultured Candidatus Saccharibacteria bacterium | reverse complement strand
ATTGTAAATAAGGCATAGTAGTATACTAGACGTAATGACATCTGAATCTAATCCTAAAGTATCACTCGTAATCACTTGCTATAACTATGGCAAATATGTCGCTGAAGCGATTGAAAGTGTCCTGAAACAGACTTACGATAATGTCGATCTTTTAGTTATTGATGACGGCTCGACTGATAACTCATTAGAAGTAATTGAAAAATACAGACACTATGACCAGGTGGAGATTATAAGTCGTAAAAACAAAGGTATAGTCTATACGAGAAACGAGGCGCTACGTGTAACAAAGGGTGAGTTCATTTGTTTCCTCGATGCTGACGACTTTTTTGATCAGGACTATATTGAAAAGATGGTGTCCATTGCGCATGAGAATGACGCAGATGTAGTTTACCCCAATTGGCATGTTTTTGGAGATGATAAGTATACGAAATCTTTTCCTGAGTTCGACCTTCAGCGACTGATACGTCAGGAAATTCACTGTACCTCTGAGTCGCTAATTCGACGAGCCGCGATTGGTGACCATAAGTTTGAGAGTGAAAAGGTTGCAGAAGATTGGGACTTCTTTTTGGGATTGGCGCTAGATGATAAAAAGTTTAAGCTAGCAGAAGATTGCTATATAAACTACCGTGTGCGTAGAGATACACGCGGCTCAACTCGACCGTACTGGGACGACATGTATCACTTCTACGACATACTGATGAAGTGGAGTAGAAAGTATCCCACTAAGGTGAACCCTCTTGACTTGCCAGTATACGCGGGTCGATTAAGGGATGCGCATATTGAAGCGCAGGATAGAATTATACATGACAAAGACGTGGCTATAGGTGATAAGGAAGCGGCGATTGAGCAGCAGCAAGGACATATAGAGGTTCTAGAGAAACAGTTGGCTCGTATGTTTAATTCATACGCTTTCAAGATTGGCAGTACTGTAATCAAGCCCTTTTCAGTACTGAAGAGAGGAGTACAGAAAGTAAAGAGATACATACTCTCGCTGAAGGATAGCTCGATTGACGAGCATTACTACAAGGATGAGCTGCGGATGCTCTCTGATGGCCTGAATCGGGACGGGAAAGGTAAATTTGCAGTTGTCATACACCTCTATTATGTAGATAATTGGCCATTATTTAAACATAAGTTAGAACTGCTCCCGGATGGCGCATACGATGTGTTTATTACGATTCCCGAGAAGAATGAGTATTTCGGTAAAGAGATCCTCCAAGACTTCCCGGATGCCCGGATCATAAAAGTTCCTAATAGGGGTCGCGATGTTCTGCCATTCATTAAAGTTGCCCAAGCCTTGCAGGGATTAGACTATAATACAGTTCTTAAATTTCATTCAAAGAAATCTACCCATCGACAAGATGGTCAAGATTGGTTAGAGTCTATGCTTGACCAAATTATTCCAGAAGATCCAAAGGCACTCGGTAGAGTGCTTAAGGCTGTTGGTAGGCAAAATTTTGGGGTACTTGGTCCTGCGGATGTGTATTATCCTCTGACGATTAACTTTCCAGCAAACGGAAAGCACATGACTAAGGTTATGTCCGAAGTTTTTAACCGTCACACTACCGAACTGGTGTTGCAGCAGAAACGTAAAGAATACGGCTTTTTTGGTGGGACTATGTTCTGGGTTAATTTGGACGCAATTAGGCCACTCCTTTCTTATGGGGTGGCTCGATTTGAGGCGGAAGCCGGCCAAATAGATGCAACATTTGCCCATGCTCTAGAGAGAGCGTTTTGCGTTGTTCCAGAGGTTAACGGTAGGGATATGTATAGTTCAGACGGTGAAACTGTGATAAAAAGACCATATGAATCAGATAACATTCCTGAATGGTCAGAGGATCACGAAAAATAATAAGTCTACACTTCTTAGGTGTATCTTAAATATAATTAAGTAAGCTAAGATCCGTCGGCAGAAATACCTGGATGTGCTACTTAATAGAATTTACTTACGAGAGGCTTCAAGCGATTTCTTGCTATGGTTTTCTTCAGAATATTTAGAAGCATCGTATCTGCCCATGACTGAAGCTATGTTGTAGCTAAATGCTAACACTAAGTTGAGGAGCTTTCGCTTCTTTCCATATTCCCTGTCTCTTAGGGCAAAACGTATGTCGTGAAGCGTCGGCCTGACCCAGCCAACGAGGGCAGTTTTTAGAGGCTTTTCGATAACATAATCAATACTTTTTATCAGTCCTACGTACTCGTCGTATTTACGCTTCCTAAACTCGGCTACAGTGTATTCATTTGAATGCCATACGGATCCTCGTACAGAGTAGGCCTTGAGGTATCCGGCATTCTGCATATCTTGCGCCAGGGCCTGATCTTCGGCGTATGCAATATCACGAAAGGGAATTGTCATTATGAGGTCTTTTCTGACAGCAGAATTCACATCGGAAAAAAACGTATTAAGTTCGTTTACTTTTTGTTTATCGACCAACGATTTCTCCCGATGTAGCGTAATGGAGTCAGGCGCACCAAAGTTGCCAAAGACAGTAGATACCTCTCGTTTGATCGGCGCCACTGCGTCGGGGCGGGGAATTTGACGACCGAACACGCATCCAACTTTGTCACTTACGCAGAAGGGTTCTATCATATCGATAAGCCAGCGGCGATGAGACGGGGTGGCGTCTTGGGATAAAAAGAGGATATATTCTCCTTTGGCAATTTCGGCTGCCTTTTGGCGCGTTTTGCCGTGACCGAACTCACTGTTAGGTATTTCTGAGAAATTCACCTTATCTATATAGTGCTGCTTGATAGTATCTACCGTACTATCAGTGGAGCCGGAGTCGATAATCATTAATTCAAGCTTATAGTCTTCAGGTAGCTCTTGATCTAGTACTGCATTGATTAGTTCGCCGATATACTTTGCGCCGTTATAGGTAGGTACAAATACGGTTATGTATTTTTCAGCTGCCATCTATTTTACTCCAGGTGTTTTAACTGACTTTTCAACAATTGCTACAAAATGTTTGCCTGACTCATCCCAGCTTGCGCTTTTTACACTGCTCGAAGCTTTGGTGGCATAACCGAGAAGGCCTTTTTTTGTAATAACTTCGGATAACTTGTTTGCCATAGAAACAGGATCGCTAGATGAATAGGCGATATAAGGGTTATCTGAAACAAGCGTATTGTTTTCGCCTTCGTTTACCACAGGTATGCAGCCACTACTCAAGAGTTCTAG
>CAMPGV010000067.1 GCA_946885745.1 uncultured Candidatus Saccharibacteria bacterium | reverse complement strand
CAGTATAGTGGCGTAATCGCTGATAAGCGCCAGACCATCACATTTTCTCCCGCAGACAAGGAGCTTATGGGGTTTGTGGATGAACAGTATTACCGAATGGCAATTGAGAATATTGTGGACAATGCTTCAAAATACACCCCGGAGGGTGGTGAAATTAAAATTAGTTCCCGCGCCGTAGATGGATTCGCATGCGTAGAAGTTGAAGATACGGGAGTGGGTATTGCCTCTGAAAATATCCCTGTCTTGTTTGAAAAGTTTCATCGAATCTCAAATCATTTGTCGCACCGCGTCTCAGGAAGTGGCCTCGGCTTGTATTGGGTAGAGAAGGTTATTGACTTGCATCAAGGTAAGATTGAAGTTGATTCGCTGCTTGGTAAGGGGACGGCATTTCGAATATTTGTACCCGTAGGAGTTGGCAATGCGTAAACTTCTTATTGTTGAGGACGAGCCTATCCTAAGGGAGACGTATCAGCTCATTCTCTCTACGCAGCCGTACTTGTGCGATGTAGCTTCTGACGGCAAAGAGGCACTTGAGCTGTGTAAGGTTAAAAATTATGACCTTATCTTGCTCGATCTCATGATGCCAATCATGGATGGTGTGGAGTTTCTCGAAAACTATAATGATCTGGGCGGCGTGAAGTCAAAAGTTATCGTCCTTAGTAATCTTTCTTCAGGAAAAGAAGTTGAACAGGCCCAAGAGTTGGGCGCCGCAAAGAATTTTGTAAAATCCGACCTCTCACCTTCGCAGCTAATCGCCCTGGTACGGTACGAGCTTGATGCCCGTATTGGAAGCGACTTAGTAGCCCGATAATAGGTAAAGGGCGACAGAATAAAAACGCTTTTGCTATACTAAGAGCAATGATGTGGGCAAAGCAAAAACAAAACGGCTTTACAATTGTGGAACTTTTGATTGTGATTGTTGTCATCGCTATCCTGGCGGCGATCACCGTTGTGGCGTTTAATGGTGTGCAGCAGCGAGCCCGAAATTCGCAGACAATAGGCGCTGTTAAAGACTATATAAAGCTATATTCATCATACGCCGTTGACTACGATGTCTACCCTGGAACTGGTAACTACTGTCTGGGAAGCGGCTACCCTGGCGGACTATGTTGGGACAATCGGATCTATACCGAAAATGCCACAACAAACGCTGGCCTATTAAATTATGCAAAAAGCTTGCCAAACCCAAGCACGGCTGCGGTGTATCGGAATGCAACCGACGGGTCTAGGCGGGGTATACTATTTGTGAGTCCGAATAACCTGCGCTATCAGCTGGAGGGTGTGAATACTGATTGTGGACTTCCAGGGGCGACACGCGCTTTTACAGCGGGTGAATCGGCTGGCCCAGAGTGCAATATTACTGTGCCTGACCCGGCGCTCTAGGACATTCTGGCTGTAGCTGCCATGCTATACTTGAAGTAACATGTGGGCAAAACAAAAAGGTTTTACAATCGTTGAACTCTTGATCGTGATTGTTGTAATCGCCATCCTGGCGGCAATTACAATTGTTGCGTATAACGGCATACAAAACAGAGCAGCCGATTCGGCAATCGTCAGCGACCTGGCGTCACTCAAAAAGAAAATTGATCTATATAAAGTTGATAATAACGAACTGTATCCGTCCGGCGCGGGGCAATCAACCTTAACTCCGCTAGGATTTACGGCCAGTAAGAGTGCCTATGCTCAGACTCCGACTACGGATAATAATTTATGGTATTGCCGCAACTCGACACAGCTGATGTATAGCGTCGTGGCTCTTAGTAAAAGCGGTAAGATTTTCTATATTTCTGAAGCAAAGGGCCCGACCGAATATACGGGTGCAGCGGCATGGACCAGCGCCGGTCCAAACTGTAACACTATGGTAAATTCCAACCAAGGGTGGCAGTATGCTGGCTATTCGAGTGCTGATACTACCGGTGGGCCGTGGCGCACATGGGTGGGCGGTAATTAGTCATAGAGTCTGTTCTTGAGGTGCGCTATCATTTAGGTAGTAATTAGTGAGGGAGGTGCCTATGTCAAAAAATACAGTACGAGTCGTTGAGCAAGGACCATGGGGATTTTTTCATCTGCTTGCCTATATTGGGGCAGCCATCTATTTTATCTCAAAAAGTGATGGTGGCTTTTGGGACGTGGTCTTGGCATTGCTGCAGGCAATCGTTTGGCCGGTGTACGTTATCTATCACGTACTGACGCTCCTGAATGCCTAGTTTTTCGTGGCTCACAAGGGGTGTGTAGGGGCGGCAAGTTGAAACCTACATCCCTCTTATGCTACGATAAGGCAAATATATGAGGAGAAAAACATATGGACGGCGGCTTTCGTAGACAACGCCCAGTAGAAACCAGGGCCACGAGCCAGCCAGAACCAGTGCAACAGCGTGTCGAAGAGCCGCGCGCTACGCAGGTTCATGATACAGCCACGCGTCTGCGTCAGTCATCGGCGGTAATCGAGACACCAGCAAAGAGGCGACCTAAGTGGTTTATGCCAGGATTTATTGGCGTTGCTGTGCTTTTAGTGCTCCTGACTGGATGGCTGCTCTGGTCGACATCGCGTGCTTCAGGCGCAGCTATCGACACGGGCAAGTATCAGGCGGTCTTCTTCACTAATGGCCAGGTGTATTTCGGGAAACTCGATACACTAGGTGGAGACTACATGAAACTGACAGATGTCTATTATCTCCAATCTCAAAATGGTGACACGACAGGTACGGCCGACGCACAGCAGGCTACTACCGATCAGAGTAATGTTCAGCTGATTAAGCGTGGCAATGAAGTTCACGGTCCAGAGGACGAAATGGTCATCGCTAAAGATCAGATACAGTTTTTCGAGAATCTCAAAAAAGACAGCAAGGTTTCTCAGCTGATAGCTCAGTACAAAAGCTCAAACTAACGCTTGTTAGTGTAGCGATTTAGCATACTCTACCCAGGCTGCCTCAGGGATGGTCTGGGTAGATTTCATGAGAATCAAAAGGTTGTTTTTCGTGAGAATAACCGACTGAGGACCTTTTGCCGAGGTGCCAATATAGACAGTTGTATTGTTGGCGTTTAGTGTTGTGGTGGCGTTAAATTTTTTGGCTAATTCCGCAACTTGACTGTCAGTGTTATGACGCATTGCTTCAGGAAGCGGCTGTTGACTGACGCTGATTGTGGCGTTTTCAAGAGTGTCGGTATAGGCAAAAACTGGCTCACCTTCAGGTGGGCTCACACGCTTCCAGCCGCCGAGTTGACTAATTGTTTTTCCTTCGGGTAGTACGGTCTGATACTCTACATTTTCCACAGGTCCGCTCG
>CAMPGV010000066.1 GCA_946885745.1 uncultured Candidatus Saccharibacteria bacterium | reverse complement strand
ACTATTCACCAAAGAAAAAAGTCCTAGCAATTGCTAAGACTTTTTTCTTGGTAGCCCAAGTACATCTGAATTGGAACCTTATCTGTTACGAGCTAATGCGATGGAGGCAATTCATAGGGGTCGACTATCTGGTGAATACCCTACCGGAACGAGATTAGAGCCTAGGCTACTCTACAGGCTGTATGTCTAGACTCAATCAAGCAACCAGCGATTGCAAGCGCCACGCTCTAGCTAATAGCCAAGCCACCATATATTAAAATATGCAAGCAATACCATTCCAGCAGTAAGCATAATATTCAGGATCGCCACCAGCTTTAACGCCGAGCGAACCTTAACCAAAGCCACAATTGATAGGACTAGAGTAACCGCACCAATCACCATGATAACTACGGAAAAAGTAGATATCAAATTAGATGACTCAGAGGTGGATGGTAGGCCAAAAGTAATAAGCAGGGCAAGGAGGGCGTTGACCGCCACTCCTAACCCCGACATGACAAGAAGCCCCTTGTCGGATGTTGTGTTTATTTTTCCTATTGTCTTAGTCACAATTTACTCCTGCCGGTAATGAAGTTAATTTATTAAATGTTCTTGTTGCCTGTGTGGTCATTTTAATTATCTCTGTGGATTTAGGCTGGTATGCAATACACTCACCGTTCAACTTCTTAGTCAATATTGTAGGTAACGGACCGCTAACCGATCCTTCAAGTATAACAAGCTTATTGTACGCTGGAATATATTCACCCTGAGATGATGCAAGCAAGTTCCACTCTCGAATTGGATCCTTGTAATTCCCCGCAGCCGTCCCCCATGGGGTGTAATCAGAAATCCCTAGTTGCGCTTCGGCTGCATGGAAGGAGCGATAAAGATATATACGCGATGGATCTTCACCGTTAGCCTGAATGCCATTTCTTGCCGTATAAATTGGTTGTACGTTGTCAGCCAGACCGTTGTTATCAAGGTCATCCGAAGGTGATTCTTTGCGGCACTTATCTGTGTTATCCGCTACACGGGTTAGATATCTCGTCTGACCAGCCTCCACCTTCGATAAGCTACTTGCCCGATAGCTTACACATCCGTACCCTCCAGCTCGTAAGTATACATATGGCTTCGTTGACACTCCCGTACCTTCTACTATAAAGTTCGCAACCGGACCCGCATCGGGTCGTGACGTAGTAGTATATGGCGTCCCTTGACTAGCTGACACGATAGACCATCCATCTCCATCTGGATCATAATCACCAGTAATCCCTGTGATCGAAGCGGCGCGAGTATTGCGTTCCAGATATATATAGTCACTCTTTTCGAATCCGCTACCGTACTGCCTGTTTGTATCCCCAGTCCTTGCGCGATATATTAACGGTGAAGAGCCTACTTCCGGGTCACAGGCATCATCAATACCATCTAGGTCGGCGTCGCTGTTAAGCAAAGGTATGTATGCGCAAGAGTCCAAGTTATCCGCTATGCCATCTTCATCAATATCACTCTGATTACTTCCCCTAACCTCAATAACCTGGCTGATTGTAATTGGCTGCCCATCATAACTAGTTCCATTAAGTACAAGCGTATGGAAGCCTGCAGGAAGCTCTGATGGTATAGAAATTGAAACATCTAGTCCACCGGTCGAAGATGCAGTATAGCTACCGGCCTCCACGGGGTCTGAATGGAACGTCAACGTCGTAGACGAGCCTGGTGCGAATTTATAACTTGGTATGGCAACGTCATATTGGGTACCCTTTACCACCGGAGTGTTCATCATCGGCTTATATTCTGACTTTGAAACAACCTGGTTATCAAAGTAAGCTACTGACGGTATATTATCCTTTCTTGCTGTGTAGTCAGGACATAGAGTCTGCCCTGAAGGAAGGTTCGGGCAAACATTGTACTCTAGCAGTGAGCTATTCCCTAAAGCCTGTGAGATGCTATCTTTAATAGCCGCATGACCTAGGGAGTTAGGATGAAAACTCTCTTGTCTTTCATTGCCATTTGCGCCAAAAATATTAGTAATTGCAGTCACATACTTCGTGTCATTGTCACAAATTCGATGACCTTGCAAGCTGTTCTCAATATCAACGTACTTCACCCCAGCGGCCTTCGCGGCCTGTTCAATTACATTATTCATATAAGTAACACTGTTAAAGATCATGCTACGCTCTTCGTCGTTCATTCCAAAGATACTCTGACAACTTACATTGGCGTCAGCATTGATGAATTGTGGGTATCCTAGTACATAAATTTTGGCAGACTTACCAGATGCTTCATATAACTTGGTGTAGAGATCAACTAGTCGATCATAGCTCCCTGTTATTTCAGATTTAAGCTTCCCTCTCCATGCGACCGTAGCATAATCACAAGTACCCAACTGCACACAAGCTTCTATCTTATCCGCAAACCCAGTATCGTTGCCGCCCATTGTGAGGGTTATAACCTTAGGCTGGTACTGCTTCACGAATTCAATTTGCTTATTGCGACCAGGAATAAAGTTATTTAGCCCCTCTGACTTTAGTGCATTCGCATCTACATACCCCTCCAACCTAGGGTCGTCTTTATCACTCTTACCACCCTTCGGCTGACCCATGTAGCTACTATTATTGCCAACCACATCATCAATTACCGCCCCTGAACAGGCAATCGATTTCATTCCGCCTTCAATTGTTTTTTCTTGATTAACTTTGTACGGGTACGATCGTAGACTGATATGACACTTCTCTCGCGGAACACCTGCGCTCTTATTTTCATTCACGTCAGTAGCAGGTAGATACCACTTAATATCAGTGTTATTGATTTGGTCCGTATCGCCTTCGCCGCTTGAGTACGAGTCTCCCATAGCCAAGTAGCCAAGGCGTTGCGGTGCATAACCCGGCGCGTAGAGCCGTCCCCACGTCACGCTTCCACTTTCGGAATCCATGCTGGTGACATACTTTATTTCACCATTTTCATTGCCGTATCTTACAGCTTGCGGAGGCATTGAGTAATAAAGACCCAAGCTTGCATTAAACGATGCCGGCATAACTTTTGATGCACATGATCCCGCCACCGGTACACTACTACTCACATACTCTGTGCCTAAAGTATCTCCACAATTCTCTGGTATATCGTAAAAGCTAAATGAGCTATAGCCACTTTGCGGACCAAATAGCGCAGCATGCTCCCCATCGTCGCTTATTGCCAGTCGCACTTCTACGCTACCACTACTGTTGGCGTCATATGTCGAGAAACGCTTTGCTGCGTAATTCGTTAAATCAATACGCACTAAGCCAACGCCTTTAACCTCAGCAACGAGCCATTTGCCATTATTAGAATAGGCAATATCGCCTACATCCCAAGCCCCATTTGCATGCTCAAAAATATAC
>CAMPGV010000065.1 GCA_946885745.1 uncultured Candidatus Saccharibacteria bacterium | reverse complement strand
CCTGTATAGAAATAGGTAAAGAGGATAACGAGGGCGAAGTACGCAACTGGGTAGATGAACGCCTCAAGTGATCCACCCGTAAAGGCACCTGGCTGAGGAGCCTGGAACCACGTGATTAGGTTATTGGCCAAAACAAGGTAATCAGGGTTGTTGCTTGCTTTTAGCACCTGGCCGACAAAGGCTGGGAGCGACAGGAATGCCACGGCGAAGATAACTGGAATCACACCGGCGGCAATCAGCTTAACCGGCAGGATGCTCTTGACGCCGCCGTAGCTGCTGTTTCCCTGGACACGCTTTGCGTAGTTAATAGTAATAACTCGCTGGGCTTCATTGATCTTCACAAGAATATAGAGGGCCAGGAGCGAGACGACGAGCACCCCGAGCACTACCCAGAAGGCCGTAGGATTAACAGGCAGAGTAAACCAGCCAAAGACATTAAGACTACCTGCAGATGTATCGATCAGTGACTGCCAGATGGTCGCCATCGTTGAAGGCAACTGACTGATGATACCAGCAAAGATAATCAAGCTGATGCCGTTACCGATACCCTGCTCGGTCATAAGCTCACCCATCCACATAAGAAGCACGGCACCGGCAGTCATAGCACCGACAGCGACGATCCATTCTACTGGAGTAGGGTCGCTCAGGACAGTTGTGTTGCCTGCCAGCACGCTTTGGCGAAGGATGTAGATAAAGGCAATCGACTGAATAACGGCGAGTGGCACAGAGATCATACGTGTCCATTGGTTGATCTTACGGCGACCAGACTCACCGTCTTTATGCAGCTCCTCGAGCTTCGGAATAGCCTTGGTCATCAACTGCGTGATAATCGAAGCGGTAATGAACGGGCTCAGACCAACGAGAACAATTGAGAAGCTCGCAAGCGCACCACCAGAAAGGAGGTTCAAGAAGCCACCAAAATCAGTACTGCTAACGACGCTGTTGATCACTTCTTTTAGCTGAGTCGGCTCGGCTAATGGCACTGGGATGTGCGCTAAAAAGCGGTAGCCAATAATAAGTCCAAGAACGATTAGCAGACGCTTCTGCATATCCTTGTTTTTAAATGATCGGAAGATGGTTTTCCAGTTCATGTCAGTCTCTATTCTGCCCTCTGTATAATAAATGCTACTTTTGTGTAGCCATAATTCAGCTATTAGTATACTACATAAAGTGTTAGAAAGTCGAAAACCCTGCCCCTTTCGCGGCAGTGCACCGCCCTGCACAACAGGCGCAAGAAGCAGGGTGCCTGTAGGCCTGCTAGACGTGCATGTGCAGTATTTTTGTAGCCAGCGCGGTGCGCGGATCGTACAAAAAATACCCGCCATAATGACGGGTATTTTGTCAGTAATCAAGAACTACTTGTCAGCTTTTTCGGCAGTCTTTGTGCTCTGCTTGATAGGTGTTGCCACCTTTTCAAACGAACCGCCGACCTTTTCGATAGCTGCCTTAACGCTCTGGCTTGCACCCTGAACCTTAAGGTTTACCTTTTCGGTCAATTCACCGCGAGCGATAACCTTTACCGTGTGGAATGGAGTCGCAATGTAACCCTGTTCGAACAGTGTAAAGTTATCTGCAGTCGCACCCTTGAAGGCGTTGAGGTGATCAAGGTAAACAACCTGGGCAGGTGTGCGAAGACTCTTGAAACCACGTGCCTTAGGAGTACGGCGAACTAGTGAACCTGAGCCACCCTGGAACATAGCGTGAAGCTTCTTACCAGTACGTGCGCCCTGACCCTTAGTACCACGACCAGCAGTCTTACCCTGACCGGCAGCGATACCGCGACCGACGCGCTTCTTATTTTTGTTAGCAGAGATTTGGAGTTCGTTGTATTTCATTACTTGTCCTCCTTCTTAGCTGCTTTCTTGGTAGGTGCGTTTAGCCACTCTTCCTTAGGAACGAGGCTCTTAAGAGCGTCGATGGTAGCGTAAGCGATGTTCACCTTGTTAGTTGAGCCAAGGCTCTTTGAAAGCATGTTGCGGATACCGGTAACACCGATGATCTGGCGAACAACACCACCGGCAATAATACCGGTACCAGGTGCTGCAGGCTTGATGAGTACGCGAGCACCTGAAAGCTTTACTTCTGCGTCGTGAGGAATAGTTTCATTCACAACTGGGATAGTAATCAGGTTCTTCTTAGCAACGTCAGTTGCTTTAGCGATAGCAGCCTGGACGTCAGCGCCCTTAGCGACACCAACACCAACCTTAGTTTTGCGGTCACCAACAACAACAAGTGCCTTAAAGCGGAAGCGGCGGCCACCCTTTACAACACGTGCAACGCGGTCGATGTTAATAACAAGCTCTTCGAACTGCTTTGGCTCAGCAGGTGTTTGGTCACGACGGTTGTCGCGGCGGCCACCCTGACGGCCATCAGTCTGGCGAGGAGCACGAGTAGCAGTAGTCTGTTCTGCCATATTAGAACTCCAGTCCTTCCTTGCGTGCAGCGTCAGCGAGAGCAGCGAGACGGCCAGCGTACTGGCGACCGTTGCGATCGAACACTACAGTAGTGATTTTAGCTTTCTTTGCCTTCTTACCGATCTCAGTACCGACAAATGCAGCCTGCTCAGCGAGTGAGCCAGTTTGCTTTGTACCGACAGTCGTAGCGGCAGCAAGTGTGTGCTGCTTTACATCGTCGATCAGCTGTGCGCTGACGTGCTTGTTTGAGATAGTAACGGTCAGGCGTGGGCGTTCAGTGGTGCCAGAAATCTTAGCACGAACGCGATTCTTACGAAGACTCTTGTTAAGGAGCTTCTTAGCGAGATCTGCTGCCATGATTACTTACCAGCCTTTCCTGCCTTGCGAAGGAGAACTTCGTCAGCATACTTAATACCCTTACCCTTGTATGGTTCAGGCTTCTTTAGTGAGCGGATTTCAGCAGCAACCTGACCAACAGCTTGCTTATCGATGCCACTAACAGTGATCACCATCTTGTCGTTAGATACGTTAACACCTTCTGGCGCCTTGTACTTAACTTCATGGCTGAAACCGAGGCTCATAGTAAGCTCGTTGTTCTGTGTTGCAACACGGAAACCAACACCATTTACTTCTAGTTTCTTTTCGAAAGCCTTTGTCACACCCTCAACAGCGTTGAAGAGGAGTGCGCGCTGCAGACCGTGCTGCGCTTTCGCGATGCGCTCGTCATCTTTACGAGTGACGATTGCTTGTGTACCTTCGAGAGTCACAGTCACGTCGCTCAGATGTGGCACAGTTAATTCACCCTTAGGGCCCTTAACTGAGATAACATCTGAATCAACCGTGATTGTCACACCTGCAGGTACGTCAATTGGTAGTTTTCCGATTCGACTCATAACTTACCTTTCGTTACGGCAAGTGAAATGTTAGTTTTCGTGCTGACACCATGGACTAGCCTAGGTGAGCGCAAAATCTCCCTGATTTCACTCGCAATTTATATCTCAA
>CAMPGV010000064.1 GCA_946885745.1 uncultured Candidatus Saccharibacteria bacterium | reverse complement strand
ACGGGGTTGGCTTGCAGGCGCATGTATATGATATGGAGACTGATGCAATTGATCCTACTGTCCTGCGGGCACACATTCGTGCTCTGGCGGAACTGGGTCTTTCTGTCCATATTTCCGAAATGGACGTCGATGCCAGCGCTGGAGCTGAGGTGCAAGCACGGCAATATGCGGATGTTTTGGCAACGTGTTTTGCTGAAGCGAGTTGTGTATCGTGGAGTACCTGGGGTGTGACCGATGTATATAATATGTGGCAAAGTGATGACCGTAAGCTTCAATATGGCCAAGACTTCCTATGGGATTCCCAATATCACCCAAAACTGGCGATAGATAGGATGTCTACGGCGCTTCGAAATAAGTAAAAAATCGAACAAAGGCCTGATGGTGGGATTATTGGAGTGCAAGGGCAAGAGTAGTGATCGCCAGTGTAAATGCAACCGGTGTCATGAGCGCACGTTCGGGTTTGCTGCGTGAAATAGCATTCATCGGGACGCCAATACAAAAGTAGATCGCAAGTATCCATACGGCGACGTTGACGATAGATGTATTTCCGATTGCTGGAATCAGTCCAGCCTTGCTGATAATGAATGCCGCAAAAACTCCATACAGGACAATGGAGATGGCACTAGCGATCCGCAATTTTGCTGGTAAGATATTATGCTGTCCTCCCCATGCGTACCTGCCAATTGGCGCGCCAAGGATAAGTGCTATCTGGAACACAGTTAGGCTAGCAAGAATGATGCATGCTAGGATGGCTGCGAAGTCTGTCATGGCTTAAGCATAGCAGACATAAGGTTTGCATGACATATAATAGATAGTGATGCTCGATACAATTGTCCATCGATATTTACGAATCCCCTACCGACTGCATGTTCATGTTGACCAGAAGGCTCTAAAGCCTCGAGCAACAGTTTTGCTTATTCACGGTATTGGTAATTCTGGTGCAGCCTGGGATGAAATCGTAAAAGAATTGCCTGATGACATCCGTATCATCTCAATCGATCTACTTGGTTTTGGTAAGTCGCCTGCTCCCAGATGGATGCAGTATGACATAGGAATTCAGGCACAATCAGTTGCGACGACACTTTTGAGGCTAAATATTCGTCGACCGTTGATTATTGTCGGTCATTCAATGGGTAGCCTGGTAGCAGTGGAAATTGCCAAGCGATATCCGTTTATTGTGAAGTCGCTCGTCCTCTGTAGCCCGCCTTTTTATAGCTACGAAGAGCGACGTCGTCTGCTGCCCAATCCAAATAAAATCCTCACTGACTTTTACCGTCTTGTCATTAAGAAGCCGGCCGCGGTTGTGAATGCGGCGCCGTTTGCTTCGAAGCTGAAGGTTGTTGGCAAGGCGTTTGATGTCACACATGATAACGTCGATATTTACATAGCTGCGCTTGAATCAAGTATTATTCACCAAACATCGCTCAGTGACGCCAAGCGCCTTAAAAAACCTCTGCACATACTCCACGGCGCGCTTGACCCGGTGGTGATTAAAAAGAACCTAGACGACGTCGTGGCTGCCAATGATAGGGCGAAGTTAACTGTAGTGCCCGCTGGCCACGAACTGTTGGGGCCGTATGTACCGGCTGTAGTTAAGGCAGTAAAACGTGTTATTGAGCGGGGTTAGTAAAGTTGACCACCGACCGATGCGGCCTTGTCAGGGGTGATAAGAACGCAGTCACCGTTATCGCCCGGGACGCCAAGTGTCAGAACTTCCGACATGAAGGGCCCGATTTGACGAGGTGGAAAATTTACGACGGCCATAACTAACTTACCTTCCAGTTCCTCCTTGGAGTAATTCTGTGGTAGCTGTGCGCTTGAGCGTTTAATGCCGATCTCGTCACCAAAATCAAGAGTTAACTTATACGCGGGTTTGCGTGCTTCAGGAAAGTCCTCGGCAGTAATAACTCTGCCAACCCTGATATCTAATTTTTGAAAGTCATCGTATGTTGCCATGGGCTTATTATACCTATTACCATTTGGTTTTGCCGGTGCGCACCGCGAGCACCTCTTTACCCCGTTCTGTCCGGGTAAAATCATCAAGGATGTCGCGAAGGGTGTCGGCGTTGACATTGGCGCCAAACGCTCCGCTGCCTGGCTCAAGGCGAACGCCTGCCGCTAGTGGGCCGATGACAAGTGGATCAAAACCAAGCCGATCTACGATTTCCGACACCGTCGCCACATCGATAGGTTTATCGCCAGCAATCGCAATTGCTTTTCTGTTGGGCGATCCGACAGGCTTATGTTCATCGTGAAGATCATGATAGCCCATGTGGTTAAAGGCTTTGATAATGCGCGACTTCGGCAGGAAGGCCTGAATTGTTTCGCTTGTAGAGGTAGTTGGATCGGTGAGGTCACGTCGAATTCCATCAACTTCCCACCAATAGTTCATGGCATCGATTACTATCTTTCCAGCTAGTTCGTTCTTTGGGATACTTTGGTATTTACCAAGCGGAAGCGCGAGAATGATAATATCTGCTTGACGAGCTACATCGCTCGCCTTCATGGCTATAGCTCCTGGGGTAAGAATTTTGATCGTCAGCTCTATCTTGTTTGGATCACCTGAGCCGGCAATATACACACCGTAGCCTGCCTTGAGAGCAAGTTGTGCAAGGACGATACCTACCTTCCCGGCGCCAAGAATACCGATGCTTTTAACTCGCATCTATTATTTACCACCCCCATCTTCGGTGAGTAACTCACGCACGCGTGGAATAACCTGTGTGGCGTAAAGTTCGATCATCTTCAGGCGAGCGCTGGCTGACATTGGCCCAAAACCATAGGTTAGGTCAAAGCGGTTTACACCGAGTATCTTCATTGCCTTGGCGATTTTATGAGCCACTGATTCAGGTGAGCCGACATACAATGAGCCCTGCTTCACTTCCTGGAGGAAGTGCTCGCGACTCATTGGCGGCCAGCCGCGTGTCTTACCAATCCTATCCATTTGCTCTTTAAAGCATGGAAAAGCTTGGTCGATGGCTTCTTTGTCTGTTTCGGCTACAAATCCAGGCGAATGCATACCGACCGGATGAAGTGGAGTGCCGAGCTCGGTTGCTGCCTGACGGTAGAGTTCTACGTAAGGCACGAAGCGATCAGGAGCACCGCCAATAATAGCGAGAACCATCGGGAAGCCATAGCGTGCCGCACGAATAACCGACTCCGGAGAACCGCCGACCCCCACCAGTGTTTCAAGGTGACCAGACTCGGTTTTTGGGAATATCTCCGCATCGTCGAGCGAGGCACGAGTGGTGCCCTCCCAGGTAACCGGCTTCTCCTTGATGATCTTGGCAAAAAGATCAATCTTCTCCTCAAATAAGACATCATAATCCCGAAGATCGTAGCCAAACAGCGGAAATGATTCGGTAAATGAACCTCGCCCTAAGATGACCTGCGCTCTGCCGTTCGACAGTGCGTCGACTGTTGCGAAACGCTGGAAGACACGTACTGGATCATCTGAACTAAGTACTGTCACGCCCGACGCTAGCTTGATGCGAGAGGTCTGTGTTGCAATGCCGGCTAAAACTGTCTCTGGACTTGAAATGGAGTATTCTGGGCGATGGTGCTCACCGAGAGCGATTACGTCAATACCTAACTT
>CAMPGV010000063.1 GCA_946885745.1 uncultured Candidatus Saccharibacteria bacterium | reverse complement strand
GCCATCAGGTGGAGGAACCGTGTATTTGATGGAAGGTACATACATCATTGACGGTGAAATTTTGCCAAACAACAATGTCACGATAGCGGGTGCTGGCAAAGCAACCATTATTAAGTTCAAGGATAGTATTGGAGTAAACACACACGCAATCTATGGCATATCAAAGAGTAGACTCGTAATCCGTGACCTCAAGATTGACGGAAACAAAGCTAACAATACTGGACTGGCTGATAACGGAATCTACATGGGAAGCGTTGGATCGGGGAGTGGAGCGACTGCAATCCCTGGCGTCACCATCAACTCGGTTGAAATTGTAAATATGGCACAGTACGGCATTTACATGAACAGCACAATCAACTCAACAGTGACAAACTCTACAGTTACTGCGAGTGCAAATACAGGTATTTACATGACCTCCATGACCAATAACACGATCGTCAACAATAATGTGCTGGGCAGTGGGGGTGTAGGCATCTATGTTCTTGGTGGTACAGGTGGCAATATTACGAGCAACATCGTAGAAGGCAGTACAAGCAATGGTATCCAGGTTGCCTCAGGAAGTCGCATTGCGGTCACCGGTAACTCTGTGAAGAGCAGTACTGATAACGGCATACAGTTGGCAGGTTCTAGTATTTCGGTAACTGGAAACACTATTGCTTCAAACACCGATGTTGGTATTTATGTTCAAGGCACCCAGCATGTCATAAGCGGGAATACTATCGCCTCAAACGCGACACACGGTATCTATTTGCAGACGACAACCGACAACAATATTACCGACAACTCCATAATTTCAAACGATGGTCATGGTATTTATGCCTGGAATAGCAATGTCCGGAACACTATCACCAGTAACGTAATTCGTGATAACGGCAGTACAGGCTCTAGCAACGGTATTTACATAACTTTGTTGTCAAACTACAATATGATCGCCAATAACATTATTAGCGACACCGTTGGAACAGGTAGCGCAATATACATTGCAGCCGAGCACACTACACTGTCGAACAATACCTACTCAGGTACTGGCGCAACAACAATATCCGACACATCTACGACTACTATTTATGCTAATCAAGCCGATGCAAACGGCAACCTTATGAACCGTGGCGCGGCCGGATTCTCGGTCAACACCGCAACCGTCACCTCCTCACTCACTCTCCAGGGCGGCCTCACAAACTCTCAGCTGCCAACACCGGCTCAACCAACTGTCGCCCGTGTCGGCACAGCAGGTACCACCACCTATGGCTACCGGGTCACGGCACTGGATGGCACGGGTGAAACATTGCCGAGCACGGAACGAACGATCACGAACGCCAACGCCGTCCTCAACGGAACCAACTACAACACGATCACATGGGCGTCAGTCCCTGGCGCAGTTCAGTACAAGGTTTACCGAACAACTTCCGCTGGCACACCGGCAAGCACCGGACTCATCGGCACAATTACGGGTGGTACGACACTCAGCTTTAACGACACTGGTATTGCTGGTACGACTGTGGCGCCAACCAACAACTCAACCGGTGGCGCAACATTTGCAAGTACCCTCAAGGCGAACACGGCGAGCGGCTTTACCGGTAACCTCCTCGATCTCCAGGTAAATGGAAGCAGCAAGTTTAGTGTTACCGAGGCGGGAAACACTAGCGTCGGCGGCACGCTGACCGTGACAAACGGGGCAACCTTTAACGGAACAATGACCGTCGCGGGAGCGGTGACGTTGAATAGCACTTTGACTGTCAGTGGAGCGACGACCGTTGCTAGCATTACGGTCAACGGCCATATCGTAAGCGGCGGTAGTGCACCGACAACAACTCTAGGCCCTGCCGGCTGTGATAACACCATACTGAATATTGCGGGAAATGATACGGCTGGAAAGATTTACTTCGCCGTCACCAGCTTCGCTAGCTGTACGGTTAGCGGCCAGATGGCTCGTATCACTTTTGCCAGTCCTTTCGGCGACTCTCCGGTCGTTGCGATCACCCCGGCCAACGCAAACGCTGCAGATTTGAACGCCTATGTTGACAACGCCAATGTACTTACCACGTATTTCGATATCAACACCACCCAGGTGCTTGTCCCAGGCGAAACCTATATATGGCACTACCACGTCATCGAATAATCGTGATTACCCCTAATCGTGATACCGATATTGTGTTAAAATCATAACCAATATGATGAGTCGCAGCGTGGGGTATAGGGGCATAGCGGGTGCTATCGTGGCGACGGTGGTCGTTGCTCTTTATGCGCCAGTTCTGCTGGCAGCTGCTGCGATCTCTCAGGGTTATGTGACAGAGGAAGCCCTTGCAGCTGGCGTACTCGTGAGCAGGGGCGCGGATGGCGACTCTGTTCGCGCGGCGTCGCCAGATAACGCTAAAAACATGGTTGGTGTCGCAAGTTCCCAGGCGTTGCTCGAGATTTCAGGCGGTAGGCAAGAAGTTCAGGTGGCAACGAGTGGCACAGTAAATACATTCGTTAGCACGCTGAACGGAGAAGTCGAGGCCGGTGATCATATCGCCCCTTCGCCGGTTGCTGGTGTCGGCATGCGCGCTACCGATAGCGGCTACGTTGTTGGCGTCGTAGCGGCAGGCTTTGATAAGGCGCGTAATGTCACAGAAAAAGAAATCATCGACAAAGAAGGCAAAGCGACTACGATAAAAATTGGGCTGCTGCCGGTCCAGATCAACGTCGCATACTACGAAAAGACAGATACCTCGCTGCTGCCAGAGTTTATTGCTAATCTGGCCCGGGAGATCGCTGGTCGTGAGGTTTCCGCGGTACGGGTGATCGCGGCTGGAGTGATACTGGCAATCGGGCTGAGCGTGGCCGTGGGGCTCGTTTCGTCGTCGGTACGCTCGAGCATTATCTCTATCGGCCGTAACCCATTGGCGGCGAAAGCAGTGCACAGGGGTATGTTCGAGGCAAGTGGCCTGGCGATCGGTATTTTACTGGTCGTGCTTATTGGGGTATATTTAGTGTTAGTAATATAGGGGGAAAAGGGTGGAATTATCTCAGGTTCTGACGGTTGCTGGCCTTGTGCTTGTAACTATGATCGCTGTCGGCGCACTGCTCTGGGCTTTGTATCTGGACAATAAGGTGCGCAGTAGTCCGTCTCCTAAGCACTATGATGTGCATATCGAACCGGTGAAAGTCTTCTCAGATGAGGACATCGCTCAGGTTGGAGATGACGCGAGGGAAGGCCTCAAGAGGGCGATCGAGCATTCGTCGGACATGTTACGCGCTTCGATGGAGGCAACGATTAGCGGTCTGAACGTAAAAACAGAAGAAATGGTAACCACAGCTCTTGCCCAAGAGTTTGAGAAATATCAGGTCAGCTTTGCGGCGCTCCGTGAAGAAACTATCAAAGATTTCACGAAGCTTCAGAAAGAACTTGATGATGATCGGGTAAGGCTAACCGAAGAGCTCGAATCACTAGTTGCCAAGGACCGTGAGGCGCGCATGGATGCCTTTAACACAAGGCTTGGTGATGTGGTGTCGAGCTATATTGTCGAAACGTTGGATAAAGGTATCGATCTCGGGGCGCAATCGTCGTATATCATGCGGACGCTTGAGGCGCACAAAGAAGATATGAAGAAGGA
>CAMPGV010000062.1 GCA_946885745.1 uncultured Candidatus Saccharibacteria bacterium | reverse complement strand
GTGCTTGGCGGGGTTTCGATTGAAGGCCTGACGGACAGTAAGAAGTTAAGTAAGAAGCGGCGCGAAGCGCTTGATATAGAGATTCGTGAAAAAGCTGCAGGCTTTGGGCTTGGCTGGGTGCATGCTGACGAGATTGACGAAGTTGGATTATCGGCGGCGTTACGACTGGCGACTCGTCGCGCTGTAGAGCAGATTAAGGTTCCGTACCATGAGATTATGATTGACGGGACCATTAACTTTCTTAATGATACGACAAAAGGTAAATATGTCACAACTATGCCGAAAGCTGACTTGTTGGTACCGAGCGTTAGCGCCGCGTCTATTGTGGCCAAGGTTGCGCGTGACAAGTTCATGGTGCTGCAGGATGGGATTTTCCCCGGGTACGGCTTTGGGGGTCATGTTGGTTATGGAACAGCCGCTCATCGGTCGGCAATTGATCATCTTGGCGTAACACCGCTACATCGTCTTAGCTTTGGTCCGTTAAAAAAATACCAGGCTGAAGTGGACGTGTCTGCTAAAGAGCGCAAAAAGCCGATCGAGCGAATCGGTGATCTTGCCGAATCGGCCGTTGCTGATTACCTCCTGTCAAATGGGCATGAGATCATCGAACGAAACTGGAAAACTAAATACTGTGAAATCGATATTATTAGTCAGTGTGGCGACACTAGGTATTTCACGGAGGTAAAATACCGCCGTCAGGCTGCACAAGGTGGGGGTATGGCGGCAATTACCCCAAAGAAGCTGGCGCAGATGAAGTTTGCCGCTCAAATTTACGAAACATCACACCCGTCATCTGCTGAGCTCTTGCTTGCTGCAGCGAGTGTGACGGGCGAGCCGCCCCGTGTCGAAGATTTTATTGAGTTACGCTAGGCTGCGCAGTGCGCTACGGACTTTTTCACTATCGCGCTCGATGAGATCAACGCGACCCTCGAGTTCACTGATACCCATGTTAATGACGCGAGTGAGGGCTGGGATCTCTTTTAACCCACTAAAGAAGTCGATATATTCATCGAGGTGTTGACGGGTCATGAGGCCGCTGGCGGTGTAGCGCGGGTAGTCATCGTAGCTCTTGTCGCCCTTGAAGGTTTCCTCGATCCATGACCAGTTTTGACGCATCCAGTCCCAGGCTAGCTCTCGTCCGTAGCGGTTGCGGAGAATGCCAGTGTACCAACGGACGACATCTTGGTGGCGCACGAGAGTCTCGTCTTTAATAAGGTCGAGAAGTCGAGTAAGAACAAGCGGGTCTTTTGACGAAGTCAAACCGCTGACAATATCGAGCTGCAGCTCGGCTGAGTTGCTGACTTTGTGTTCTTGTAACAGGCTGTCAACCAGATCAGGATTACCGTGGTGACGTACTGCTGCGCCTATGATGAGACTACGGAGTTCTGGGTTGAGCTCTGTAAGTTTGGTGTTAAGAAATCGAGTGTACGCCTCTTCGATGACGGCCGCGTCTTCGCTGTATAGCATTGTTCCGATGATAGTTGCTCGTAGCTTGGTGTCTTCTTCGGGCTCACCCTCCTTTGCTTCCCAGCCGAGGTGATCGTACATATCTTTGGCGAGGTTCTTGGCGAGCTGCTTTAGAAGTGGTTCTTCCTCGGTGTCTTCAACAAACTTCTTAAGTTCACCAAGGGCGAGTGAGATCACGTCCCAGACGGATTCCTTGGTTTCCGCCTTGTAGGCATCGAGCATTGGAATGAGTAGAGAGCTATCGCCAGACTCTGAGCGCGCTATGAGAGTCTGCTCGTTAAGGAGCTGTAGGCGACTGACGGTATCAAGTGAGCCGCTGCGAATTTCACTAACGAGTCGTTCTAAAAGTTCTGGCGAGTAGTTTGTAATAAAATGACCAGCATCTTCTGTATTGAAGCGTAGTGGCGTTGTGTGGTGTCGCTGGACAGTCAATGTCTGACTTTCAAGCACACTTGGCATTTCTGAGCAGGTTGAGCCAAGCGGGATTGGCCATACTTTGTTAGACGGCTGGTGTGGTCCGACGAAGAACTGTTGCTGAGATAGAGTAACAGTTTCTCCTTGTTGCTCAACCGATACGACCGGGTAGCCACTAGTAGAGATCCATGTGTTCATGAAGCTGGTGATGTCCTTGCCGCTGGCGTTGCCAAGGGCGCTCCATAGGTCGTCGGCTTCGGTGTTTTTGTAGGCGTGCTGAGTGAAGTAGTCACGAAGGCCGGCTTGAAACGCTTCATGGCCAATGTAGTGCTGGAGCATGCGCAGTAAGCGGGCACCCTTGGCGTAGACAATTGCGCCGTCAAACAGTGTGCTTATTTCGTCTGGGTGATTGACGTCCACTTGTACAGCCTGGACGCCATCAATTGCGTCGCGTTTTAGAGCAATGATGCTTTCGTAGGTCGAGAAATCGAGCCAAATATTCCAGCCTGGCTGTAGGGTGTCGATAGCAATGTATTCCATAAGGGTTGCAAAGCTTTCGTTGAGCCAAAGGTTATTCCACCAGCGCATAGTGACGAGGTTGCCGAACCACTGATGCGCCAGTTCGTGGGCAATGACAGTGGCAATGTAGTGCTTGCTGCTAATGCTGCTTTTCTTTGGGTCAGCTAGAAGAGCTACCTCTCGGTATGTGACGAGCCCCCAGTTTTCCATAGCGCCGCTACTGAAATCCGGTAGGGCAACATGGTCGCTTTTTGGAAGCGGATAGGCAACGCCGAAGTAGTTATTGTAGAACTCAATTGAGCGAACCGCAATATCGAGGGCGAAGTCTAGGCTCTCGGCTGCCTGCGCTGGCGTCGCCCATATATTCACTTCAACGCCGTCTTTAGTGCGAGCGGTTTTACTATGAAGCTCGCCCGTCACCCAGGCTAGCAGATAGGTGCTCATACGAGGCGTGGTGTCAAAGCTGGTGACCAGTAGGCCGTTTTCGGTGGTTTGATAGCGAATAGGCATATTACCAAGGACGGTGATATCTTGTTCAGTTGTGAGTGTGACGTCGAATGTCGCCTTAGCCTCCGGCTCATCTATGCACGGAAAGACTTCACGGGCGTGGTGGCTTTCGAATTGAGTGGCAAGTAATTCCTTTTTGACCCCCTGGTGTTCGTAGTAACAAGGGTAGAGGCCGTGCATGGCGTCGGTAATAGTGCCATTAAAGCTAACAACAACCGTATGAGTCGTTTCGTCAGTGCTTGGGCGGGCGATATGAATCTCGTCGTTGTCGCCAACGTTCCAGGTTGTCGCTTTGCCGTCGAGTGTAATTGAGTCAATAGATAAGTCTTTGGCATGCAGGCTAACAAACTGGGCGCCCTCGAGCGCTAGTCCTTCGAGGGTAACGATACCAGAAAATTTACGGTCAACACGCTGGAGGTTTAGTGACAGCGTGTAATGACTTGGCTGGAAGTGGTCGATGAGTCGAGATACAGTATGCATACTCTTATTGTAACAAAGGTATAATAAGCATATGAAGAACGCATACCGACGACGCCGGATTATTATGGCAATTGCACTTCTAGTGATCAGTGTCGTTACCCTTCTGGCTCATCCGGCAACATGGCAGAAAGAGTTGCCGTCACCAAGCGTCTCGAGGTCCGCGACTGGTCCGGCTGTTAACGAGTTGGCGAAGCTTGCTGTCAAAGGTCGAGCACCAAAGACAGGATACGCCCGAACGCAGTTTGGACAGGGCTGGCAAACGGTAGGGATGTGTGACACGCGCAACCTAATTTTGCAGCGAGACCTTACCGATGTGACACTCGATGAAGAATGTCATGTACTGCGTGGGACGCTCAACG
>CAMPGV010000061.1 GCA_946885745.1 uncultured Candidatus Saccharibacteria bacterium | reverse complement strand
GTTATCGTTGAGCTTGGCCTTTACGGCTTCGAAGTATGCATTCGCCTGGTCGGACTTGCCCTTCTTTTCGAGCTCGAGGAAGAATGTCGACTGCTTCTCGCTGAGTGTATTGCCCGTCTTGTTCGCTTCGCGGTTCTCGAATAGCGCATTCGGACCGAACAACGTACCGAGGATCCAGTTAGCTGGGTTGCCTTGGTCGATTGTCGCCTTGACCTTGCCAGTGCTTGTGGTTGTGTAGCCACGTAGCAACGCTTGCAGGCCGCTAGCTGTTTTCTGTAGCTGTGATCCAATCGGTAGAGTCTTGGTGAAATCCTTCCATGCTTGATCGGTGTTTCCACTAGCTAGGTTGTTTGTGCCGCGAACGAGGTTTCCTAGTGCTGAGAACAGTGCCATGTTGCCTTCGTAACGACCAAGGTTGCTATCTTCGCCGAAGATCTTCTGACGATCGTCCTTGCTCCAGATAGTATTAGCTGCAGCCGAAGCCATAGGGACCGCCGACACTACTTCGCTTAGCATGTTCTGTCCGGCGCGGACCGCCTTAGCCCATGGCGTGTTCTCTTCGTCTTCGCGATCTGTGTCGTTCGCACCTGCAAGATCAAAGCCAGTTTCCGTTACTGCAGTGATTGGATCTGCGCCCATCTTATTACCCGTGAGTAGTGCCATCGCATTACTCACAACTGCAACCGCGATCAGTGTCTTCGCCTTCTCTGCTGGTGTGAAACGATTCCAGAATCCACGATACTGCTGTGTGACTTCACGAGTGAATTGTAGGAGGCTGGCTGGAATTGGTCGATCGTATGCACGTGGCGCACTTGCTACATCTCGCCAACTAGTCGTGTCGCCAATAAAGCGCTCGGCATATTTGATTGCCTGTCGCTCGTTCAGGCCACGGCCTAATCCTTCTGCGTACTTGCTTGCAAACGTCCACTTCATGACCGATCGTTCGACCGTCAGTAGTGGGAGTCCGCCGACATCCATAGTCTTCTGGAATGTACTCTTCTGGGCTAGGATTGACTCTTTGTAGCGAATCCAGAGTGCATCACTCTTTTTCATTAGCGCTTTATCGTTCATGTGACGAAGGCCTTCGAACTGATAGCGCGGTCGAGTCGTACCCATAACGAGAGGTGTTGCCATCAACTGGGCTAGCGTTGAGTTTGCGTTACCGACGATACTTGTCAGTGCTGCGTGCTGCTGCGCTCCCTTGACGAGCAAGAGGCCTAGATCTGTACCCTTTCCCTTCTCGAGATCCTTAAGACCACGGATCATCCAGTTAGTCTTGCCGGCGAGCTTGTTTGTGTGCTCCTGGATGATACCTACGAACTGCTGCAGGCCGTCAGCTTCTGCTTTCAGGTTATTTAGCATCTCTACATCGTCCAGTAGCTTACCGAGCTGTTCGTTGATCAAGGTTGCTGCATTGCCGAAGGTAGTCGCTTCGTCTGGACTTAATCGTGCATCAGGATCGATACTCTCACCTTCTTTTGCGGCCTTGCGTAGTACGCGCTGGAATCCATCGAGCCCTTCGATATTCTGGAACACTCGAGAGAGTCCAAAGAGCTTTCGGGATAGTGTCGTGTAATCTTCGGCTGTAGCCTTACCATTGCGAGACTTGTCGACAATATCATCAAGCATCTCCGATACGTACTGTATGCCACGTGGACTACTCATTTCCTGCTTTGCTTCACTGAGGCCACGGATCGACGTTTCGATCGATCGGTTCATTGTGATTGCCTTTGTCATGTGAATGTTCTGCAGTGCGAGGTTGCTATATACGCGCAGTGGATCGAATGGGTTTAGTGGCTTATTGTCGGCTAAACGAGACTGCGAGAATGGGTTGTACTTCGACTTCGGTTTGCGTGTGCCAGTTGTACCGGTGATTGATGACGGCAGTGTACCGCGTGAGTCGATCATCACATCTCCACCGATCATATTGTTGATACCCTGGATGCTTTGACGAAGGATGCCGCCGTCTGCCATCTCAGCAATGTGCGTGATGTAGTTCTTACGTCGCTTGATAGCTGGCTGACCGATTGCTAAGCGTTCGTTGTTCATGCGAACAAGTAGGTTATCGTACACGCCACGCATGAATTGATCGTAAGCCTTGAGCTGCTCTGCTGCCTTCGGACCGTAGTTCTCCTCGAAGTTTTTCAGTCGCTCTTCGAATGAAGGGGTCTTTTCGCCAGGAGTCTTCTTGGCAATAGGCTCGATAACATAGACTGCATCTCGACGAGCATCGGCGAGCTTCGAGCGTTTGACGCTCTTTTTGAATGCCGACTCCCACTGATCGACCGCGTTTCCTAGTGCATTGTCCTCATCAAGGATATTGCGCTGTGCCGCACGTGGCTCTTCGACCATGACATGCATTAACGCTTCCTTGGTCTTATGGCCGCCCTTCTTGAAGTAATCGACGCTGTTTGTGTGCTTGAGGTTGCCAGTGATGCGATCGATGATACCCTCAGTAGTCCATGTGAGACCACTAGTCTTCATTTCGCGGATCGATGCGAGATCTAGCTCGTTGTAGTTGAGAGAGATTCGCTGGCGACCGGCAAACATATTTACGCCTTCTGGAGTGATCTCGATATAGTTACCGAGGATCTGTCCTGTTTCGGCGTCGACAACTTTGCCCGCTTCGATGTAGTGCTTGTCTGGATCAAAACCAACAATCTTATTGCTATCGATCTTGTCGAGCTTTGATGCGTCACCCATGGCTGCATCAAATTCACGAACAAACTCGCTGTTCACTCCGGCATCATTTTCGCGCCAAATGTATTGAGCGGTCGTACCCTCTTCGTATGCACGCTTCGCTTCTGCATTGACCGCCGCGTTGCTCTTGAGCTTGCCGAGACGAATACCAGACTGTGGCGACTTAATATCGACTGCCTCTAGGCCGCTCTTTTGCCATTTACCATCTGGTGTCTTGTACTCAAAATATGCGCCCGGCGTGCCGTCGTCGTGCTTGTAAACCATCTGACGGACCATATCTGAAGCGTCGTGCGTGCCGTAAGGAACTGCATGCTTAACACCTGGACGCTTGATCTGCTTCAATATCTCGTCGCTTGGCTGGATCTGATCGATAGGCTTGATCTTGCCGTCTTCATCAGCAAGGCCGGTGACTTCTTCATCCACCTTCTTGAATGCGCGGCCGGTAGTGATGTCGTAGCCATGATCGTCAGCATACTTCTCTGCCATTGCTCGAACCTTCTTACGTGGCACGAAACCGAGCTCTGCAGCTGCGTCTATGATCTTATCGACAGTGTGGCGTGGACCTGCTTCAAACCCACGCTGAATCGCTTCCGATACTTTGCGTTCGTTCTCTACGCGAGCTCGTTGCTGGGCAACCTTCGGATCAGCCTCGACGGCCTTGGCTTCTGCGGTGGCACGTGCTGAGTCGGCCTCGAGCTTTGATTGCTCATTTTTGCGGTATGCAGTATCAACCATGTCGTCGTACTCGGATTCGGTGACGGAACTGACCTTTTCTCTGGCCTCTGGGTCAATACTGTATTTTGGTGAATCACTGCGGAAGTAGCCGAACTCGGTAATGTTATCACCGGCGAACCGTACGTCCTTGGCTGGGACCTTGAATTCGTTCACTTTGCTGCCGTCGACCTTGCTCTCGGCCATCAACTCGGCGTACTCTTTGGACAGTGTCACCCAGTCGCCATCATTAAGTTGCGAAGATGGAGACGACCTATAAATGGTGACTAAGTCATCAGGGGCTGCAGTCTTTAGCTTAGATAGGGCCTCAAGGCTTTCGCTCCAAACGCTGCCAGTTCGCGACGCTGCGTAGTCAAGGTGTCCGCCTGCGCCGTTAGCGATGTCAATGACGCTATCCCCTTG
>CAMPGV010000060.1 GCA_946885745.1 uncultured Candidatus Saccharibacteria bacterium | reverse complement strand
ACAGGAAGCGGCAATACGTTGACAGCCACAAAGGTAGCAAACCCATACTACGGCAAAAGCGCTTTCGACTCCGAAGGTGTTCGGGCGGCCATGTACAACGACGCCCCCAAGCTGACTGCTCGGGCTCAGCAATACACCATTGGCGGTGGACTTGTTGGTACGCTCGCGAATATCAACAACGAGGTTGATCGGGTTATCGGGCCTGGCGGTCAAGGTACCTGTAAGATCGTTCAGAGTGCCGGCGTCCGTATTGTTGGTGGTGTTGTTGGTATCTTCCTGGGTGTCACATCAGGTGGTGCGAGCCTAGCCGTCAGCGCCGGTGCATCACTAGCGGTTGCTGCTGCACTTCCGCTACTTGAGTCGTATCTTGCCAATATGATTGCTGGTAAAGTTGTCGATGCAGACACCAAAGGTGTCGATGCGGGTAATGCACTTTTTGCAGGGACTGGCGCTATTCTCGGGGGTATTGCCCAAAAACGCGGCATGAAGCCAGCTACCAAGAGTGACCTCCAGACCTACCTATCGCAAAATAACAGCACAAAAGATTTTTACGTAGCGCTCGACCGGGAAGATGCTGCCTCGGAACCTCTCAATATCTACAACCAGTACTCATTCCTCGGCTCGCTCGCACGCTCAATTGCACCAGTGACGGTTAAGGCGTCCGCCAGCACAACAGGGGCTGTCGCGGCTGTGCCATCTATTTTCAGTACCGCTTTTCAGGGACTATTACCGTCAGCCAACGCCGTCGGCACCTACAACCCCGAGCGATTTGAGCAGTGTGCCGACAGCGGCTACGAAAAGCTCGAAATTGCTGCCGATGTATTTTGTAATGTTCGCTACGTCATGAGCAGCGAAGAAATGAACCTTGATACTGACGTAGTCCTCGACTATATGATTAACAACAACTTCATTGATGATACCGGCAACGCAGCTGACGGTAAGGCCTATAAGAACTGGCTCGACGAATGCGTCGACCGTGAAGCGGGCTGGGGAAGTGCCGGATCAACTGATAGCGGCGAGTCTGGTGCAGCACAGGCCGGCGACGGCGCAGCCTGTATGCAAAATACTTACCAAGGCGCAGAATCAAAGTAT
Organism: uncultured Candidatus Saccharibacteria bacterium; assembly: GCA_946885745.1. Next base: position 2,763 of record CAMPGV010000060.1, on the reverse strand, counting down.
TTCCGTGCCTTTACTATGGATAAGACCCTGCAAGAAGCAATGGATGATGAGCCTGTTGTACAGCCTACATCCGCCCAGGGCGATGGCAATAGTACAGGTCAATACGCATGGCCTATCAAGACTGCCGCACCACTGTCTCGCTGCTACGGACCAAGTGCGCACGATGGTTTCCATTATGGAGTCGATATCAGCGCCAAGACCGGTACACCTGTGTACGCAGCCGACGGAGGTATTGTTGAAACCGCAGGTCAGATACCAGGCCTCCCAACGTTCGGTGTGGCCGTTCTTATCAAGCACAGTAATGGTCAGTGGACCGAGTACGCTCACAACTCATCGGTCACGGTTAAAGCAGGCGACCAAGTCTCAAAAGGTCAGCAAATTGCCGTGTCTGGTAATACTGGTAACAGCACAGGCGATCACCTCCATTGGCAAATCGACACCGCCAAGCCGCCGCTTTATCCTTCGACTGGTAATACAATTGACCCGCTTACCGTCACGACACGGCCGGCTAATCAAACTTTTGCAGCAGGAGCAACAGGATGCCGCTAATCAAACGACGCCGATTACTAGTGACCGCTCTCGCGCTCTGCTTTACGCTGTCGTATTTCACTACCAATGTGTCAGCATTTGGGCTTAATGAAGCCGATTACAGCGCCCAGAATATTGATTTTGCAGGGGGAAGCGCTGCTGCGTGTTCCGCAACCAGCACAAGCACCTCACTCGGACAGGCCTCGAGTAGTGATATCGTGGCCGCTGCTGCCGAAGGCGCCAATGAGCATAGGGCGCTCTATGAAGAAGTTGGCAAAGCAAAGGATGTGCCATGGCAGCTACTTGCCGCTATCCACTACCGCGAAACAACCTATCGCGTCGTCAACCCGAGTAATGGCCAGGGTATCTTCCAGTTCTATAGTGACTCGGTGAACGGCATCACCTATCCGCCAGGTCCTGTCTCAACCGACGGCTTTCGCGATCAGCTCAATAACCTTGCTGAGAAGTTAAAAAATCAGTACTCATTTGGCTATCCATCAATCAAAAACATACCCCTCAAGTACGAAAATACCGATGCACGTAAAATTAAGGACGTCGCTTTCTCGTATAACGGCCGCGCAACAGTCTACACCCAGCAAGCTGTCAATCTGGGCTTTACCGGCGCCGAAGAGGGCTACGAAGGGTCTCCGTATGTCATGAACTTCTTCGACGAAAAACGCGACCCACGCACAGCCGCTCCAAATACATGGGGTCAAATTAAAAGTGATGGCGGCTCACTATCATATCCAGCTACTGACCAGGTAGGGATATTTAAGCTCTATACCGCATTAGGTGGCGGCACAGCAAGCTCATCGAGCTGCAGCACATCAGGCTCTGGCGGTACGGTTATTGAAATCGCTGAACAGGAGCTAAAGCTTGGCACGAAGGGCTGTCGTACCTCAACCGAAGGTCAGTGTGCCGAATATACCGAAGGAAACGCCGAAGAGTGGTGTGCGGATTTTGTTAGCTGGGTCTACAACAAAGCAGGCAAACCATTCACCGATGGCGTAAACGGTGGCTGGCGTATTAATAATGTCTTTAGCCTTGATGATTATCTTTCTACAAAGCACAAGGGAAACTACTTCCTGCGAGATGACAGCAGCCAAACCCCAGAACCCGGCGACATTATCATATTTAATGACGGCGGCTCACGCACCCACACTGGCCTCGTTCGTTCAGTTCAGGGTAACAGCATCACCACTATTGAAGGTAACCTTAATGACTCGGTCGCTTCGCGCACAATCGACAATTACCGCACCAACCCACTAATTCACGCATTTGGAGGAGTAAACTAATGAAAAACCGTACTATCATCCTTATAGGCCTTAGCCTGTTAGTGGTTGCTATTGGCGTTATCGCCTACATCCTCAACTCGGGCTTCCGTGTCACAAAACAAGACCCTTCCGGTAAAGTCGCCCTTAGCTCAACACTGATACGCTTCACTCTGAGCGACACTCCTACAAATCCAAATGACGTAAAGATGACGGTTACGCCGTCGGTAGGCGGAACGCTAACCCTCAAGGACAACATCGTCAGCTTCGAGCCGGGGGAGGCATTTGACGAAACAACAACCTACGCGCTGACAATTGATAACGTCAGACTAAAGGATAGTGACGAAACTCATAAGACCCGTCACACGTTTCGAGCCACCTATATACCATACGATAAGCTCTCCAAAGAAGAGCAGGAGCGCCTCCGCGCAAAAACCAATCCGCACTATAAAACCTTTCCCGTTACTCAGCATCTCCCTGAGGTAACGCCTGCATACAAAATCGAATACACACTCCCCGAGGGTCAATCGACAGAATTAACCATCGTTATTACGCCGCTCATCCAGCAGCGCGCGAGTGAAACTGACCAAGAACACCAACAAAACCTTCTTGATATCAAAGATGATGTTGAACAGTTCTTCATCAACAAGGGCTACAAATTATCAGACTATAAGGTTTTCTACTCTGATCCATTTTTGATGCAGTTCACGACCGCCTTTGACGATTACGCCGGCTAGCGGCGCCGTGTCAGAATATATACGGTAAGTAGCGTGCTGAGTGGTACCGCTAAAATTAGGCCCGTACTAGCAATAATTGTCCGTAAAATCTCTTCGCTAATTAATTCGCTATTGAGAATGAAAAGCAGTGAATCTTGATAGTTGATCGTTAGGCTCAAAATACCTACAAGCGAGGCGCCTAAATATGCCAAGGCAAGCGTATTGATCAGCGAAGCAATATGCTCACG
>CAMPGV010000059.1 GCA_946885745.1 uncultured Candidatus Saccharibacteria bacterium | reverse complement strand
AACTCGAGAATGGTAGAGGTAACTGGAATTTCTTGTGTAGGAGTGAAATCCGTAGATATAAGAAGGAACACCAATGGCGTAGGCAGGTTACTGGACCATTTCTGACGCTAAGGCACGAAAGCGTGGGGAGCGAACCGGATTAGATACCCGGGTAGTCCACGCCGTAAACGATGGATACTAGCTGTTGGAGGTATCGACCCCTTCAGTAGCGAAGCTAACGCGTTAAGTATCCCGCCTGTGGAGTACGGTCGCAAGACTAAAACATAAAGGAATTGACGGGGACCCGCACAAGCGGTGGATCGTGTTCTTTAATTCGATGATAAACGAAGAACCTTACCAGGGTTTGACATCCTTGGAATTTTGTCGAAAGACGAGAGTGCTTTATTGAACCAAGTGACAGGTGTTGCATGGCCGTCGTCAGCTCGTGTCGTGAGATGTTTGGTTAAGTCCATCAACGAGCGCAACCCTTGTGAATAGTTGTATTTTTCTATTCAGACTGCCCCGGTAACGGGGAGGAAGGAGGGGATGATGTCAGGTCAGTATTTCCCTTACGTCCTGGGCTAGAAACACGATACAATGGCTAGTACAATGCGCAGCGAAACCGCGAGGTGGAGCAAATCGCATCAAAGCTAGTCTCAGTTCGGATAAGAGGCTGAAACTCGCCTCTTTGAAGTCGGAATCGCTAGTAATCGCAGGTCAGCAAGCTGCGGTGAATACGTTCCCGGGTCTTGTACACACCGCCCGTCAAACCATGAAAGTCACCAACACCCGAAGTCCGATTCGTCGGCCTAAGGTGGGGGGCATGATTGGGGTTAAGTCGTAACAAGGTATCCGTACCGGAAGGTGCGGATGGATTACCTCCTTTCTAGGGAGAGTTATGCCAGCAATACGAGTAATCTATTGCTGAAGCTAGGTCGGTCTTGTTGTTGTGATGAACTTACACAATAACTTCGGTTCCATTTATGGAACAAGACTAAGTTCAACGCGGACTGAGATGGTATGCACAACTAAATTGTTAATGTGAAAAACCTCCGAGATATCGGAGGTTTTTGCTTATTGAAAAAGCAGCGTTTCACCTCTTGTCATCGTGCGATTTTTGCGCTAAAATAGGAAAGTTCGCATTCATGGGGATATAGCTCAGTTGGCTAGAGCACCTGCTTTGCAAGCAGGGGGTCCAGGGTTCGAGTCCCTGTATCTCCACCATATGGGGTGAACCAGGCGAAAGTCTGGGACACTCCACCAAGAACGTACCTTACAAGTCGAAAGATCAATCATGGACGCGGGCGCTTAGCTCAGTTGGCTAGAGCACCTCGTTTACACCGAGGGGGTCGGGGGTTCGAGCCCCTCAGCGCCCACCATGAATTGATCACATGCAAGAAAGCATTTTCTGAATGTATGGGCGATTAGCTCAGTTGGTTAGAGCGCGTCACTGATAATGACGAGGTCGGAGGTTCAAATCCCTCATCGCCCACCAGTTCAGGAAATGCTTTTTTGTTTGTCTGAAAAATGTAAGATATTTCGCAGCTTACTTATAGCGACGTAAGTATTGTAGGGGTATGGTCCACTATCCATCAAAAGGCCGCTCATTATGGCTACACACCCTCACTCCAGCCGAGTATCCTGTATTGGACCATGACCTTTCAATCGATGTCGCCGTGGTGGGGGCAGGCATTGCTGGCCTCACCACGGCGTATCTTTTGAAACAACGCGGTGTTAAGGTCGCCGTATTTGAGAAGTATCGGATCGGTGATAGCGTTAGTGGCCATACGACGGCAAAAGTAACGTCGCAGCATGGCGAGACATACTCGCGATTAATTGAGAAGTTTGGTCGCGATGCGGCGCAAATTTACGGCGAAGCTAATCAAGCCGCAATTACACAAATTGAAGAAATTATTCAACGCGAACATATTGATTGCGACTGGCGTCGCGAGGATAACTACGTCTTTACTGACAATGAGGATGAGATCGCAAGTCTGAGGCAGGAAGCTGCTGATGCGGCTAGTCTCGGACTGCCGGCGACATACGAAACGACAATGCCGCTTGGCATTGATATGCGAGGAGCGGTGCGTTTTAAGGATCAAGCAACGTTTCACATCCTTAAGTATCTGCACGGCTTGGCTCGGGCGGTCGATGGTGACGGCTGCTATGTTTTTGAGAACACTAATGTTAGCCTGGTTAATGACGGTGAACACGTGACATTCCATACGCCCGGTGGTAGGGTAATTGCAAATAAGGTGGTTCTTGCAACAAATGTGCCGAGCCCTATTAAAGACCATGTTGCCTATGGCCTGTTGGAATACCCGGCGCGCTCCTATATAGTTGCCGGTCGCATTGAGCGGGCGATGCCGGGTATGTATATAAATACAGGCAACCCGACCCGCTCCATCCTGCCGACGACTTTTAATAACGAACATTGGCTACTAGTTGGTGGCGAAGGACACTTTGCGGGAATGAGCGGCTCTGCTCGTGAGCGGTATAAGGTTTTAGCCAACTATGCTCGTGAGCAGTTCGGCCTGACCGATATTCAGTATGAGTGGTCAACGTGGGATTACATAGCATATGACCACATGCCACTGATCGGTAAGCTCTATCCATTTTCAAAAAATCTCTATACGGCAACCGGATTTCGGAAGTGGGGGATGACCAACGGAACTGTGGCAGGCATGATATTGACCGACCTATTAACAGATAAGACGAGCCCATGGGAGCGTACTTTTAGGAGTACGCGTCTATCTGCGCTAACGTCGATGCCTCAAGGGATTGTACGGGGAATGGGATTTCATAAATAAAATCCCCAAAACCTATTGCAAAAGTCCGTATGAACGAGTATAGTTAAAAGAAGTTAAGCGAATGTTCAAAACGAACCTCTGGCGATGTGGTAAAAAATCAGTCGTAACAGAGGTATTTTTTATCGCAAAAAAGACAACAAAAAACTACTAGACAGCATGCGAGGCTGAATGGTACGATGGGAAAGCTTGAGTGCAGACGAGGAGCATCCGCCAAGGATGAATCGAAATGTGCTCTCAAGTGTGAGGACGCAGTAATTTAACAATTTGATAAGTAAGAAAATTTTTTTTAAAGATTGACGGCAACGAAATAATTGGTATTTTCCAATTACTAGTTAAGTCAATGCATAAAAAGGTACTCAAGGGCACACAATGGATGCCTAGACGTATATTACCGATGAAGGACGTGGAAGACTGCGAAAAGTCTTGGGGAGCTGTCAACAAGCATTGATCCAGGAATATCCGAATGGGGAAACCCGGCACGAGTCATGTCGTGTCACCTGCTCCTGAATATATAGGGAGTTTGGCGGGAACCAACTGAACTGAAACATCTTAGTAGGTTGAGGAAGAGAAAGTAAATAACGATTCCCGGAGTAGTGGCGAGCGAAACGGGAAGAGCCCAAACCTTACAAGTTTTTATCTGCTTGCAGATAGATACGGCTGATAGGCCAATGCTTGTAGGGGGTTGTGATATAACACGAGACCAAGTCAGAGAACTTTAGTTTACTAGAGGTATCTGATTTGCGATAGCCAGCTATCACTGAGCTAATAAGGTAAAAAATCGGCGTGGTTAGCAGAATAGTTTGAATGACTAGCCAAAGGACGTGAAAGCCGCGTACGCGAAAACGACGCTGACCTTATACGTGTTTTATCGAGTAGGGCGGGGCACGAGAAACCCTGTCTGAATCCGGCTGGACCACCAGCCAAGGCTAAATATAATATACGATCGATAGTGAACTAGTACAGCGATGGAAAGGTGAAAAGAACCCCGGGAGGGGAGTGAAATAGATCCTGAAATTGTGTGCCTACAAGGAGTCGGAGCAGATTTATTCTGTGACGGCGTGCTTTTTGTAGAACGATCCAGCGAGTTAATTTCTAGTGCAAGGTT
>CAMPGV010000058.1 GCA_946885745.1 uncultured Candidatus Saccharibacteria bacterium | reverse complement strand
GACTGGGATTGGTACTCTGTCGTAAAGCCGACACCCGCCTGATCTCTAGGCTCGTTGACCGAGAACGGTTGGCTGTCCTCTTCGGAGGGCAGCCATTTTGCTTTTCAAGCTTATACTCCCCTGCGATTCCAGGCGGTCCAGGTAGGCTGCTGTTTTCGAACGATTCGATACAGGGATACGAGGAGCGCAATGTACTCAATCAGTGTGACGACTGACAGGGCGAGTGGCATAAGGGCCGCCTTGGGCGGCGACACATGAGTGTCGTCGCGTAGGTTACTAAGTAAATAGAGGATGAAGACAAGTAGAAGATACGATAGTACGGCAAGCGGAACCACCATGTGCACAATGAGCTGTAAAAGAACGAAAGTAATAATAAGTGGGTATAAGAGTACCTCGAAAATACCGATGATTGCTAGCGGATAGTCAACGAATGACAGGTAGCGTCCCTTTTTGGTCGACCATACAAAATCGCTTCGTTTCAGCCCGCAGCTGATAAACCCATGTCGCCAACGGATTCGCTGACTGAGGAGACTTTGCAGCGAGCTGGCGCCTTCGGTGATGCAAACGGCAGTGTCGACGTAGGCCACCTGGTAGCCTTTTGCTTTGATACGCATAGAGATATCGAGATCTTCGGTGCTCGAGTAGGCTGCAAACTCCCCGATCTCTTTGAGGACCGATGCCCGAAAGGCTGTTAAGGCACCCGGAAAGATGTACGCCGAATTAAACATATGTTGAGCGCGCTTAAAATGAAAGCACATAAGGTACTCGTAATGCTGAATCTGGCCAATCAAATTTTTCGTGTTACCGACAATAATTTCGCCGATAGCGACTGCATAGTTTGGATTGGCCATTGTCCTGACGAGCTCTGCGATACTTTTTGGCGCGAGGTAGGAATCGGCATCGAGAGTGACGATTAGTTCGCCTGATGCTTTCGCTATCCCCTTGTTGAGCGCAGCGGCTTTTCCGGTATTGTCTTGGCTGATAAGGTGTATGCGACTATTTTCGCGGTCATAGCGCTGCTTGTAGCGCTTGACGCGTCTGATTGTACTGTCGGTTGAGCCGTCGTCTATCACGATGATTTCTATATTGCGGTAGGTGCTCGCCATGACTGACTTCAATGTTTTGACAATACCCACCTCCTCGTTCCATGCTGGTATGACAACACTGACAAGTGGCCAGTAGCCACGACGGGTTTGCTTTTTAGCGGGTGCAACATACAAGAAGCCGGTCGCAATTTGATAGACCATTCGTACAAAAACAAACAGCATATACGATGCTAAAAGAATATACATAGACGATGGTATCTCTTATGATTGGTTGCGCCGTTTGAATACGATATACAGGCAGCCAAAGGTGATAAAAGTCGCAATCAGGATAACGGGAATGAGGTTGGGCCAGCCAAGTATTCCAAGCACGAGGGGCGCGACAGTAGATGTCGTACTAAATACGATTGTGTCGTTTGGGTTCATGTTTCTTCCTATGTATTTTGTGTTAATAAGTGTGTGGTAATTACATCTTATTATAGCATGAAAAACGCTCTCTCACCCCTGATAGTAGACTGAGCTTTGACTGGCCTATCTAAGTACAAAAAGAGCCCGCACTTCAAACGGACGAATGGCTTTCAACCGCAGAGGGTTGGGCTCTTTTCGACCGCGATGTGCGGGCGGATGGTGCTGGATTACGTCAATGAACCGTGTCGTTCACCAATACCATGAAAATCCTTACCAATTACTCTACCAGCCATCTGTATCATGAGATAGAGAAGGAAGCGGACACGGCCACGACACCACCACTGCAAGTTGTTACGACTGGAGTCAAAATTTACATCTCGGCCTACCTTAAACGGGTGAATAATGAATCCCGCTTGTTGGACGAGCCGTCGCACCATCCACGAATGTAGAAAGGGATGAGCGATGACTATGACTTCATAGATATCTTCCTTTCTGAATATACGGAATGCTTCATTGAGAACGTCCTGACTGTCGAGATAGATGCGGCCACTTCCCTTGCGAGTTGCGTGTGCATCTGTCACGATCCTCAGGTTTAGCTCTGGGTCGCCACTTAGGTAGGCGGCAATTTCATGCTGCGCCACCACGAGTGTTTCCGTGTATCCGCTGTGCCTGGTGTCTCCTTGGCTCGTGAGGCTCCAAGTAGTGATCTGGTTGTTAGCCTCCCTGACGTAACTACTAAGAGCATTATTAACTGGATCAACTGCTGTGCGTCGGTCAACCTTGCCGAATGACAAGGCGACGATGCCGATCTTCATCACTTCCCCTATCGATAGACTGAGGTATAAAATTATAATGACATGTAAGTCGTATAATTACAAACAATGAACGCAGGTTTAGCTGTGTTCATTGCGGCGCCATAGTTTTGATGGCCACCAAATAAACTTGCCGATATCGTATGACAAGGCCGGCACAAGTAGTGAGCGTACGATAATAGTATCAATCAGTACGCCAAACGCCACGATGAACGCCAGTTGAGCGAGGAACAGAATCGGGATCACGCCAAGGGCAGCAAATGTGGCGGCTAGTACGATGCCTGCCGAAGTAATGACTCCACCGGTTTTGCCGAGGCCACGGATAATCCCCTGCGGCGTGCCGAACGTTTTTGCCTCCTCGCGAACGCGCGTCATGAGGAAGATATTGTAATCGATACCAAGTGCCACTAAGAATACGAAGCCAAAGAGCGGCACTGAGGCGTCGGCTCCTGGGAAGCCAAGGATAGTATTAAAGACAAGTGCTGAAGCGCCCAGGGTGGCAACATAACTAACCACGACCGTGATAATCAGTAGGAGTGGCGCGACGATCGAACGCAGCAGTAAGACGAGGATCAGGAAGATGACTGCGAGAACGATCGGGATGATTTTCTTGAGATCATTTGTTGCTGTGACGTTGGTGTCGAGTGCAACGGCTGTCGTACCGCCAACGAGCGCCTGCGGGTCAACACTAGCAAGAGCAGTGCGCGCTTGGGTAACAGTGGCCTCGGCTTCGTCTGAATCGGCCTCTGTAGTGGCAAGAGATGCATTGATTAATACCTGTCCGTCAACAACTTTTGCTGGTAGTGTCGACTGGCCGGGTCGGCCATCTCGGCCGGTGTAGACGCTGACCGTATCGACACCGTCAAGATTGTTGAGCGTATCGATGACTGTAGCCTGTTTCTCTGGTGTCGTAATAACGACCATTGGGGTACCTATGGCGGAATTGAAATGTCGCTTTAGGGCTGCTTGGCCGTCGACAGCTTCGGATTGAGTGAGGATAAGATCGGTTTGTGGAACACCGTTTGCTTTGAGCTGGAGGATGCCTGCACAAGCCACAAGAAGGAGCGCCATGGTAGCAATCCAAATAGTGCGTGGCCGTCGTGAAACAAGGCCACCCACCCATTGCCAGAGCCGGCTGATGTCTTGGCTGTCGCTACTCGTAGTGCTGGCGGTGTATTTCGGACGCGCTGGCCAAAATGAGCCGCGACCAAACGTCACGAGGAGGGCTGGTAAAAATGACAAGGTAGTGAGAAGCGAGAAAACGATACCGGTCGCCGCGATGGGGCCGAGACTGCGATTGGAGTTGAGGTCAGAAAACAGCAGACACAACAGTGCGACAATTACGGTAAGTCCGGAAGCGACAATTGGCTCGAAGGCGGCTTTGAAAGCCGCGAACATAGCGCGCCACTTTGATTCGATGTGTGTCAGGGCCTCACGGTAGCGTGCCACGAGGAGAAGTGAGTAATCAGTTGCGGCGCCGATAACAAGAATTGACAGGATACCCTGGCTTTGCCCGTTGAGCTGGATCCATCCCCATTTTGCCATCAGGTAGACGATAAGGATAGCGCCGCATAATGCAAAGACGGAGTTGAGCAGTACGATGAACGGTAACGCAATCGAACGATAAACGAGTAACAAAATGACGAAGACAACAGAGAGAGCCACGATAAGTAGGATACCGTCAATGCCGCCAAATGCCTTGACGAGATCGGCGGTCAG
>CAMPGV010000057.1 GCA_946885745.1 uncultured Candidatus Saccharibacteria bacterium | reverse complement strand
GTATGTGGTCCACGCATACTAATTGATATAATAAATACATGAATAAACAAACCGCAGGAATTGTCATCTTGGCCATAGTAGCTATAGCTTTATTGGGTTTGACAATTTTTGTTATTAAAAATATAAACGAAAAACCTCCGGTCACCGTAACCCAAGAATTGAGCCCTTCACCAATCAAAGAGCGGCAGAATACACCGGAACAAATGGTATACACCGGAACATTCCAAGGGGTAGATGATATACATTGGGGAAGAGGCACGACTAAAATTACCGCGAGCCAGAGCGCCCCTACTCTATCGTTTAGCGAAGATTTTGAAGTAGCTCAGGGGCCAGATCTATTTGTGTACCTTTCACCAAATCCAGCAGGTCAAGAACTTGGTGAGTATGCTTCACTTGGTGCATTGAAGTCTACCAAGGGCGCGCAGGAATACACCCTGCCGTCAAATTATAAGGATTATAAAACAGTCGTGATCTGGTGCAGAGCATTTAGCGTCACCTTTGCAACTGCAGACCTAGATTTTAGCTAGCCTTTTATCTCAGCCATATCAGGTTACCGAGAGTTAATGGATGGGGGGTTATCGTGCCAACCATAGTAAGATAAAGTTATGCTCCCCGTATTTATCTCTGGCAACCAAAACAAAATCGACTACCTTTCGAAGTCGCTTGGCTTTAAGCTTGATCATCAAAAAATAGATTTAGATGAGATTCAGTCAGCCGACCCAAAGGTTGTTATTGAGCATAAGGTACGACAAGCATACGATCTCATCAAACAGCCCGTATTAGTTGAAGATACATCTCTTAGCTTTAACGCCCTTAATGGTCTACCTGGTCCGTTCGTCAAATTTTTCGTTGACGCGGAAAGCGGGCTCGAGAACATGTGCCGCATGCTCGACGGCTTTGAAGATCGATCAGCATACGGCTCCGTCATCTACGGCTATTACAACGGTCAGAACCTGCAGTTTTTCGAAGGACGACTTGATGGCACTATCGCACTAGCCCCTCGCGGACATGGTGGCTACGGCTGGGATAAGATATTTGAACCAGCAGGCTATGGTGGCCTGACGCGAGCTGAACTCTCCCAGGAACAAGACATTGAATCATACAACAAACTACGTGACACGAAAGGCCTCCGCGATTTTCTCGCATTCTAAACTCACCATGGAATATTCTCAAAAATACACTCTCGTACAATTTTTTCAGCAAGTAGATAAAGACGAAGTCTTTCACATGACCGAGTGGCCGCCACATGTCACGCTGGCTGATACATTTGCCGTAGACGTTACAGATCAATTAATCGCCGACCTCGAGGCATACCTCGACACATGGCCCTACACACTAACCTACGTGCAAAACGAAGGTGCACTAGGCGCAACCGACGTATGGCTACTCAAAAACACACCAGAGCTTCAGGCGCTCCACGATAGACTAGTCGATATTCTTGAAAAGCATGGTGCCGTTTTCAACAACCCTGAATTTACACGTGACGGGTTCATTCCACACATCACTAAGCAGGCGAATTTTGATATAAAAATTGAAGATAAAGTCAGCATAGATGTCGTCACTTTAGTTGACATGTTCCCAGACCAAAACTGGCAAAACAGAAAAGCTCTAAAGCGCTTTACATCAAACTAGCGTAAACACCTCTAGTCGAGCGTGTAAATACAATAGATACCGTTAGCTTCCGTAGTCGTAGTCGTATTTCGGAGACCTACATCTGGACAAGTAGTGATTCCTGTAAATGCCGCGTAAATATCCCTGTTGGTCGTATGGTACAACGCCCCGCGCCTAGGAGTATTTGCCTCCGCTATGTCTGTCGTATCCGGCTCAGGAAAGCCATTCATATACGGCGCCAGCTGGTTGGTAAATGTCGTACTCACAACCCAGGTAGTGCTATTCCAGCATTGTGAGTTATTCCCTACGTATGTCGTGGATGAGCCAAGACAAGAGTGTACCGTTGGCCACGATCCAGTGTCTGCATTATAAAGCTTGATCGCCTTTGACCAGGCAGAAATAGCGCTGACTGTTTTGGCATTTTTTGATCGGTTCTGAATACCATTGAATGCCACGACTGTGATAGCTGCCAGTATGGCAACTACCACAATAACAATGAGAAGTTCGACAATCGTAAAGCCGCGTTGTTTATTTTTTGCCCACATATTTACTATCAGTATAAAGTATCGGGTACCTTCTCGCAAAGTTAAGCATAAGCAAAGTCATAACCACCTCGCCACTCGTAGTCTGTGCCCATATAAAACAGCCGCATGTAGCGGCTGTTTTATATGGGAGCTAGTAGACGACTCTAACGGTTATTGCCGTTACTTCGTCCACCCTTTGCCTTTGCTTCACGCGATTGAGCCTCACCGCCCTTGCGACCGGCTGCTGCCTTTGCTTCACGAGACTGAGCTTTTCCGCCCTTGCTTGCAATCTCTCGCTGCTTACTTTCGTCCATTGATGCAAATCCTCGATTTTGTGTACCCATATATCATCTCCTCATCACGTTACAGTTGATACCTGTTTATAGTAACGCCATACACCAGCCTGAGCAGTGACATGATTCATAGACAAAGTAATTACAACAGGTACTCTATTAAACATCGGATGCATACACCTCGCATCACCCATCAGCCACAAAAGGTTTGACCACCGTTACCGATACTGTTATTGTTAATGCAAATGAGCAAAAAACAAACCATTAAAAAGTCCACGCCCCTTGAAAAACTTTTAACCCTATCGGGTATTATCCTGGTAATCGTAGGTTGTGCTGCCGGGTTCTATAGCGGCTACGTAAATCAGCGCTTTATCTACGACCCTTCAATGGTATTTATTTACTTCCGACTCCTCTTCTTGCTGGGGGGCGGCTTCTTAATTGGGTATGCCCTCAACCGTAAACGCACAAAAGACGTCGCACTCTTTAACGGCGTATTCTACGCTATTTTTGCCACGCTTGTTCATGAACTTCTTTTCACGCTCCGCTTTGCCCTGGGTGATACCACTGGCGAACTCTCGTATCCATGGGGTAAGATCTTTTTCGTTAGCATTCCTGTCGCTACGCTCATACTAACAGCAGGCCTCGCCTACTTCACTCGTCGCGCAAAACACTCGACCCTCAATACTCCCGCAAAGCACCTGCTGATTGCGGCGTTTATCCTTAATCAGCTCTACATGTTCCTACGCAATCTTGACGCGTACGTGTCACCCGAATCGCTCTGGCCAATGATTGTAGGCTACATACTCACACCCTTTACTGTCGCCGCACTTGTCTATTTATTCCTACCAAACATCAAACAGACTGTTGACAGAATCCTTTACGCAGTAATGATTGCCACATTTTACAGTATTATCGGCAGCGTCGTGTGGGAGTTTAACAGCAATCTTCCCCATGCGGCATCGCAATGGTTTACCGTGACAGCAACAATCTTTACAGTCGGGCTCACGAGTCTTCTCGCCTGGCGCGTCCGCGCTGCCACCCGTACACAAACCACGCCATTACGTCGTCGTAGTCGTAAACAATAGTCACTCTCCACACCTATAGTTAGAATTCTCACAGCTGATACGACAATCGAACCGTATACTCATCCTTACAACCATAAGAAGGAGGTACTTCTATGCCAGACGATTACGACAACATCCATCACATGCGCCGTGACGTCCACGACGCACACTCGAGTGCGCAAGTTTCAAAGGTCCTCGCAACCCTTGCCCTCATAGGAGCTATCCTTTCACTTGGGCTAGCCATTTGGGCACTCGACAAAGCAGGTCAAGCGCAAAGTGACGCCAACCGGGCTACCGAGGCAGTCCAGCGCCTTGAGTCACGGTAGATGATTACATGGCAAACGCAATACGGCTACCGAGAGGTAGCCGTATTGCGTTACATATCAGACACGCCAACAAAATGCCTATCTACTATATTTAAAATAGAATGTTCAAGATCAAGGTTAAAACAATCGTACCGATGATACTTATAATAATACTTGGCCATAGCAGAAACTTAACAGTCACTTTACCTGATTGAAACTTACTCATAG
>CAMPGV010000056.1 GCA_946885745.1 uncultured Candidatus Saccharibacteria bacterium | reverse complement strand
CTACAAGAACTACCGTTTGGACTTTGTACGCCAAGACCTCGCAAACTCCGGCGAAAAACGACAGCTCGAAGCGAGCAAAGCTGCCGCAACGCTCGCCGAAGCCAACAGAAAAGCAGAAGAAGCACGCAAGGCAGCTGAGGCACGAGCGGCCGCAGAGGCTGCACAAAAGGCTCAGGCCGAGCTCGATCGCATTGCAGCCGAGGAGGCGGCCGCAAAGGCGACAGCCGAAGCAAAGGCGAAGTCTATGCACGACATCGCAAAAGAAAATAACGACTTACTTAAAACAATCCTTGGAATGTTAACAAAGCTATTAAGCGTATTTAACCTTGGAGGTAAATAATATGAAAGCATCGAAAATTAGCAAAGACCAAACGATCAAGATTGCGAAGACCGCAGCATACTTAGCCGCCTCTACAGTAATCGGCTATTTCATCTCGGTTCTGACGGAGCAACCTGAGATCTTCGGCGTTTACACCCCGATTGTCAACATCGTGCTTGTAACAGTCAAGCAAGTCTTTACGGAGAAATAACCATGACTGCGGCAATGACCGACCTCATTACGAAGGTCGGCTTGCCCGGCACCATGTCTACATTGACCGGTGCGGGCAAGCAAGTAGGTGTCGATTCAATGGGACTAAGCACTCCGGCTAACTTCCCGACAGAAACAGCGGCGATCTTTTGTATGCAAAAGGTCAATATAACTACAGGCGAACCTTTAGACGATAGCTATACGGTCTGGAAGGGGATCATCAACGGATCGTCAGTAGACGAGATGGAGCTCAAGCTAGGAAACGACCAAGAGTATCCGGCAGGCGTAGGCACGCAAGTGTTTATATATATCACTACAACATGGGCCAACAGTCTCATCGATGGCATATTAACCTCCTTAAACCCTAACGGAACAATGAAGACCGCTGCCGTCAAAGCCGCGCTTGGAAACGACGGCAACCTCGTACAGGTGACAGACGACTTGACGCGAAATGGAGTAATCTATGGCGGTGCCTGGACAAGCACTGGTCTCGTCGCCGACATGACGAACGGAGTCGCCTACATCAATGGCATTCGAGTTCCGTTCAACGGCACAACAAAAACACTTCCTGCCTCGCGCAACACATATGCCTATCTTAATCCAGACGGCTCCGTACAATACCTAGACACAGCACTGGGTGCGGCCGAGCCAACCGCCCCTAGTGGCACATTGTTAATTACCGGTATCTCTACAAACGCAACTGCAGTTACTGCGAACACCTCCTATAATCGAGGGATTACTGGCGCAGAGGCCATCGACTACGCAAGCTTCTATGGACTTAACGGGCTGCCGGCTGCGCAAACTGGCTTACCCTTCATTACCAAAACATTGAACATCGGCTATGGCATGACAGCCAGGCTTGTTCGCGAGGGTAACGTGGTCTCTCTTTCTGTAAATACGGTCACTTCACAGGGGGTACCATCACTAGATATACAGAACCTGACGGAGACTATTCCCCTAGGTTTTAGGCCAAGAGCAACTACCGACGCGCAAATGTTTGGCGGGGCTGTCATTGGGGGTAGCGGCACGCGTATGGGTTGGACTGTGAACTCTGCAGGCGCGATGCAGTTCTCAAATACGACTGCAACAAGCGGCTCTATGCGCGTCTATGCAAGTGCGGCATGGATAACGCGCGATCCGTTCCCGGCTTCGTAAATAATTTCACATGCCAACTGTACCAATATAGTCCAGGTTATGTTTTGACCTGGACTATCCTTGGTTTATAATGCAAGTCAATAGGTGGACTTGGACATAATAGCGAGGGTGGAAAGGGCATCGCCGGGTGGAAGATGAGTAATTGTTGCATATAAGTTGCATAATAAAACCAGTCGTTGTATTATATAGACTCGTATACAACCGCAAGAGCGCCCAACATATCGTTAGGGTGTTTTTGTTTTAAAACGCTAGAGCTTACCAAAACTAATATGGTTAGGGTAGGCCAAACAAATGAAATACACAATCGTTGTAAACCAACGTGTCGTTGCTGATGTTAATGAAAAAATCGAAGATGAAAAGAGTCGATTGGATCTTGTAGATTGTGCAATTTTAGAGTGGATCGTCCAGATCTGCTCGTCACGTGATACCAGAATATGCAGTGCTCGTGAAAACGGAATGACCTGGATCAGCTATCAAAAGATGATCGACGACATGCCACTGCTTAATATCAAGACGAAATCAGGCATCACAAAACGACTGGCTAAATTAAGCGAAGGTGGCTTTATTAAGCTTATGACTAAGAATCAACGCACGTACGTAGATTACACGTTAAAGACCGAGAAACTGTCGTACGAATCAAGCCAAAATTCGCAAAATCAACCGTTTCCCACAGGAAACAGTAGGACTAAAACCGTTTCCTCCAGGAAACAAAACCGTTTCCCACAGGAAACCGATAAGAATACTAGGACTAGAAATTTAAATTTCAATAAAATACATGAGCGGAATGTAGAAGTCAAGGACGATCTGAACATCCCTGGACTCATACGAGCTAAAGCAATGAATGATTTCATTAGGCTCCGTGAGAAAAGTGAGACATTTACAGCGTACTTTGAGAGAAATAGGGGCAAATACATGCCGGCTTAGGGAGGGAGAGATGGAGATGCAATATGCTGCCGCATACAATCAACGCACAGACTATACCGATGATCAAACAGCTTTCGATCGATTCAGACACGCGTGTGATCTCAGAACTGATCGTATTGTACCTACTAGAGCTTCGTGACGACGGCACTGCCGTACACACGATCCGAAATAGGGGCTATCTGCTACGAAAGTTTGTAAGTTACCTAAAAGAACAAGGCATCGAGACAGTTGATGAGCTCGAGCGCCACCACATCCGAGACTACCTCGGTGAGCAGTCACAAAAGGGCCATAAAATGACCAGTATCAACACCATGCGCCGGATGATTCGATGGTTCCTATGTTGGGTCCTGACAGATCAAGTATCAAATCTAAGGTTTGATCCAAGAGCGGCACGCGAATTGCGCGATAAGCCGGAGCCAGATCTAAACTTTGTACCGCTTACTCACGAAGTTGTTTACGGCGTGATCGATAAAATGACCAACGATCAAGACAAGCTCATGACCGCGTTAATCTTTGAGGGAGGGTTACGCATCAGCGAGCTCGTGACGCTGCGAATTGAGTCGGTCCACTTCGACGAATTACGTATCTACGGTAAGGGGGATCGGTTGCGGCCAGTCTACATCCCACCACGACTCGCACGAGAGCTCGAGCGCTACATAGAGGATAGCGGCCGAACCTACGGAAATGTGTTTATTCCTCAACTAAGGTTTAATCGAAATCAGTATTCAATCGATACGGTCCGCCAACGTATTAAGCGATGGTTTGACGGCGAAGGGGTAGATATGTGGATACACTTGCTCAGGCACTCGTACGCGATCGGC
Source organism: uncultured Candidatus Saccharibacteria bacterium (assembly GCA_946885745.1). The sequence continues at coordinate 813 of CAMPGV010000056.1, read as the reverse complement.
ATGGTCCAACGTGGCGCTGACATCCGAAGCGTACAGCTGATGCTGGGCCACCGAAATATTGATACAACAATGCGCTATTTGAAGTTCAGCGATCCGTTCCTAAAGGAGCAATACAATAAATATCGCCATAAATAGCCATTCTGCTTATGAATACTATTGACATTTGCTGGTCGGTTTGTTATGATGTGTCTAACGTACTGAATTTAAACAAAAAATCAGCACGAGCATGAATAACAAATCGAACCCAAGCAAAGAGAAAAAGTTTTTTTTCTACTATCAATCCCTGGTCTCCAAAACCGTAGATTGAGGTTCGATTCCTCATGCCCCTGCCAAGCATAAGCACAATGAATGAAAGATCTCTGCGGAGGTCTTTTTGTTTGGTATGATATAGCCATGACCGAAATCAAATCCGATAATTCATCCGCATTGCTAAAAGCACTTCAGTTCTTTCTGATATTCCAAATTCTTATCTTCTTCATCTGGCTAATCGAATACGTAACAGACTTACAACAGCATAACTGGTTTGCAGGCTGGACGAGTATGTTATTTTACATAGCTTTTAATACACTTAACTTCATCCTGCTTATATTTTATACAATCCAGGCGAGGAGACTGAGTACTAAGAAGAACTCTGCCCGTTGGGATGGATCCGTAAAACTCTTAGTTATTATTAACGCCATACTCGTAGTGGCCGCATTCATATGTGTCGATTTTTTTAGCTCAAGTTACTAATCACTTACATCTCAATAGTTCCGAAGTTCTTCCACGAGGGGCTGCCATAGAGCTTATGCTTAAAAGATCTCCGTTATGGAG
>CAMPGV010000055.1 GCA_946885745.1 uncultured Candidatus Saccharibacteria bacterium | reverse complement strand
AAACACTAGCCGACTTGCCAATGATGACCGAGTACTTCTTTGCCGAACCAACAGTTAATTTTACGCTCATTACCGACAATAAGCAGCTGAAAAAACTCGAGTTCAGCGAGATTCAGTCACTCCTCGCGCAGGCCAGGGAAGCACTTGCCACATCTGAGTTTACGCCAGAAGCAATCCAGGAAGCACTCAATCAGCTCCTTGAAACAACTGGCCAAAAGCCGGGCATTCTCTTTAGCCTGGTTCGCATCGCCACTACATGGGCGCCATTTAGCCCGCAACTTAATGACACACTCGCACTTCTCGGCAAAGAGACAGTCTTACGTCGCCTCGACACTGCGATCGCGAGCTTCAATGACTAAAGATCCACGCACAGATAACGAGTTACTCCAGATCATATGGGACTACATGTCCTATGAAACACCGCTGAAACCCGCCGATGTCATGATTGTAGGTGGCTGTACCGACACCGGTCTTGCTCACTACGCAGCAGAACTCTATCACATGGGTTTTGCGCCACTCATTGTATTTAGTGGTTACCAACGATCCGATATGGACACAACCGAAGCCGACCTACTAGCTCAGGCAGCTCGACAACTCGGTGTTCCAGAGTCGGCCATTTTACGAGAACAGACGGCCACCAATACGGGCGAAAACATCACTCGCTCAGTCGAGCTTTTGAAAGAAAAGGGGATTGAGACTCAGCGAGTCATCCTGATCCATAAGCCCTATATGTCACGTCGTTTCTTAGCTACCGCTCAAATCAAATGGCCGGAACCACGTCCGGAATTCATCACCCGCCATCAGACAATGTCACTCACCGAGTACAGTCTAAAGCAGGGTCGCGGTGAGGCAATTCGCCGCACACTTGGTGATTTTAACCGCATGGCCAAGTACGCCAAAAAGGGCTTTCAGGCTCATCATGACATTCCAACAGAAGTCCAAGAAGCATACGACATCATGGCAGCGCGCGGCCACCAAATCCGCTAATTAACCGGGCTTGCAGCCATACCAAAGCATAAGGGTTTTTGCTATACTACCCACATGAGCAACCTCTCTTTAAGCACGTCACCATGGAAGCGCTTCACCACATGGCTGACAACCCGCCCGAAATGGGTACTTGCGATTGGGGCCGTTCTGCTTGTGGGTGGCGCAGCTGGTGCCACTATTCTCGTGCTCAACTCACAGAAAAAAGAGGAGCCAAAGACAAGCGTTACTAAGCCAGCACCAAAGCCTAAACCAGCACCTGTCTTTTATTCACCGCTTACTGGTGAAAAGGTTTCTGATGAAGCCGCTACTAAGCAGCAGGTTACCGCGATCATGATCGAAAACAGCCCGGAAGCCCGACCGCAATCAGGCCTTAAGCAATCGGGCGTTGTCTACGAGGCCATTGCCGAGGGTGGTATCACTCGCTTCCTCACACTCCATCAGCACGACAAGCCGCTCCTTATTGGACCTGTCCGTAGCCTCCGCATGTACTATATCGACTGGCTTGCCGCCTATGATGCGAGCGTCGCCCATGTCGGCGGAAGTTCTGCAGCCTTGGCCGAGATTCGTAATGGCAGCTACAAAGATATCGACCAGTTTACAAATGGCAGTAGCTACTGGCGTGCCACCGACCGCTACGCTCCTCACAACGTCTACACAAGCTTTGAGCGCCTCGACGCACTAAATGCCACCAAGGGCTACACAAGCTCCACATTCACCAGTTTCGCTCGAACCGACGGCAAACCAAGCGAAACACCAAACGCCACACAGATTACTATTAACTTCAGCGGTCCACTCTTCAATACAGCCTACACGTACGACAAGGGAAGTAATACCTACCAACGCTCACAGGCTGGCGCACCCCACACCGACCGCGAAGATGGCCAGATTACCCCTAGTGTGGTCATCGCTCTCAAGGTCGACATGACGCGCATCTTTGAAGACGGGTATCGCGAGAGTATCGCCACAACCGGCAGCGGTAGTGCAGTCATCTTCCAAAATGGAACCGCCATTGAAGCCACCTGGCAGAAACCTGATCGCAAAACAGGCATTACATTTACAGACGCCGAGGGTAAGGAAATTCCCTTGGTTCGCGGTCAAACCTGGATTGCTGCCATACCAAACGGCACCGGGAGTGTTTCATGGCAGTAAACAATACCCAGAAGCAGCCTGACATGGTGCGTGACTACTGGCCTCGCTACCGCCGCCGCAGCATATTTATTACTATCGTCATGCAGATCGCCGGCACACTAGCAGTCGGCGGAGCCTTGATTGTCAGCGGCGCAGTTGAGATGACGCCTCTGTTTTGGATTGTCATTTTGGCAGTCCTCAGCACCTCCATCGGCGTCAACCTTCTCCTGATGACACAGCTCCTTTTGCCACTCAAAGACCTTATGAGCGCTCTCACGCACGCCTCGGGCGAACCAACTATCGTGACACCACCAAACCCCAATGCCGCCCACTTTGAGCGCGACGGGTTTAAACCCGTTTTGCAGTTAATATACGAACTCGCCGCTCATCGCCCGGCATCATCACCCGACGGCTCTGCTGTCGTTTCAAGCAGCAGCACGAGTGACTTCATGAAGACAGCGCTCGATAACAGCGCAACTGGATTTATCGTTCTCAATCATGACGGTGACATTAGCTTCAGTAATTCTAATGCACCCGTACGCACCGCACCGACAGGTAAGCTTGCAGTTGACCTTCTCTTTGAAGAATCAAACTCTCTCGATACCTGGCTTGCAGACTGCCGCGAACATGCCGTTCGAGCCGAAAAGACTTGGCAGCGCGTCGCCAATAAAATCACTGGCGAAGAAGGTCGCAAGATCTACGACGTCACCGCATCATACCAGAAGGGGAGTAATGCCGAGGTCGTACTCACAGCCCTTGATCGCACAGACCTCTATCAGCCTGAGGATGATGACCTCGACTTTATCGCCTTCGCAGCCCACGAGCTTCGCGGACCAATTACGGTCATTCGCGGCTACTTAGATGTCCTTGGTGACGAGCTCGACGGTCAGCTTGAAGCCGATCAAGTGGAGCTCATGAAACGCCTAGTCGTCTCTGCCAATCGCCTTAGCAGCTATATCAACAACATTCTTAATGCCTCACGCTACGACCGCCGCCACCTCAAGGTTCACTTAGAAGAAACCACACTTACCGACGTTTACGACAGTATCCGCGACGACATGCAGCTACGCGCCACCTCTCAAAACCGCGCCCTCGCTGTCGCAATCCCGGCTGATTTACCAACCGTCGCTGCCGATCGTGCTAGCTTCAGTGAAGTCATGTCTAACCTGATTGATAACGCACTCAAGTACAGCAACGAGGGCGGTATCGTAAATGTAACAGCCACCGCCGACGCATCGAACGTCAACTTTATCGTCACCGATCATGGCATAGGTATGCCGGGTAATGTCGTCAGCAACCTCTTCCACAAGTTCTACCGCTCACACCGCTCGCGTGAGACGGTTGCCGGCACCGGTATCGGACTCTACATCTCCAAAGCCATTGTTGAATCACACGGCGGCACAATCGGAGTAAAAAGCGCCGAAGGGGAAGGGTCAACCTTTACGGTCACCTTGCCACACTACAGCATGGTTGCCGAAAAGCTCCAGGCGAATCATAATAGCAATGAACAGCTCATCCAACAGCAGCCCGAGGGCGGCTGGATCAAAAACCACGCAATGTATAGGGGATAGTAGACAGACATGGCAATTAAAACAATTCTTTGCATCGAAGACGACCGCTTTATCGGTGAAATGTACGTTCGCAGCCTCAAAAAGGCAGGGTACGACGTCGACTGGATGGTTGATGGCAATGACGGCCTCGTAGCAGCCCGCAACAAGCCGTACGATCTTATCCTCCTAGATGTCATGCTGCCAGAGCGTCGTGGCAACGAAATCCTCCAGGCTCTCCGTGGCGACCACGATTTCATCCCAACCACCAAAGTTATCGTCATGACCAATTTCGATCAAGACGAAGAATCACGCGCCGCCATGCAGCACAACGCCGATGCCTATCTTATCAAGGCTGACATCACACCGCGGAAGCTCCTCGAAGTGATCAGTAAGCTCGACACCGCCCCGCAAGCTACGACCTAGACAGGGGCGGGGGATTTTGCTAGAATCTATAGACGTAAGCCGCAAGGCACAGAATTTGGTCTCATCGTCTAACGGTTAGGACATCAGGTTCTCATCCTGACAATCGGGGTTCGATTCCCCGTGAGATCACCAAAGAAAGAACGTCACCATTTGGTGGCGTTTTTTCTTTGGTTGGACTTGCTTGAACATCTTACTCGGCAATCGGCACCATGGTGTTCTTCAATAAATCCATGCGTAAGTCTTTTGTAGTCTGAGAATTTTTTATATAGTAGAAAAACTATACGAAAGCCGTATAGTGACGAGCGAATCGAG
>CAMPGV010000054.1 GCA_946885745.1 uncultured Candidatus Saccharibacteria bacterium | reverse complement strand
GGATCAGCTTCGCGCTCAAGAATTTCACGATACGCTTGGCGAACTACATCTTCAGTAGCGAGTTTTGTAGTCTCAATGTACGGCATAATGTTGATACGACCTGCGTAGCCATTATTGAAGCTTGGCTTGAGCGGTAGCATTTCGAAGTGAACGTGAGGGCCTGTTGCTGCGCCCGTGGCTCCTGCGTAGCCGATCAGTTGACCCTTGCTTACTTTTTGGCCCTTATTAACAACTGTGCTTTGCAGATGAGCGACTGCTGCGTATGATCCACCGCAGTGCATTAAGACGCTAATGCCCGCTGGGACGCCTAGCCATGAGTGGCTCTTGCCCCATCCTTCAAACTCGACCGTTGCGTCGTCTGGCGCATAGACCTCCGCCCCTGACGGGACAGCGAGATCAATGCCGTTGTGCCCGGCTTGACCGAACTGTTTGTAGTATTCGGCGTTTCCGCCAAAGCCCTGTGAGATAGTGAATTTATCTACCGGGAATCTGAATGACATATTGCCCTCCTTTATTTAAAAAACTGGTTAAGTCCGTACTGGGCCAACACCATGAGCACCAATGCGCTGGCGAAGGTGACGGAAATCTTTTTCAATACCGCCTGCTTGTCGTCTTCTAGTACTTTCACCCGATTGGAAACTGTAGTGATTGCGGTATTGATGTCGGTCTCGGTATCGTGCAACTGCTCCTTGGTCGCAAAGTTATTGCCCAGGTCAGCTATCTGCTTGCTGACTTCCTTGAACTCGTCGGAAATTGCCTTCTTGAGCTCTCGTGTCGCTAGCTCATTTTGCTCAAGTCGATACGCCATGACGTCGATGTTCGGTACAGGCGCTGCCTGCGGTTGCACGACGACTGTCGCTGCTTGATTTTCTTGATTCACTTTTGTCCCCTTACCCTTTGTTATTCGTTTAGCCATTACTCGTCTCCGTAATACAGATTCGGAATAATTTGTCCGGTCGTGTGGCTTGAGTTGAGTGCGTAATCGCATCCAGCATCTTCGGTGATAATCTCGAAGCCTAGCTGACAAACCACCTCATCTACTTCAATTGGTCGCGGTACGAAGGCTTTTCCGTAAGACTGAATAGCCTTAAGTGCTTCGTCCCATTTCATCGTGTCCCACCCTACTGCATCAAATCCTGTAAATACAACTTCGGGTATGAACGTGTCACCAGCAATTGTGGAGATGGCTTCACCATCCTCCCCAAGTCCGTATAGATTGATTTGGATTTTGCCCTTGGGTCTAAGAAACAAGAAGCGCATCATTTCGATAGCAGCCATCTGCAGGCCTGATTCGTCGAATGTCTGTGTATAGCTTGCGATACGCGTGCGGAATGGCACACCGTCGTCTGAGGTTGCTACGGATCGAGTAAACTCTAATACCTTATTATCCTGCAGCACACAAAAGTGTGTTCGTCCGGACGAGTCTTCGTATAGCCACATATACTCAGCTCGGACTGTCCAGCGAAGTATCCATGCTCCACCGCGAGAAATGTCGTGGATCCAGATTTCGTTGTTATGATCCGCGCCCACTGGAAGCGCCATGTATACACGGTTCTCGTATTCAAGACCGACCGCTCCGTCCATTGCTTCAAGATTCCATCGCGCAACGTCTGGTGCAATGGTGTCGGTTAGGTTTTTGGTAACAAGGATATTCACCATTTGGGCTTTGGTTCCGGTCGTTTTGATGGCTGTGCCTGTTGGGTAAATAAGAGAGTTATCGGCCTCAACGACACACATCGACGAATACGTCCCTGTTTGACCATTTGCGGGAACAATCACTGGATATGTGATGGCCGTGTCGCCAAGCATCTGTGTTTCAAAAGACTGGTGGTATAGCTCGCCTCGTCCGGCAGCACCCTTTGTGAGGATTGTGATTGCTGATACGCCCTGACCAGTTCGGAAAGCTTTGATTGCAACAGGTACAGAGTCGCCACCTAGGTTCACATCCACCCATCCACCTCCATTGTATGGCGAGAAGTCACCGGACTTTTCACCAGAGCCTGAGTACCAGAAGCGGTACATATTATCTTTGTCGCCAACTCCGTAGAGTTGACCGCCGCTGCCGATCAGTGTGCTTAATACTGGACCTTCGGTTGAGTTGCCTTCTGGCGCAATCTTAAATGGATTCGGTTGTGCTTTGTTATTGTCCTTAAATGTGAGCTGTGTCGTGTTCCCTAGATACTGTTCGTTACCTGCCGCTGTGCCAACGTAGATATTGTATGACGTTGCCCCCGGTACTGCTGGCCATGTGATCGTTACTGATTGTGTAGTTGGATTCCACGCATTTCGGTAGTCACTGACTGCGATAGTCTGCGCAGAGCTCGCTGCCGTTTCGCCTACATTGTTGTTAGCGCTGACTCGATACCTATACGTAACGATGGTGCCGGCAAGGCCTGCTTGCGAGAGGGTGACGCCACTTGGTGTAGCAATTGAATTATAGAATACGATCGCACCGGTCTTTATGTCGTAGTAAGACATCTTATTGACGCCATTGCTGATGTAGACGCGATGATTGATCGGCGCAAATGTAGTCCAAGCATTCGGATCATAGTTCCCGCCGATTTGCTGCCATGGGCTGCCGTCTTTGCGTATACAGATAGTACCTACGCCGTCGATATTCTGCATTGATATTTCCCACTGCTCAGGCTTCGACATTCCTTGCAATGCTTTAGTGAATGGTCTAATGCCTCGGATGATTCCAATAGCATTTGAGCCATATCGGACCAGCGATGGTCGTGGGCGCGGCACGCCGTTCTGTGACAAATCCATATTGGTCATGTCGAGTAGTGAATCTTGCGGTGCGCGGTGTGCGTCTAGATATGATAAGTAACCCCTACTGAATCCATCTAAGGTCTTCGAGTAGGCTGGTCGTCGTCCACGAGATGCCATATCACCTCATCCCCCCGCCAATATTGAAGGCGGTTGACTTGCGTTGAATACTGTTTTCCTGGCCCATGATGACGACCTTTGCCGTGTCAGTCATCTTCGTGTACTCAACGCTTGCTAATTGCAGTAGTGGTTCAAATTGATCGTCTTTTGCTGGGTCATTTCGTGCGAGCTCGGCTGCTGTTGCATATATGAGCCATTGAAGACTATCGCAAATAACAGGATCAGTTTCGTTTACTAACTTTGGTGCGTATGTACCAAACGCAAATGATAGTGACCCGCCTACGTAATCCGTAAGCGTCTCGCCAAATGTGAAGTCTATAGTGCGAGGACTGTGACCATATACGTAGTAAGCGTTCTTGTCGCGCTTTCGATAGCGGACCTTGGTAGGCTTCAGCTCGAGCTTTAAGTTGCCATTCTCTAGTTCGGCTGGCTCAATTAATTTACAGAAGCCTGTAGGTGCTTCTATGGAGTTTCCGGTGAATGTGTCTTCGTAAAATTCGTAGAGACTATCCCAGTTGTACTTTGGATCTTCGGACCAATTCCGAAGCATGTCATTGGCGACACTTAAGTAGAGTTTATATTTGTCCGTGTCTTTAACGGGTGCTTTATGAGCACCCTTACCCTTGTAGGCAATGTGGACTTTGCCAATGAACTCTTTTACTTCCATCCCTATTTTTCCCTCAAACGCAAAAAAGGAGACTGGCCGTTAGGCCAATCTCCTCTTTTTGGTGGATTGCTTTCTTGAATTTACTATAGCACGAAGCCCACGTATTTGAACAGATGGGGAGCTTATTTTCTGACTACCACTGTTATCTGCGCTTGAACGTGTTGCTTTTAGTATACCTGCAATTGCAGAATAGTTCTCTGATCCGCCACCATTTACGAATTTCGAAATATCCGCTGCGGTATATCCCGCGCCGCCCTTCTTGCCAGAGCCTTTGCCTGAACCGTTTCCGCCTCCAGTGATGTCGGTCATCTGTTTGCCTTCACGGTTAAGGTCTATCTTCTTAAGCGTGTTGCGCTCATCCTTTGATAAGAAGCCTTCGTCGTAGAGACGCTCGATGACCGTTGATGTTGCGAAATACTTTCCATTGATACCCTTTACGCGTCCCCTATAGAGTTCGTCGAGCAGTGCCGTGCGATCCCCTGATTCTGCCAATGGGCGGAAGTATCCATCTATCTTTGCATCTACTGAATATGTTGTTGAAGCCGCATATTCAACATCCTTCTTGTGGAACCCTGACTCCTTGTAGAATCGATCCTTCACCCAGTCAGGAATATTCTTGTAGTCTTCCTTGCTATCCGTCAAGAGGTCGACTGCCGTTGACGCGCGATCAGCTGCTTTCTGCTGGTTATCGAGATTGGCAAGCTTATCAAGCGTGCCATTGCCAGTCTTTGACTCCTCTGCTTCTTTCACTAAGCCATAGCCTGTGATGAAGTCCTTGTACGTTTTGTCAGACTTGTCATCCTTGTTTAGTTCGGCTCGCTCTTTGTAGAACTTACTGACGGTCTTGCCGTCTTCATCGACAACCTTGCCGTTTTCAACTTTCCAAGTGCCTTCGGCGAATTTAAGTAGTGAATCTTCATCGTACGCGAGA
>CAMPGV010000053.1 GCA_946885745.1 uncultured Candidatus Saccharibacteria bacterium | reverse complement strand
AGTTTGCCGAGTCGATGATCAAGAGCCAGGATCTGCAAACACGAGCCGGTGGTATAGCCGGTACTGATGGCGCCGACTCTTCACTGGCGTCAGCAATCGCCACTATGCGTAGCGACTACGGCAAGTCAGTCGAAGAAGCCCACCAAATCATTAAGCATTTCAACCTGTCGTCAGAACAGCGTCAAGCGCATGCGATGGGCGAAGAGGTGCGCGTCAGTGATTCACATGGCAACGAGCGTGTATTTACCAGCGAAAATGTATTTACACGTGAGGCAGTGATTGAATCGCAGATTGCCACAGGCACAATACCTCAAATCGAAGCTATTGTCGGTAACTCCGGTGGTAAGCTGGCAGAATTCCGCACGACTATCTCTGAATCGGTCGCCAAGGCCGGCCTCGGTAGTAAAGCCTTCTACCTCGGTGGTGCAACAATTAATGAAATCGCCAAGGGTACTATTTCATCGCCAGAGAAACTCACGGGTATTATCCAAGATAATATCGCCAAGGGTAAGATTAAAGCCGAATCACTCGCAACTATGGATAAAGATGCCGTTGAGCGTACACTTGAAGCCGCACTCATGACAGATACCTCATACATGAGCGCAAACTTGATCGCCTCGTTCGAAGCCGGGCGAGCCGGTCTAAGGAAGGCTGCGGCCTACGCCTTAACCGAAGACGAGCTTAAGGGTAAGGTGGCAGAAAATGTCGAACCACTACTCGTCAGGATGCGCGACGACCTCTAGTTTATAATGCCATGCCTGATATACTATAAGCAGTATGGCAGTCTACAAGGTACCGCAGGATGTGGAAGCGGATGATAAGCTAATCGGACCGTTTAGTTTCCGGCAGTTTATTTACCTACTCATCGTTGCGGGAGCTATCGCACTCGGCTGGGGACTCAGTCGTCTGTTTGTACCGCTCGCGGTACTGCCGCTCCCAGTTGTTCTTTTCTTTGGCCTCCTTGCACTCCCGCTCCGAAAAGACCAGCCGATGGAAATCTACATGGCAGCAATCGTGTCGTTTTACCTTAAGCCGCGCAAACGCCTCTGGGTAGCCGATGGTATTCAATCACTCGTTGAAATTACTGCGCCAAAAACAGTTGAAATACAGCGCACCAAAGAGCTGTCGCAATCTGAAGCCGAGCGACGCCTATCGTACCTGGCTGATATTGTCGACACTGGCGGTTGGGCAGTGCGCGGCGTAGCTAGCCCGGAGCCAAACAGCGTCATGCAGTCTGAAGCGTTTTTTGAAGCGCAGCAAACTGTTGATATCCTGGACGACAACGGGGGAGTCGCTCGCTCGTTTGACTCCATGATCACTCAGGCCGATGCAAAACGGCGCCAAGAAATCATGGATCGTATCGCAAACCAAGCACCAACCCAGGCATCAGTACCGGTACAGCCGCAGCCGGTTGTCGTCGACCCGTACGCAACACTCCAGGCACCAGCCCCTCAACCAGTAGCCGACACACCCGAACCACATCTATCACTTAACCCGTACCCAGCCTCGATGCACCAAAGCGTCGTGCAGCCACTAAGTCAGCAGCCTCCGCAAGCAGTAGCGCCAACACCCGCTACTCAGCCAACACCAACCCCGGCATCAAGCACTAGCGAAACAAAGGTATCACCTGATATAATAAACCTTGCAAATAACGCCGACTTGTCGATCGAGACAATCGCGCATGAGGCGAAGCGTATTCAGCAGAAGGAGCAAAAGCTGAACGATGACGAGGTGGTCATCTCATTACGCTAAGTAATTCTAAAGAAAGAAGTGGGAAGTGCCTCCGAACAATCAACCATCACCAGTACCGCCGCAAGGGGCTATCGGTAGCCAAGTTTCTAATGGGCCAGAACAAGCTGCGCCTCAAACTAAACCTGCACCTGCTCAAAACACCACCCAAAACAGCCTCCTCATTTCTGAGATTCGTGATGGCATGGTGATTATGAATGACGGTAGCTTCCGCGCCGTTGTCGCCTGTAAATCAATCAACTTCGACCTCATGAGCTCACGTGAGCGTGAGGGCGTAGAGTATAGCTACCAGAACTTCCTTAACGCCCTCTATTTTCCAGTGCAAATCTTTATCCGTTCACAGCGCGTCGATATTGGCCCCTACATCGATCGCCTCGTGACGATTCGCCGTGCCCAAGACAACATGCTCCTCAACGTCCTCATGGACGACTACATTGAATTTATCGACATCCTTAGTCAAGAGGCTAACATTATGGATAAAAGTTTCTTTATTGTCGTGCCGTACTTCCCGGGCGGTGATCTTAGTAACGTCATTGAGCAAGGTAAGGGCTTCTTTGGAAAAATCTTCCAGAAACCACAAACCGTTGCAACCAAAATTGACGCCGCTGCCTACACGAAAGCGAAAGATGAAATCAAGAATCGTGTCGACTCCGTCACGAGCGGCCTTTTCCAGATTGGCGTCAAAAGCGTTCAATTAAATACAAAAGAACTTGGTGAACTCTACTACAACGTCTACAACCCCGACACCGCTGTTCGTGAACCGCTCGGTAATTTTGAAAATGTCACTACGACATACGTTCAAAAAGGCCAGGGCGAAGCACCACGACCACATCTGCAAGAGGGGAGCATGTAATGGCACGTAAGAAAAAACTCGATCCAACTGATATCGCCGCCGAACAGCGCGCTCGCGAGCAAGCCGAAGTTGAGCAGGCATTTTTAACGGGTATCAATACTCTCCGTGATTTGATTGCGCCAAGTAGTCTCGAAATCCACTCGAGCTATTTCCGTCTTGGTACGAAATACGGCCGCACGCTCTATATCTACGGCTACCCACGCCAGATCTACACCGGCTGGCTCAGTTCGCTCATCAATATCGATGAAGTGCTTGATATCAGTATGTTTGTTTACCCGGTTGAAAGCCAGGTGGTGCTCCGTAACCTTCAAAAGAAGGTGACCCAGCTTAACGCCAGTATGAATATCAACAGCGAGAAGGGACGTACTCGTGATCCAGGACTTGAAGCAGCCCTCCAGGATGCTGAGGAGCTGCGCGACCAACTCCAAGTTGGCGCCGAACGTTTCTTCCGCTATGGCCTCTACGTCACCCTCTATGCCGATAGTCTCGACGAGCTCAGCTTTGTTCAGCATAAGGTCGAAACTCTCTTCGGTCAGCAAATGATCTTCAGCAAGGTTGCCTCATCACAGCAGGAGCAGGGACTTAATAGTACCGTCCCGCAGATGAGCGACCAACTCCAGATTCGTCGCAATATGAATACGGGCGCTATTTCGACCAGTTTCCCATTCACGAGTGCAGACCTCACTCAGGAGAAGGGTGTCCTCTACGGTATCAACATGCATAATAACGGCCTCGTTATTTTCGATCGCTTCTCACTCGAAAACGCCAACATGGTAGTCTTCGCAAAGTCTGGTGCCGGTAAATCATTTACCGTAAAGCTCGAAGCCCTCCGCAGTATGATGGTTGGCTCAGATGTCATCATTATTGACCCAGAAAACGAGTATCAGAAGTTAGCTGAAGCAGTTGGCGGTAGCTACACGCGCCTGAGCCTTAACTCTGATACACGCATTAATCCATTTGATCTTCCTCGTGTCATAGATAATGACGAGGCAGATGACGCTCTCCGCGCCAACCTTGTCACCCTCCATGGTCTCCTCCGCCTTATGCTCGGCGGTAGCCAAATGACCGCAGCAGGGCAGATGATGGCTGCACTGACACCAGCCGAAGAAGCCGACCTCGATCAAGGCCTGATTGATACCTACGCTCGCGCCGGTATCACGAGCGACCCGCTAACCCATAACTCAACACCACCAACCATTAGCGACCTCTACGACACGCTTCTCCATATGGGTGGCACTGGCCCAGCGTTAGCGCAACGTCTCCGCAAGTACACCACCGGTACGTTTGCGGGTATCTTCTCACAGCAGAGTAATATCGATATCAATAACCACATGGTGGTGTTTAATATTCGCGATCTAGAAGATGAAATTCGCCCGGTTGCAATGTATATCATTTTGAGTCATATCTGGAATATCACGCGCACCGACCAACGCAAGCGCATGTTGATCGTTGACGAGGCGTGGCAGCTCATGAAGTATGACGACTCAGCCAACTTCCTATTTAGTCTCGCCAAGCGTGCTCGTAAGTACTACCTGGGACTGACGACAATCACCCAGGATGTTGAAGACTTTATGGGCAGCAAGATGGGACGTGCGATCGTTGCCAACTCATCAATGCAGCTCCTTTTGAAACAATCATCGAGTGCCGTAGACGTCCTCAGTGATGTCTTCAAACTTACCGAAGAAGAAAAGAAACGTCTGGCCAACTTCCCGGTTGGACAGGGGCTATTCTTTGCCGGACAAAATCACGTTCATATTCAAATCGTTGCCAGTCAGCGCGAACAAAGCCTCATCACCACCAACCCGGCAAGACAGCAGCAACCCGCTGAGCTCACCAGCCAGCCGGTACAAACCAGTGGCTACGCCAACCCTAATGGAACCTTCTAGCGTATAATAAGCAACAGTTATGGGAGAACCGGCCCGCAAACATACTCCAGACATTGAGCCTGAGATCAGGCCTCGTTTTGGTGTTATTCAGGGAGGGGGTGAATCGACCGACTCGCGCGCCAACCTGCGTTCGGCGCCAGACCAGCAAACAAGCGAGCTACTTGATAAAGAAAACTCAAATGTCATTCAAGGGCCATGGGGAAGTGGCGATTCGCTTCAGGACGCCGAGGAGAACCCCTCGCAAGCGGTCAGTAATGGCTTCTACAATCCCGGAAATGGCCAAGGACAGCAAAAAGTTACGCTCAAAAACTTCTTCAAGAAGAAGGGGCCGTTATCAATTATCATCGCTCTCTTACTTGGCGGTGGTGCCGGATTTTCGATCATGTTTGCGCCAGCTATTGGTATTATTCACCTCAAAGAAACACTCATGAGCGACCTCAATGATCAACTGGCTGCCGTTGATGCGCGCAGTGTA
>CAMPGV010000052.1 GCA_946885745.1 uncultured Candidatus Saccharibacteria bacterium | reverse complement strand
CCGTTGTCGATGTAGTACAGTTCTAATGCCTTGGTGATCGCGGCGATATCAGACTTGCGCTGAGAGTCGCTGCCGCGCTTTTGAATGCCATTAAATGCCACGATCGTGATAGCTGCCAAGATGGCAATAACTACGATAACAATGAGAAGTTCGACAATGGTGAAGCCACGTTGTTTGTTTTTTTCCCACATAACTACCTAACAGTATGCGTGAGCCCCCGCGGAGCGTCAATACGCTAATGCTATTTCGCGGGGGTAGGTAGGGCGCTTTACTGCGGTGGTCCTGTTGATGTGGAGTTATTGGCCGCGCCAGTCCATGCCCAGCTAGGAGTATTGCCGTCGGCGTAGTTTGTTAGTGATGAAGATTGAACAAACATCATGCCGGTTGCGTCGATTGTCGCCCCGGCGACACCAAGTCCGGTAGGCGCATACGCTTGGAGTCGTGCCGAAACGGCGCCGGCTGGAGCGGTGGCCGTGATCGAGCGGCGTCCCCAGGTGTTGGCCGCTTGCGACACGCCGGTACTGGCGTTTTCTGTCACTGTGCCGCCAGCTCCATCCATCCATATAATCAGTACGCCGGTGTTGCCGGTAATGCTTGATCGGACGTAGCCGCTCAGTGTGTATGGTGAGCCGGCTGTGACGGGAGCGGGTTGTGAGTTTTGAACGCGCCACCAAGTTGAGGGCGCACCTGTTAGTGTGCCGCGGTAGACGGTCGTGACGCCGGTGAGTGGTGTCGTTTGTCCGGTTAGACGTGCTCCTGTTGGTGAGCCGCCTGTCGAGGCGGTTGCAATCCAGTCGGTTGCATTGACGGCAGCGGTTGGGTTTCTGACAAGATTGGTAATTGCCGCTACGCCACCAACGCCGTGTCCAGGACAGCCGCCGCTAACCGGAGTTGAACTGGCTGAGCTTGAGTTATATGAAGTGGTCCCGGTGGTTGCTGTAATACAGTAGAGGGCCGGACTAGCGCTATTGTCGACAGTATATTGGTAGCTGACATCACTATTAGTAATACCGATGCTTGCCAAGTCTGTCGGAAACTGGCCAGGGTTGTCGACTTGATAGACGGCAATTTTTTTGTTGGCTTGATTTAGGGCTGAAGAAACGGCGCTTACACGAGCTCGCTCCTGGATGCCATTAAAAGCTACGATCGTTATTGCCGCCAATATAGCAATGACCACAATGACGATTAATAGCTCTACAATAGTAAATCCACTCCTGCGAATGTCTAGTGATTTCAGGGCTGATGTAGATGGGCGCATTACTGAATCCATGTGTTCCAAGTTTGAGGTGTAACGTCAAAGCCAAAGCCGTGTACATAGCCGGAAGTAAAACCCATGCCAGGGCAGATATTTGCGCTGTTTGTCCACCCGCCTGTATATGTCGATGGTCCTGAAACTGAGGTGTAGATATATTTATTTCCAGACTTACTCATAGCCCCTACGCCAAAGGCATTTGAGCCCGCTATCGTTCCTGTGCAGTAGTATAAATTGTACGTTGCAGTTGAGTAGGCACCTTTTGATACTGCAATCTTATCAATGCCCGTGATTCCTGATGCTCCTGCGGCAGCCGGAATAGTGCCATTGATGGCCTCTAATTCTCTGACTTTCATGAAGATGTTGCGAACATCGGACTGTATCGCACTGTCATTGGCACGGTTCTGAATGCCGTTGTATGCAACAATCGTAATTGCTGCCAAAATGGCAATGACGACAATAACAATGAGAAGCTCTACGATAGTGAAGCCACGCATGCTTTGTGTACTAGAGGTGTTTTTGTGTTTGCTTGCCCACATTGTTAACAAAAATTATGAAGCATAAGTGGAATAAGGTCAACCATCAGGGGTTACTGGCTATTGCTAGAGACAGGCTGGCGTCACAAAGGGAAGCCGTACATTATCTGTGCGATTAGTGCCATTGAACGGTCGGGCGTAGACGGCTAGCTCGTCTTTTCTACAGTCTGTAGCGGATGCCTCTGCCTCGTTTGAGTCAATCCAGTAAGGTCTGCCCCATGGATCAGTAAGCCCGCGAACATTCATATTTGAAGCAATACTGAGCTTATCTAACGCCGCATCGTATCGTATCCAGCACGCATGGCTTCTTGGCAGTGCCGCGAGGTCGGTGCCAGCAGGTTGTGTCTGACATGCGGTATTGATATTTGAATCAAGAACGACATCTTTCATTGGTCCACTTGTTTGCACTTGAGCGGCTGCAATAGCTTTTGATAATGTGCTAAAGTCGGAGTTTATTTTTGATGTCTGTGCTCGGCCTTGGATTCCATTAAAGGCTACAACTGTTATTGCCGCCAATATAGCAATGACAACAATTACTATAAGTAACTCGACAATAGTGAAGCCCGACTGCTTGTCATTAAAAGAGGTGCCTATGTTGGATTTCATGTGTATCATAAGTGCTAGCAATTAGTTCTAATCATTATGCCGATATCGTCAGCGGTGTTGAGGAGGCCGTCCGGGCCAACGCTTTTGACGGGTGAGTTACCGCTACTGCCAATCGAGCAGTCGTTATTGTCGTACCAGTAGTATTGGCCCCAAGGGTCCTTTTCTAAGCCTGATGTCGTTATGAATTTCTCATTTCTAAGGCCAGCAATAATCTCGGTAGACCAGCGCGAAGTTGGTGGCATTGCTGTGCCACTATACCAATCGGCCGAAAGTGGCAGTGCTCCACGATCAGCTCTGTACAGCAACATGGCCTTTTGAATGGTCGCAAGATCAGAGTTGACAGCTGTCGTGCGCGCTCTCTCTTGAATGCCGTTATATGCCACGACGGTAATAGCTGCCAGGATAGCAACCACAACAACAACAATAAGTAGTTCGACAACTGTAAAGCCCCGACGCTGCGCAGATTTGTTATTTAGTTGATCCATGATGACCATACTCCCGTAGTTCCGTTCCAAGTGTGACCCATTTGAGACCCGTTTACTCGCCCGACGATTGGACAGGTGGTGGCGTCAGATACATTCGTGCTCGTCTGAATGCCGCTGACTGATGAGATGAAAAAACCGGCACCTGCTGTCGTGTATGCCACGCCGAGGGCATATTGTGTTCGGTCGGTGCTGGCACAGTAGTACCAGTTGTTACGGTTTACAGAGTATAGGCTTTTGTTGGCACGGATATCCATCGCCGCTGTGAGGCTGGCTGGATATAAGCCATCGGCGGTATCGATTTTAGCCATTTCAATTTTTTTGGCAAAATTCGTAAGATCGGTTTGAATAGAACTGTTGCGGGCACGATCCTGTATCCCGTTAAAAGCCACAACGGTAATCGCTGCTAGTATAGCAATAACTACTATCACAATGAGTAGTTCAACAATAGTGAAGCCGTCAGGTCGTCGCATAGTTATGCTGCTCCCGCCCACCAGCTACCGCCAAGTGTTAGATACCACTGCCAGCCGGGACTAGAGACGCCTACATTTGGGCAGATAGTGGCGCCGCTAACCCCACCTACTGTTCCGCTGTATGGGGTGGGAGTGGTGGTGGAGTTGCTGACGTAGTAGGCCTTGCTGTCAGTCGTCTCGACTACCAGTGCCCAGGCATCTCCTGCCGACCGATAGCAGTAGATGGCCGCTTGGTACGTAGGCCGAGATAACTTTATTTTGAGATTCTGAACATCGCTTGCGCTTTTTGGGTACGAACCAATATTGGGGTCGGTGTTTGCCATTTCTGTGAGGCGAACTGACTGGCCAAGGTCTGACTTCGCCGCTGAGTCTCGCGCTCGTTGCTGAATGCCATTGTAGGCCGCGATAGTAATGGCTGCTAGAATCGCGATGACAACAATAACAATAAGTAGCTCGACAATCGTGAAGCCTGACTGATTGCGCTTGATAAGGGTATGTTTATTTTTGCTAGCCCACATTGCTGAGCCAAATTATGAAGCATAAGGGTAATGAGGTCAACCGGCAAGGGCGGGGGCTAAGTTTGTGACGCCTTTAGTTCGTCGACAACGCGCTGAACCGCTTGGAGCATTTGCGTGAAGCCTGGCTCTTCGGTCGGGAAGTGGCCACAGTCCTCGAGTGTGACGAGTGACTTCTCTGCTGCGATGCGATCAAAGAACGGTTGGCTAACTTTTTGAGGAGTCCATCGATCATCGCCCGGATGAACCATTAGTACCGGCGTCTTGTTGAACTCTTCTGGCTCGACAGTCGGCGACGACTCGAGGAAGCTGCGCATCCAGCCTAGTGGCACGCGTCCGCCACCGCCGGTGCGATCGGACATCACTTCGTCAACGAGGCCCGGGTTATTTGCAATGTGCCGCATGTCGGCAATCCATCGAATTGGGATGCGTGTATCCGCTAGCGGGCCAGCGGCCATTTTTAAGGCCGGTCCAGCAACGCTTCCGAGAGCCGGATGCCATGATAGGCGTTCGCGAACGGCAGGGTCACGCGGGTCGAGCAGGCAAGTGACGACTAGATGTGAGGCGAGGCCCGTTTCTGCGGCTGCATCGTAGGCTAGCATTCCACCCATGCTAGCTCCCATGATAATAAGCGGACGTTCATCGTCTTCTTTCTGGACGAGGTCGACAAGAAGCTGCCGCCAATCCTCGTAGCGAACTTGTTCCGGATGAGCCACTTCAGTTTTGCCGTAACCCGGGAGGTCAGGCACGGTGACGTAGGCGCCTAGTTTTGAGAGGTGGGCGGCATATGGCCACATCGCTGCACTATTTCCACCTGCGCCATGTACGAGTAGCATGCGCACCGGTGATTCTGGGTCGCCGACATGCTCAACATGGATCTTATCGTCTTGTCGCTCCCAGCTCGAAGCCGAGCGGAGAACGGCCGCGCCTAGTAAAGAGGGGATGTATTTTTCGTAGCGGCGATCGTCGATAGCTTCGGTTGTTGTTGGCTTGTATACGGATGGAGATTCGGGATTAGAAGCGGTCATGTGCTACCGATTATCTCCGACACTCTGAGCTGCGTCAATAAAAAGCTTAATTCTTTCCATGAAAAAATCCGCCCAAATGGACGGAGCTTTTCATGGTCGAGGTCCTACGT
>CAMPGV010000051.1 GCA_946885745.1 uncultured Candidatus Saccharibacteria bacterium | reverse complement strand
GTGGAGACCGAGCTCAAAATTAACTCAGAGCCGGTTGCTATTCCCGAAAGCGGATCAATTCACCGAGTCATTCAAAACGACGGCAGCACAACCACGCTCGATGTCTCGGTTGATTCACAGACAAATGGCTCGAGCCAAAATAATACATCAATGAACGTAGAGGTTAACTCACGCAGCCAGGTTGAAACAAGTATTGGAGACGAAGGGCCGTAGGCCCTCTTTTATATTTGTGGTCACTCGACCTTGGGAGCGACACCTTCCCGAGGTCGGGCGAACACCCGAGAAGTACTAATTTATAAACAAAGGAGGACAATATGAAAGTTCAAAAAACATTAGGCGCAGCAGTACTCTCGCTCGGCCTCTTGGTCGGTTTGAGTGGTTATGCCGGTGCCAGCAGCCGCACAATCAGTCATACCGGTCCTGATTCTTACAACAAGATCAAGACCGAGATTAAGAACAAAGTACGTGTTAATAACGACAATGTTCTCAAGCTTGATAACGACAACTGGCAGAGGGCTTACACTGGTGACGCATCAGTGAATCACAATACAACTGGCGGCACAGCCATTTCGGGTGACGCTAGGAACACTAATTCACTAGATGTCTCAGCGACAGTCGATAACACTGGTTCAGCCGACGCATGGGCTGGTGCTGTTGGTGGTGCGGGAAATTACGGCTCAGGTAGTGCAACAATCAACCACACTGGTCCTGATTCATACAACGCCGTGACGTACAAGGAGAGCACTAGGGTGAATGTCACTAACGATAACTATATCGATATTGACAATAACAACCACCAGACTGCAACTTCTGGCGACGCAGAGGTACACGGTAATACAACCGGTGGTGATGCTGTCTCAGGTGACGCTGTGAACACGAACAGTACATCAGTTACACTGAACGTTCGTAACTAATTGGTGATTGCCAAGTAGCCGTGCATCACGCGAGAGTGCACGTACTCGGCGAGGGGGTCACTTTCGACTCCCTCGCCACCTAGAACTTATTTTTCGGTAGCATATGATGATGTGACTCAGAGAGGAGTGTACTATGCGGAATTTTACGACCATCATTCGATCTTGTCTGCTCTACATAATGGCCCTAGTTGCGGCGACTGCCTATCCGCTGACAGCACTTGCCTCGACCGATCCATTACCAGCAGAGAACACTGTCGTTGAGACGACCGTTGCGCCCCAGGAGACAACAACACCTTCTCCGGACGCAAGCCAGACAAATACAACTAGCGGACAAGAGGGTGCGACGACCGGAACTTCCGAGCAAGCACCGGCAGCTCCTACTCCAAGCACGGCAGCAGAGACTGAAGCACCTACGCCAGCTGCCGCTACGGCACAGTCTGAATCGTCTGTTGCGCCAGCGGCTCCTGCTACAACACAAGAGTCGGCGCCGGTATCGTCAAACTCATCAACCAGCTCATCGCCGAACGCTTCTACAAATACGACGGTTAATACAGCGATCGATGCAACAAATAATCTAACGTCTCAGGCGAAGACTGGTGATGCTGGCATTATTAAAAACACGACTGGCGGTAGTGCAACCAGTGGCGACGCGGCAGCTACAACTACGGTCATTAATACAGTGCACTCCACCGTGCAGGGTGATACGGCGGGTGTTGCTCACTTTACGGCCGACATTCACGGCAATGTGGTGGGTGATATTACACTTTCACCAATACTAAGTGGCGTGCTGGCAAATCCAAATAGCGCACCTCTCACGACAACCGTGCAGACTGATCAGAACAGCAACCTGACGAATAATATATCACTGAACGCGCAGAGCGGTAATGCCGATGTGATTCGTAACACGACAGCAGGTGACGCGACAACTGGGTCGGCGGATACGGTGGCCAACATTATCAACCTGATTAATACCATTATTGCCGCCAATCAATCATTTGTCGGTACGATTAATATCTACGGCAACCTTGATGGTGATATCCTGATTTCACCAGATTTCATACCTCAACTACTTGCGAGTAATGCACCAAACGCAGCAGGTTCGGACGCGACACTGTCGACACTTGGGGTTGCCGATACTCAGTCGATCATTAATAACGTTAACCTCGATGCGGCGAGCGGTAGTGCAAATGTGCTCGGCAATACAACCGCCGGCAGTGCGACGACAGGCCAGGCAAAGACCAATCTGACGATCCTTAACTACACCGGTCACGAAGTAGTGGCAAGCAACAGCCTCCTGGTATTCGTGAATGTGCTCGGAGAATGGGTGGGCATTATCGTTGATGCGCCGGTCGGTGCAACGGCAGCTGTACTGGGTAACGGTGTGACGAGCAATACCGCATCACAAGCGGTCAATGCAAACACTACAAGTGGCATCACTAATAACCTTGATCTCACCTCTCGCTCGGGTAACGCGACAGTGGAGGGGAATACTACTGCTGGCAATGCGACCAGTGGCGATGCAACTGCCTCGGCGAATATTGCCAATATTAGCACAAGTGTCTTTAGTCTCTCGGACTGGTTCGGCGTACTCTTTATCAACGTCTTTGGTAAGTGGTATGGCAGCGTCGGTGTCAATACGGCAAACGGTGATGTGGTGCCGCTGACCGATGGGCTCGTACCGTTAGTCAATCCTCCGTTGATTACACCGACTGCAGCAGCAGCTGCTGCGCCAGCCTCTCCGAAATTTGGCTTTGTGCCACGTCAATCAAATGGATCATTCGGCGGTAGTGCATCGACAGAAGTTGAACCGGTCGCAGCAGAGCCCATTGCACAGGTGGCGAACGCGCTTCTCGATGAGGTACCTGAACTTGCAGTAAGTAAGGAAAAGCCAGCTGTGGCCGCTGCGACACCAGAGACCTCTCGGCCGTATACATACCTAGCGCTTATGGCGGTCGTCAGTCTGATCGGCGCAACACTAATGGCTAATGATAGCTTCCGACGCAAGTGATAAATGTCTCATGTCGAGCGTGATTTTTGCCGTAGCTAGTGGCTAGGTGGGTGGGCTTAGATAATAAGGAGATATTCACCACATTCGTGATCACTTTCTCGCAGAAATATAAGAGTAGCTGGAGTACTAATGGACGCTTTTCGACAATTTCTTTCGAAATACCCATGTCAGACGTACAAAAAAGGCGAAACGATTCTCCTTAAGGGTGATGAGCCGAAGCATCTCTATATTATTGAGTCTGGCCTTGTAAAAACCTATACCATTACTGCAAAGGGTGATGAGCGGTTGGTCTCCATTGACCGCCGGGGTGAGGATTTTCCAGTTGGCTATGCATTTCATCTTATTGATAAGTCACAGTACTTTTATGAGGCGTTTACCCGCTGTACAATTCGGCTGGTGCCACGCGAGCAGTATCTTGCTCACTTGCATTCCAATGTCGAGAGTATGTATAAGCGTCAAGTAAATATGACGATGCTTCTCCTGTCTACACTGTCTCGCGTACATGCATTGGAGCAATCAA
Organism: uncultured Candidatus Saccharibacteria bacterium; assembly: GCA_946885745.1. Next base: position 1,591 of record CAMPGV010000051.1, on the reverse strand, counting down.
ACGCTAGCGATAAGATCGCTTACACTCTGCTCTATATGGCAGATCAGCTCGGTGTCATCTTGCGCCCGTATACAACGCGCCTGAAGATTTCAGTAACGCAGCAGGAGATCGCCGATTCGCTCGGTTTAACTCGCGAGACGGCAAGTATTGAGCTGCGTAAGCTAGAGATGATGAAATTGATCGCTCATTCTCGTAAGAATTACGTCCTTCATATAGAGCGCCTTAAGAAGTATTTAGACGAGAAATAGTAACGCCCAGTCTAGCACTCAGGCTATTCAAGTGCTAAAATATAGGTAATGAGTAAGCGTGATTATTATGAAGTTCTCGGCGTCTCCAAGGATGCTTCGGCCGATGAAATCAAGAAGGCCTTTCGTAAGGCTGCAGTCCAGCATCACCCAGACAAAGAGGGTGGTGATGAGACGAAATTCAAAGAGATCAATGAGGCCTATGAGGTGCTTAAAGATTCTCAAAAGCGCCAGCGCTACGACCAGTTTGGTCATGCGGGCGTTGGTGGCAATGGCGGAGGCTTTTCAGGTAATCCGTTCGAGGGCTTCGGCGGTTTTAATGGTCAGAATGTTCACTTCGACTTTGGTGATGGTGGCCTCGGTGATATCTTTGGTCAGTTCTTTGGTGGCGGCGCTGGTCAGCAGCAGCGTGGACCAAAGCGCGGTCGCGACGTTGAAACAACGCTTAACCTGACATTTGAAGAAGCTGTCTTTGGTGTTGAGCGTAACATTGAGCTCGATATGGACGATGAGTGTTCGCACTGCAAGGGCACGACAGTCGAGCCAGGTTACAGTATGAAGACGTGTCCAACCTGCCAAGGTGCTGGTCAGCAGCAGCGCGTCATGAATACGATTTTTGGCCAGATACAGCAGGCGGTGATATGTGAAACCTGTAGGGGAACGGGCCAGGTGCCGGAGAAAGTCTGTACGGTCTGTAAAGGTAAGGGAACTGAGCGTAATCGCCAGTCAATTACCCTGAAGGTCCCGGCTGGTATTGATGATGGCGCAACGATTCGTTTGACGGGCCGTGGTGAAGCGGTCGGCGGTGGCACCCGGGGTGATCTTTATGTCAACATCCGGGTAAAGGCACACAAGAAATTTACTCGTGAAGGTGACATTATTCTGAGTGACGAGCATATTGGTATGGTCCAAGCAGCGCTTGGTACGGAAATTGACGTTGAGACCGTTGACGGAGTTGTGCGCATGAAGGTGCCTGCCGGTACGCAGAGCGGGACGGATTTTAAATTAACTGCTCACGGAGTGCCGCACCTCCGAGGTAGTGCTCGTGGCGCGCATATCGTTCGTATTGTTGTCGACACGCCAACCAAGCTAACGAAAAAGCAAAAAGACCTACTCGAGCAATTCGATACCCAAAAACGTAGCATTTTTTAGTAGTATCCCGCGCTATCTTCAGGTAGACTTAAGATAGCTTAAGGGGGATACATGGCATTCTTTTGGTTTTTGGTTTCGGTAATTCTATTAATTGCGCTATTGCGGCGCAACGACTCTAGTGATGTTAAGCCTGGTGGGGTTGATGAATATGTGCGTGGCTACCGAGACGGTTATCGTGCATTTGGCGACGAGGC
>CAMPGV010000050.1 GCA_946885745.1 uncultured Candidatus Saccharibacteria bacterium | reverse complement strand
GGCGCACCATGCGTTAGGTGACCACCATGCGACAGATCCATCGCCAGCACTGTATCACCTGGTTCAAGCCATGCAAAATACACCGCTTCATTGGCACTTGCGCCAGAATGTGGCTGCACGTTGGCATGGTCGGCACGAAACAGCTGCTTGGCGCGGTCAATCGCTAGCTGCTCTACTTGGTCGGTAAACTCCTGGCCACCATAGTAGCGGCGACCTGGGTAGCCCTCGGAATACTTATTCGTAAATACACTACCAAGTGCCGTCAGGACATCCTGACTTACATAGTTTTCACTCGGGATCAGCTCGAGCCCATTGCGCTGGCGCTCGGTCTCGGCCGCAATTAAATCAGCAATTTGTTGGTCTTTCATGGCCGTTTCTCCTCTTTAAAGCTATTATAACATCGGTCAAGGAAGTATCACGTAAGGTTGAATTTATATCATAAATGATATAAAATAGGGAACATGACTGACGATTTCAAGGTAAAGATTGGTTTATTAATTCAAGAAGCACGCGCTCATCGCGGCTACACCCAAACAGAACTCGCAAAAGCTCTCGGCACCAGCCAAAGCGCTATCAACCGCATCGAAAAGGGTGGCCAAAACATTAGCCTTGAAATGATCTCTCGCATCAGCGAGGTACTCTCGAGCAATATCGTCTCTCTTAATCAATCTGGCAAGATCAACTTCCGCGTTCAGGGTGGCAAAAAGCTCTCGGGCAGTATTGAAGTCAAAACCAGCAAAAACGCCGCCGTCGCCCTGCTGTGCGCCGCACTTCTCAACAAAGGCAAGACAACCCTTCGCCGTGTTGCGCGCATTGAAGAAGTAAACCGTATTATTGAGGTTCTTCAGAGTATTGGCGTCAAAGTCCGCTGGATTGGCGACAGCAACGATCTCGAACTTACCCCACCAAAGCGCCTCGCACTTGAAAAGATGGATATTGAAGCCGCCAAGCGCACCCGCACGGTTATCATGTTCCTCGGCCCACTCCTTCACCAGTACAACGACTTTAAGCTACCGTTTGCCGGTGGCTGCAGCCTTGGTACTCGTACCGTCGAGCCACACATGACCGGACTTGCGCCATTTGGCCTCAATGTCGAAGCAACAACTGACTACTATCACGCTACCGTTAAAGAGACTCCTATTACCCGCACTATCCTTTTAACTGAGCGTGGTGACACAGTAACCGAGAATGTCATTATGGCCGCCGCCCTCCATGACGGCACTACTACTATCCGTAACGCCAGCCCGAACTACATGGTCCAAGACCTCTGCTTCTTCCTTGAAAAGCTTGGTGTGAAGATTGATGGTATCGGCACCACAACCCTGACCATCCGTGGCAAAAAATCAATCGACCAGTCTGTCGAATACTACCCAAGTGAAGATCCAATTGAAGCCATGAGCCTCATTGCCGCCGGTGTTGTCACCGACTCCGAAATCAGCATCTTGCGCGCGCCAATTGAATTCATCGAGCTCGAATTAGCCGTTCTCGAAGGCATGGGCCTCAAATACGATCTGTCAGAAGAATACAAAGCACGCAACGGCCGCACTCGCCTAGTCGACGTCCACCTCAAGCACTCTCTCCTGAAGGCACCTAAAGACAAACTGCATAGTATGCCATTCCCTGGTGTCAACATGGACAACCTGCCCTTCCTCGGTTTAATTGCAACCGTCGCCAAAGGTCGCACCCTCGTGCACGACTGGTCATACGAAAACCGTGCTATCTATTTCACCGAGCTCACCAAACTTAATGCCAATATTGAGATGGTCGATCCGCACCGCGTTTACATCACTGGCCCTACCAAGTGGAAGGCAGCTGACGTTGTTGCTCCACCGGCCCTGCGCCCATCGGTCGTCGTGCTTCTCGCTATGCTTGCAGCACCTGGCACCTCAATCCTGCGTGATGTCTACTCGATCAATCGCGGCTACGAAGACTTTGCCAACCGCCTCAATTCGCTTGGCGCTGAGATTGAAACCCTCCAAGACCTCTAGATTCGCCCCCGTTAATATGCTACAATAACTGATGTTCATCAGGAAAGCTGATGCGCCATGGCGAATATAGCTCAGTTGGTTAGAGCGTCGGGTTGTGGTTCCGAAGGTCGTGGGTTCAATTCCCATTATTCGCCCCAAATAAAGTTCCAGTCCTCGTGACTGGTATTTTATTTGGCATTAAGCAGATTACTGGTATGGATTGTAGCCACGCCTTTGTGGCTCTTGAAACCCTTGAGGTCGGTCAATACCAGGGGCTTCCGGTCGGCTTGCGCCAGTATTTAATCGGGAGCGTAAATTCTCCGCTTCCGGCTGCACCTCGCGCGGGCGAACGTCGGTGAGTGAGCGCCCTAAGTGCGAGTGCCCGTATCGCTTGATATGCTGACGATTGCGCTCAATGTGTCGCCGCTGCCCGTACGACTGCACACTCCCCGCCCCAATCGAACGGCCATGGGCCGCCTCCGCATAACCACTACTGTGAAAGTGGTTTACATCATCGTCAGGGAAAAATTGCTGAATCATTCTTATGCTTCATTATACCCTTACCGACAAAATCCCCCAATTGTCGCATTTCACCCCTAAAGCTGGTATAATCGTACAAGCACGCGGGCGTCGTATAATGGCTAATATGCCTGCCTTCCAAGCAAGCGATGCGAGTTCGATTCTCGCCGCCCGCACCAAAGTAAAAACCGATCCTAGTGATCGGTTTTTACTTTGTATATCCTAATGTTCGTGCGGATCGTTGTCAGCGTCCTCTTTTGTTACATGGACCGTACCATGCGCATGCTCAGCTGGCGCGTAAATAGAATACAGCTTCAATGGACTATCACCGCTATTTACGAGGTTATGCCATGTACCTGCAGGTACAAAAACAGCGTCGTCGTCACTCGCCTTCTGAGTCTCCAGGGAATCCTCGCTTGATCCCATGTACACAGTTGCTTCACCTTCTTCGATGCGCAGGAACTGGTCATGATCATCGTGAACCTCTAGGCCAATATCATGCCCTGGCTGAATTGTCATAAGTGTCAGCTGCATTTGCTTACCAGTCCACAGCGTCGTGCGGTAATTCTCATTCGCAAGCGTTGCCTGCTCAATATTTGTTACAAATGGCGCTGGGCCGTGGTCGGTTGTTTCGGTCATATGCCCTCCTTTTCTTTATCTCTTTCTATTATACCTGTGAAGTGGGGTGATACGGTATAATAACAGATACGCCCCGGTAGTTCGGGTGGACAGCCTTGAGCGATTATATTTGCAGAGACTGCTCTATCCAGCTTCATATAGGTACCGGGCGCACAACGTATGCCCCGGTAGCTCAGTTGGATAGAGCAGAGGACTTCTAAGCCTAAGGTCGCTGGTTCGAACCCAGCCCGGGGTACCACAGTTATTTTCGATATTATTCAGTACACTTCTATTGCTTGACGGCTCCATTTGCGACTGCAACAGCGCTAAGCCACACGCTAGCCGTTAGTGTTTGTTTTTTATCCAGCAAAAAGATAGGCACACTGGCCCCCTTTACGATCGCCTTCGAACGCGTGATATGATACAGACACGTATGAAAAAATAAACAACGACCCCTACCCCGCTGGCATATTTCTCACTACGGGCATTATCATGCTCTTAACAGCGCCCTTCTTCCAGCCCATCTATCTTGCTATTACGCGGAGCGAGTGCAGTCAGTATGGAGAGCGAAGACTATGCGATTTAGATATAGGCCTAGAAACAGGAATTAACGCCATAGTATTAGCTGTGCTATGGCTGATCGTCGGCATCATCTGTTTGGTAGCAGGTATTATGTATCATCGGAAGAATAATAAAAAATCTCAATTTTTCTATGAATTGATGAAGGGATAGTGCGGCTAAATGGAAAATAATTCAGGGGTGTCAATCGAAGATGTCCAGTACTCAATATGCCAAGGGACATACGGGGGCAAGGATTGGTCAGAATCCGAAAAGCAGGCTGCGTGTCAGCGATATGAACAGATGACCGGAACTAAAAGTCAAACTCATGACCCATCTGTTGCGCTGGCGGTTCTCGTCCCGCTTATATTGATTGCCATCGTATACGCAGCTCATAGATACAAGAAGAAACGACGAAGCAATAATAAGCGCCGTAAATAACCCCGCTACAATTGTACTTAGCGTTGACCAATAGGTAGTCTGACTCTAACTCCGTTGATTACGCCGCACCATATAGTATTTATGTTTACACTTGCAGATGATTTACGCTACAGATATAGTAGCCTCAGATGAAAAAACAAAAAACTACAGACAAGTTTCAGAAGTATACGGTAATATTTGGCTACGCATTATTTATAAGTATTATTTTGCTTGAGATTATTGGCGCTGGACTATTTATAAATAACCTCTCCGCCCACAGCGATAGTCCAATGTATCCCAGGTATGTCACCGTCATTTTGCTAATGAGCCTCAGCGCAATACTGCCGCCACTTCTCTCTTACTTTGCGGGTGAACTATCAACAAAGAAGAGGTTGTCCGCACTGAATCATCACTTTAATGGCATCTTGTTTGCTGGCACTGCTTTCATAGTATGGTTGCTACTGGTCACTATGAACTTCGGCCTGATCATCCCTGATAGCATTGCAGGTATCCCTGGTCGATTCGTGCAATTTTGGCCAGCACTGGCGACCATTATCATTATGCTCATATTAGCCATCAGTTATGCGAAAAGTAACACAAAAGACACAGTAATATCATTCAAGCCATTCGCCATTACATTACTTACAGCAACCCTAGGTGCAATACTTATGGGGCTTTACAGCCAAATAGATGTTCTAAAAAATACCCACTCTTTTGATGCACTTATCAATAACGCACTGCCGGGCGCGTTACATGCGTTACTTGGGGTGGGCATGCTAGTATTTGCATATAATCTTAATATTCTGCGCCGACATCCACGATTCAAAAGAACATCCATTGCTGCAACCATAACACTAATCGGCACGCTCGCACTGGGTGTTGCCGGCCAGTTAGGGGCGAGGTTCGTGACCGAGCTAAGCGCGCTACATATTAGCCTTATCACCACCCTGCTCGGTTTGGCTATATGGATTATATATCTCCGTTCGATAAATACATGGAAGCAAGGCTAGTGCAGTTGTAACTTTGCATAGTATGTGGTCCACGCATACTAATTGATATAATAAATACATGAATAAAAAAACCGCAGGA
>CAMPGV010000049.1 GCA_946885745.1 uncultured Candidatus Saccharibacteria bacterium | reverse complement strand
GAATACATACCTTATTCACTACACCTTATAATGCCCAAAAGAGATAGTAGAAGGGGCTACTCCAAAAAGTTGGTTTCAAAACTAAATCAAGGCTAACATATATGACACACCCAGAACCAGACTCCATAATTGAACGTCATATTTCATTCTTTTTAAAAGAAGGTTTCTGGTCAGGGGTGAAACCAGATTTTACTAGATTTAGCAGCAATTATTGGCTCCAGCCAGCATATGGTTCACTTTTTGAAGAGATTGTTTTTAGTAAAAAAGATGGTGACCGTGAAGTATCCTTCACGAGAGATGGCATGATCAGGTACTCAGACCCGGGATTACTGGATGAGATAGATGAGAAGTTCTACACACGAGTCGAGAAGTATGGAGCTATTCTTAACGCCCTACTTATGGTCGTAGTCTCTCAAATTACCGAAGACAGTAAGATGCTTCACCATGACTATTTTGAGCTTACACACCTTGATATTATTAGTTCCTCAAGACAAAAGAGCGGCCTGGGTGCCATGGGTATCCCTAGCAAAAGCGCCACTAATGCTCAACTACAAAAGCGCTTCCTAACTTATGTTCCCCATAACATGGTGGACTCCATCGACGCATATGCAGAAGGTTCAATTTCAGGCCGCCCAGTAATACCTATAGAGACACTTGAGCGAGCAGCCGATAAATTCTTTGCAGCCACCAGAACAGACTACTCAACTAAGCTACTCAGCAGAACAAATAAAGCACTGTCCGAATATGCCAGCGCATCCTTTTCTGATGCAGTAATCATTTGTTGGACACAAGTCGAAATATATTTATATGAAAAAATGCAGGAATACGCAGCGACACATGCCGACCGCTTCCCGTCTAAAAGGAAAAAAGGCCTAAGAGACCTTACCTCTTCTGAAACAATCGAACTATTGGAGGTAGCAGGCCTGCTCAATATTGACGAATATGCGCAAATTAATAAAATCCGAAAAACCAGAAACAAGATTATTCACGAAGGTGCAGCAGCGTCAGTAGAAGATGCGAATGATGCATTAAAGCTCGTTGGGTCAATAATTACCCTTAAAACAGGACAGGACATAAATTTAGCTCTGGGTATTCGCATGTCATTATTTTAAACAGCTAACAGAGGTGAGCGGCGCTAGGACTTGCTTGGCCTCTACGTGTGCGAACCTCTATCCCCCCCACACCTTAAAAAATTAGTGCACCCCACCTCCCCTTTCGCTTCTTTTATTTCTGTACTCGGGTCGCGCGCAAAATTTTTTCTAGGATGGATACTCTAGAATACTGAGTTCATTCAAAATAGCTTCAATCAGCACGTCCGCTTCATGCCAGTCTTCGATGCTGCTCACCCCTTGTTTTCTTGCCCTATTTATTTTCTCTTTAAATGCAGCCTGAATTATCGACTTATCAGAGACTTCACCTTGATATTTTTTCAACTTTTGCGACATATTCTTCCATTGCACAGGCCTGAGATTACCTTCTTTATCAGTCAAAACATCCCTACCTAGAAACAGTTCGACAGAGGCGGCCACCCCATTGACATCCATTAAGGTCTGACCCTGAGCACCTATGGTCGGGTAATTGCGGGCAAGATCAATTTCTGGATAAAACATTATTTTAAAGTTTTTCGGTAAGGACACCCTCTTTAATTCATGAGTTGCTTCATGTGCAGCAGTATCATTGTCAAAGATAGCTAGGACACGATTTGTAACGCCAGCCGAAGCGAGACCCTTTACAAGCCGAACGGCAGCAGCTGCACCATTCTCAGCTTTCTGCTCATAGTCTAAGAATCGTATATTATCCTTGATATGCGGTTTTCTAATCTCAATCATATCCTTAATAGTGTTTGTGTCAAAGATGCCTTCAGTAATTACTATCGGAGGCAGAGCATCGATATTAAATGACCTCTCATTTGCCGTAGTAGGCTCGTGAGTGCCGTCATCCACCCAGCCGCCCTGATACACATCAGTTAAATCTAACGTAATGTTTTCATCATCGCCCAAGTGATCAATAAGCATCCTAAGTACAAGCCTCTCGTCGCAGTACTCAACGATCGTAAGCGGAGATTCAATTACCGATCTACCAAGAGAACGCTTTAGATAATCGTCATTTGTTTGCAGCCATTCAACAACCGCCTTACACCATACATCATACGTAAGCTTCTCCATATAGGCATTCTCACGCTTCATCTCATCTATGAGTTTATCGTCCCGGCCGTGTATTAAGTGTTTGTCAATCATCTCTTGATTAGTGTCGATCTTTTCAATAAGTTGCTCCTCAAACACTTCTCGAGCAAGTTCAGGTGTAAAACCCATGAGCATCATGCGATCTTTAAGTACACCCACCTCTGTCCCATAGGCATACACCTCTACTTCATCATGATCAACCTCTTCTGGATCGATGTCGACCCAATTTGTCGCTAGCGGTAAAGCCTCTTCACCGCTAAGGTAGATAAGTTCACCAGCACTGAAGAGTCGACCAAAAGATTCATAACTCTCATTCTTAAATGAGAATATGAGCTTACTTTTTACATAGAGCCCCGCGTAACTACCCATATATTTAAATTAAATACTGTACATCTCTTGGCGTCGCTGAAAAGCTACTTTGCCACCCTCAAGAATCGTACACGAGATTTCCTTTGTCTCTGGTTTATCAATTGAGCCCCTGCTTGTTATAACCGATCGCTCATGTGTGCTGCGCAATGGCAGAATCAACTCAGCGTCGCCCAAGACCGCGATATTTGCATTATGCGTCACAACAATCACCTGTCGTCGCTCCTTGATTCGTCGCAATGTCGCAACGAGAGTTTTAAAAATAAACTCACTGTCTAGGTTGTCTTCAGGTTGATCGATTATAAGAGGTGCGTTTTCACCTGAGTGCAATAAGATTGTTAAACAAATCGCCTGCTGCTGACCAAGAGATAGCTGATGGAAACTCTTGGCTATCCTGCGAAGTTTTCCTGTCCCATCTTTAATCTCTCCAGAAATTGTAATTGAAGGTCGATCTTCATAAACAATTTCTTCCACATCTCGCTGGCGATCCTGGTGCTCCCTACCAAATTCACGCAACAGGCCGTCAATATCACTAGCGGCAAGCGCCTGATTCCCGTCAGCATCTCTTATTCTCGCCAGTGCTGCTCTGTCATTAGATCTCACTAGATTTAAGAATTCACTCGGTGATATCGCATTTGCTACGTGGAATGCACGAGGCACTTGAGTAGTCCGCCAATTCATCGTGTCTTGAATTAGTTGAGCGAAATCAGGCGAATACAATGCCTGCTTGTAGTCGACTTTGACGTCATATTCAATTGAGCCTTCGAAGTGCTTATTGATTTCTTTTGCAAATGCCAATCGTTTAGCACAAACATCTCTCTTGTGCTGATCTCGGTCGCCAATTAGCTGCTTTCGATCTTTCAAGAGCTGAACATACTGAACCTGCTTGCGTTCAAGTTCCCTTACTCTATCAAAGTACTTCGTATAGTCGTTTGTAATTTTACGAATATACGATGTGTCGAGCGTAACGCCAGCGGCTACCAGCTGTTGCTTTTTTGTTTCTATTTGCCCCAGCAGGGTTGCCTCTTTTTGATCCCATTCATCGATTTTAGCGTCCATTTCGGTAATAATTTTACTTGTCTTTTCGGTAAAGTCACTCGACGTATCCTTCGCAACCTTTGCGTAGTCAGCTATAAGCTCCTGAATCCTGCTTAGCTCACTTTGACCTGCCTTGATCTCTTTGTCTAAAATAATTGAGGTAATGTCGAACCCTTCAACATCCGACAAAGCATCTTGTGCTACAGTCTTACGATCATCAATTTCTTGACGAATTTCCACCCGTATAGACTTCTCCTCTGATAGTGCTTGCTCAAGTTCCACAAGTTCCTTTGCCTTACCGCTCTTGAGTTTCTCCAATTTAGCCTTCGCATCTGCAAGTAGTTGTTTAAATTTCGGAAGCTGACTCAACTCCCCTTCAAGGGCCGAGATATCACTACTGTTGGTCATTAGCAGGTTACGAGCCACCTGCTCTTTTTCTTTCAAATCTTCAAAATTAATAAAACCGTCAAGAAAATCCATTAGTACAGCGGGCTCGCTTGTACTATCTGCGATAACCTTCATTAAGTCACCTTGTCCATAGCTCTCGATCTGCACCCTCGTTAGCCCCTCAGTCGGGTCAGTCTCGTTTATCAGCGCACCATTCTTAGACCGGACAAATGTCGTAATGTTACCTGCTTCATCCTTGTAGAGTAATGTAATTTTGTCTGCCCAAACATCGCCATCTACAAGACGCTTCTCATTGAGACTGCTCGTCTCATTACCGGACGCTGTTTTAATAGACTCTAGAAATGTGGACTTCCCGCTTCCCCTTCCACCAATAATTGCATTCAGGTTCTTATTAAACTTAACCACCTGACCGTCAAGAAAACCGCCCTCGAACTTAATGCCTATGAAATGTGGCGTAGAGACAGGAATGGTATCTTCGACGCGCACACGTGCCGTCGGATCAAGAAACGCCGTCTTTGCAGCCTCAAATGATAGGTCAGTCATCTTTAGGCGAGTAATCCTCTCTTCACCCGACTGATTTTTCCAAAGTTGATCTCCTCTATGAGCATCGGATGACATGATTCGCGCACGTTCCGCAACAGTAAAGCCCCTGTCGTCCACTTTAGACTGTGAGAGAATACGCCTTTCCTCTCTCTCGTCTTCGGCAGTAAACATCGCCAGTTCGTCCTTTTTACTAACCTCCAAGCCTAAGAGGCCTTCGTGTAACAAAACTGCTCGCTTAGGGTCACCGTACCCAACAATCGCATTATCGAAACCTTTTTCATTGTTAATATGCGCAGCAATCGCAAAACCACCATATTTAACCGCAGTATCTATAACCTGTTTCATCGTAGCCTGACAGCTCTTTTTGTCTGCACTAAACTCATGCACAGCCAAAATGCTATCGATTTGATCATTTGTCTCCGCATAAACCAGCACGTGACCTTCATTAGTACTAAATTCAACAGCGGGAATCACAAGAATGTCTTTGTCAGTCGAGTAATCGACTGCGACTCTACTGTTTGCACCTTTATGGTGATCGGCAATTGCAATCACTTTAATGCCAGCAGCAAGGGCTGAATCTACAATTGCCTCGGGAGCTAAAGCCGTATCGGTAACATCGTACGAACCTCCCTCGCCAAAAGAGTGGATATGAA
>CAMPGV010000048.1 GCA_946885745.1 uncultured Candidatus Saccharibacteria bacterium | reverse complement strand
ACAGTAAGTAAGCACAAGCAATATTTGATAGTTAATCTGAGGTATTGAGACGAGTGGCGCGAAGGACGGATTTATTGGTAATTGGCTGGCCTGCAGAATTTTTTTCGGCGTCAATTGTAACGACAATCGTGCTAGCAGCCGAGGGGTTCACCTGGCTACATGTGCTACTGTCACAGTCGGGTGCACCATAGTATTCAACAGTGAACGTATCGACATTACCCATGATTAACGCGTCTTGTGTTTGACACTGTGCGGCGGTTTGACCTGGGCTACAGCTGTTTTGCTGCCATGGCTGGTCGCATACCATAGTCGCTCCTGCGGTAAGAGTGTATGGTGCGACAGCTGTGCGTCGATAGAGGTTATTGTTATAAACATAGTAGATTACGGTAGTCTTATGGGGATTGTTGTAGCTTTGGTTGGCACCGCAGGCGTTTGGTTGGGCATAATAAACAACCTCACGGTCAGCAGAGATAGGGTTGGTTGTTGTCGACATAGTGGAGAGCAAAAGGATATTGGCCGCTGGCGCAGTAAAAGCTCTGGTGCCGGTGAAGTTGTTGTTGCTTCCTTGTGGAGTCGGGAGGGCTCCGGTGGTCGTGGGAAATGCGAGGCTGATACGCGCGTCTTGCTCGATCCTGTCGAGGGCCGTTTGGGTTTCGTATACAAGGTTATTGGTGTCGCGGCTAACAAGTGCGTCGCTCACCATGGTGACGAGCGCGAGAATGAAACCTCCTAGGGTGAGGATCAGGATAGGAGCAATGACGACAACTTCAACAAGTGTGAAGCCGTGGCGACTGTGGTGGTTAGTTGGTGACGAAAAGCGCATGTTCTACCTTTTTTCTGGGGTTATCGGTACCGTACTGAATGACGACTTTAACAAGTGATGTGCCGCTGTTTGGAGTGGTGAGGTTGTAGGGGCAGGTGATAGTTGCTGAAATGTCGACCGTATCGGCTGGCCCCAGTGAGGCATACTGTGGATCGGTCGGCATGGCGGGAGTAGGAGTGATGGTAGTGCAGGGGTTGGTGGCGAGTGGTGAATATTGGCGGAGGTACTGGTAGGCGAGGTTGCTGGCGGTTGCTTGGTTACGGGCGTCGCTACCATCACGCACGACGGCGACATATAGCTGATAGCCGGCTGCTGCAAACGCCGCCGCGATAAAGATCGTGATAAGAAGCTCAACGGCAGAAAAACCGGCTTGTGAAGACGAGGGTGCGCTCATTATTGATATTTACTCGCTAGTATTTGTAGTACGGTGTTATTTTCGAGCATGTAGTAGAGGTTGAACTTGCGACATTGCCCAGTAACCATACTGGTGCACAGTGCACCGCTGCTTGTCAGGGGTTGGTAGATATAGGTCGAGGTGGTAATGGTGGATGCAATTGGGGTCGTCTTGCTGTTGCTGGTGGCGACGACGAGACTCATGGGGTCGGAAGTCTGGACGGTAGGTGCGCGCAGGATCTTTGGATCGATGTTGCGGAGTAAGGCTAGGAGCTCGGCTTCGGTGTCGATATCCTGAGTGCCCGGGTAGCGGCCAACGGTAGTTGATGTGTCGGAGCCTGTTGTGTAGAAGTTGTCGAGTTGTTGAGACAGGATGGTCATGTCGGTGACGCGTTCTTCGTCGCGGGCACGAGCTTCGGTGCCACCAAGGCTAACTACTGCCAGAATAAGCAGTACCACCATGACAGTAATGGTAATCAATACTTCAATAAGAGTGAAGCCATAAGCGTGACGCATATAGCTCTAGCATAAGGGGTTTGGGCGCTAGACGCAAGCTTAGAGTTCGAGAGGTTCTTGCTCGATAATAATTCGGAAGGTATCGCGAACTTTACCGATGATTTCGCTGCGGGCGTCGGCAAGATCCTGGTAGCTAGTGGCTGATTCGTTGATGAGGACGAGAGCATTCTTGTCGTGAACGCGCATGCCGTGGAGGGCTTGGCCTTTGAGGCCGGCTTGTTCGATAAGCCAGCCGGTCGGGATCTTATATTTGCCATCAGGCATGTCGTAAGACGGAATATCCGGGTACTGCGTTCGCAGCTCGTCCATCTGCCAATCTTCAATAATGGCATTTTTAAAGAAAGAGCCTGTGTTTGGTGTGACTGTAGGGTCGGGAAGCTTTTCTTTACGGATAGCAATGACCGCGTCGCGGACGATTTGCGGCGTGAAGAGGGTGATATTATTGGCGTCAAAATAGGCTTGCACGGCAGCATAAAACGGTGGCTGTGGAGCGGATTTATAGAGCTTTATGGTGATCGAAGTGATGATGTAGCGACCAGCGGCTCGGCCACGGAAGATGCTGTGGCGGTACGAAAACTCACAGTCAGCTGCCTGCAAAGTGACGTGTTGGCTTTCTTGTGTGTCATAGGCCTCAAGGGATATGAGCGTATCGGCAATTTCTTGACCGTAGGCGCCGACATTTTGCACCGGCGCTGCGCCAGCGGTGCCAGGGATTGCTGACATAGCTTCGATACCACTGAGATTCATCTCGACAGTGCGACGCACGACGTCGTCCCAGTTCTCACCAGCACCAATTTTCAGGGTGGTTTCACTTGCCGTGTCATTTATAACTTCAAAGCCAGGGATCCGGTTGCGTACAATGATGCCGTCAAAGCCTTCGTCGTGCACGATAATGTTGCTACCGCCGCCTAGGACAAATAAGGGGAGCTGCTGGCTGGTAGCATTAGTGCAGATTGTCGCTACTTCATCGAGGGTGTGCACTTCGGTCATGAAGCGGGCATTGCCGCCAAGGCGCATGGTCGTGTAGTTCTTAAGAGGTATGTTGGTATGAATATCCATGTTGGTTTGATTATAGCTTAGATAGCTTGAGGAGTGCTACTCGACAACAACTGTCCCTTGGGCGGATGCATTGAGGTGGTCGTGGAATCCCCACGTACCTTTTTCGGTCAAGGTAAAGTCGCGACTTTCGCCGGGGGCGATACTTCCTTCGTTTAACTCGGCATTACTTGTGTGGGTTGGGTGTGGGTCCGACGCAAAGTCGAGCTCACGTGACGAGTTATTGATGACAGTGATGGTTGCGCCCGCACTGACGCTTAGGTTTGAAGGAGTGAATGTGTTGCCATTGTAGGTGATGGTCGTCGAAGCGGCAGGGGCTGGCTGCTCGGGCGTGGTGTCGTTGCCGCTAGGGCTGGTGGCGCTGGGATTACTGGGCGCTGGAAGGGTGTCTTCTGTTGAGCGGCTGTTAAGATACCAAATGATACCACCGCCAATAAGCGCAATAACAGCGACCGAAATGATGATACGTGCGGTTGTATTCATGGGCTACCCTCCTTTGGGGAATAGGATTATATTATAAGTATGTGCGTCTTATTTAGGGGTGTCAACAGGAGGGGATATGAAGCAAGCGTTAATAAAGTTTGATAATTGGCTGGCCAAGCAGCAGCACCTTGCTCCGCTGTTGCTGCGGGTTGGCCTCGTCACTGTCTTTTTCTACGCGGCGATTTCGTCGCTTGTGAGTCCTCGGGATTGGGTAGGTTATGTCCCTGACTTCATTCAGCTAATCCTGCCGGCGGAAGTGGTGCTGATAGGTCTTTCGGTTGTGGAGCTTATTTTGGCAGCATGGCTGCTAAGTGGGGTTTATGTTCGCTATGCAGCATTGGTGGCGGCAGCTTTGCTGGCTGGTGTGACAATTTCAAACCTGTCGTTACTGCCGATTAGTTTTCGTGATATCGGACTATTCTTTGCGGCGCTCGCCCTTGCTCTCTTGCAATCGAGTGACTCCTCTCGATAATCTGATATAATACCAGGAGTGATTACGCACCCGTAGCTCAGCGGATTAGAGCACTGGTCTTCGGAACCAGGTGTCGCAAGTTCGAATCTTGCCGGGTGTACCAAGAAAGAGGACTAACCATATGGTTGGTCTTTTTTCGTGGTAAGTTTTTTTGTGGCCAACAAAATACCCCAGGGGTAGACTGGGGTATTTTGGTGTGGGGCTGGCTAGTAGGGGGAGCCAAAGCTTAGTAGTTGAAAAGTTGAGTGTAGCAATAAACTAGGGTGTAGTTGTAGTGTTCTGGTCTGTGGATGTGTCATTTGTAGTCGAGTCCTGTGTAGTAGGGGTAGTTGTAGTAGGCTCTTCGACATTTGTCGTTGGGGCGTTGATGTTCGTCTCATTGCTTGAGCTGCCTTCTTCGCTATTGCCGGTAAACCAGTTTAATCCGCCGAATAGGAAAAAGAGCACAAGCAAAACGAGCGCAACGGTTGCAATGACTGCGGGTAGGCTACTGGTGCGGCGCTCACCGTTATCGACAACGACGGTTTCTTTTCTGTCCATCTTTCCTCCTTAATATTGTTGTTGTGTCACGAGTATAGGTGACGAAAGCTGCGGAATATGTAATTTATTTCACAAGATACAGACTATTTACAAAATGAGCTATTTTTGCTATCATTTACAGAGTTGTGGGCCAGTAGCTCAGCTGGTTAGAGCACCTGCCTCTTAAGCAGGGTGTCGTGGGTTCAAGCCCCACCTGGCCCTCCATGAAATTATCAAAAGACTTCTTCGGAAGTCTTTTTGCTATATTGGGGTCGCGTAGACTGGCAGGAAGGTGGGGTAGCTTGCTAATAAAACAAGGTGACATAAGCCACCTTGTTTTTGTTTATCAGTAGGTTATTTACGCGGCGATGCGTGGGCTGAGTTCGTCGTCGCTCTTTGGCGCGCCGAAGCCAATGCCGAGAAGTGCAATCGCAAGGGCAAGGTGCAGGAAGTTGTCGGCGCCATTGACGTGGAAGAGGCCGAGGGCTGAGCCAGAGATCATGCCGACGAGGGTAACGAGGGCGTATACCGCTCCAAAGACCTTGAAGTACAGTCGTGAGTATGTGGCAGAGGTGAGGCCGGCAATCAGTGCTGCAGCGCCCGAAAGTAGGTGAACGACATTATGAACTGTATCTACCTGGAATATGCCGAGTAGGTGGCGCTCGCCACTCTCACCGACAGGGGTCAGGGCTGGGAAAAAGCCAAGAATACCGATGAGTAGGAAGACGGCTCCAAAAAGTACTGCGAGTTTTTTAATCATAGATTCCTCCTTGTGATATTTAGCTCAAGCACGGGCTTGATTAACCTCATCATATATAATTAAAAAAATTAAGTAAATAGTTTCTGACGCATTATGACAACAAAATGAAATTTATGTGAAGTATATTACAATAACAGATACAAATGTGAAATATTTCACACATTTACTTAAAAAATAGGTAATA
>CAMPGV010000047.1 GCA_946885745.1 uncultured Candidatus Saccharibacteria bacterium | reverse complement strand
GGAGTAAAGCGCTATCCCTCCATCCCAGCCATAGAGCTTATGCTTGAAATAGACTTCCTTGGAGGTCTATTTTATTTGCTATAGTGAGCATATGGGAAAGTACCTCATTACCGGCAGACCCGGTAGCGGCAAAACGACAGTCATTGAAGCATTGAGGCGACGCGGCTTCCAGGCGTTTAATGCAGACGATATGCCCGAGGTAACAAAGCTCGAAGAACAAGAAACGGGAAAACCAGTGCCATGGCCAGAGGGTGTTGTGGACTGGAAAAAATATATCTGGAACTGGCAAGAGGCTGGCTTACAAAAGCTGCTACAGAATGAGAGCGACGTCTTCATTGGCGGAATCGTCGGCAACCAGCAAAAGTTCTACCCACTTTTCGATAAGATCTTTGCCCTTACTATTGACGCTGAAACGTTGCGAAAGCGGCTCGATAGTCACGCACATTCACGTACTGCCCAGGAGAAAGAGCAAGCACTTGCCGTTCATTACGACAAGCAAGCAAGATTTGAAAAACAAGGATTAGTCCTTATTTCAGCGGATGGATCAGTTGACGAAATTATAGATAATATCCTTGCGCAGCTAAAGAAATAGCGCGTTTTCCTGAAACAAATCCGCTAACCCTAGCCAAGCATAAGCACTTTCTATCAGGAGAGTGTTTTTGTTTATACAAATCATTATATTGACTTATTATTATGATTATGCTATAATATATGAAGGCATAGATATCCTATGCAGTCCTCCAGCGAAAGAGTGTATCATGAGCAACATTACCACAGGCTTCTTTTTCCAGCCGTTCGAAGTCACCGAAAACGAACCGCTTGAAAGAGGTGCGATGCTTACGTATTCAATTGGCCTGCTCGAAGCTCCTGAAATCATGGAGCGCTGTCAGTCGAAGAGCGGGTTCTACATGAACCAGCTCGGATTTGAACTTGTCAGTCTTGACGGTTCCACTATTGACGGTCCGGGTAACGACCCCTACAACCTTGAGGTTGCCATTTTCGGCAACGTAAATCCCGGCTACAACGCCGCTCTTAGCTCGCTCTTTGGTGTTGAGATCGGACAGATCTTGACGCAGACGGGCGAAGTCTACAATCGGGCGATGGAATGCCAGTGGAACAAGGTGGATAATGAAGTTGGGTATAAGTACATCGGCGGCGTCAGCATGGCTGAGCAGCTGGTTATCGAGCGTCAGAGCCTTGAGCTGGCCGAGCGGGTCTTTCATCGGCTGATGGCCAACTCGGTGTTCCTGTAGGAGTATGAAACGCGGCCAAGCGCGTATAACCTTGAGCAACTACCCCGAAAGGAGATTATCTAACGGTAAAATCCTCCGGGGTTTTATCATGCCCAGCTGACAATGGGAAGGTGGATAGAGGAGTTGACTGTAGTGTAAATATATTGCGCATTGTCCTGAAACACATCCACTAACCCTAGCCATGAAAAAAGAAGGTCATTGTGCCTTCTTTTTTCATGGCTCTGTGTGATTTGAATCCCCGAGTTTTGCACAGCAAAACGACGCGGGGTTCGGCGTAGCGTAGTGACGCAAAATTAGCTTGCTCATTTTGCAAGCAAGTGAAGGAGCGAAGCACCATTTCTCCACCCTCTTTGGGACGAGTATGCTTAAGATGACAAGAAATCGTCGTTTTTGTATCGATAAGAGAAGGAGTGTCTTGCTTATCCCAAAGCAACTATTAGTAATAATTAATTTAGGGTAAGGCAGATACTTCTGGGGTATCTGCAACGGGTAGTTAGGGGTGCCCAGAATACCCAGGGGTCTTCCGACGCGAAGGTGTTACTTCTTCTTTATCGGTGAAGGAGCGAGCTCAAGCGGTTTTGCTGCTTTTTTGTCTCGCCAGTTGTATGCGACTTGGCCGCCAAACCGTATGAAGTAATTCTTCAGGTTTACGTAGACGATGATGTCGCCGTTCTCGTAGCCATTGCCGCAGATGTATCCATACGCTTGCGCTGCGAGCTTAACTTTGCGCTTACGACCCGTAATTGTGTCTGTCAGGGTGCCGCCGAAGTATAGCGGTATGATGACCTCCGGATCGTGATAATACTTCGCCGCATCTGCAATGCGCTGAAACGTAGGCCCGTCTGTGATTTCGAAAATCAGGTAATACATTGAGGCAGCGGTTGCCGTCTGGTCTGTACTCACAAGAGTACCTTCTTCCTGGAAAACTACCCGAACTCTGGGATGAACCCAAAGTGTATTCGAGATTCGAATACGTATATATCTATACATTAATGTGGCATTTGTGTCAATTATTCCCTGAAGTCCACCTGCTTGCACTGGACCATGTCATAATAAGAGTAGTGAACAAACTTTCTTTTTATGGTTGGACCGAGGACTACGCTCGTGCGTGGAATGAGCTAGGGCTTTCAGGACTACTTCCTGCGCGCGTCTTGGCAGATTACGGCACGTCCTTAAAGCTGGCTACGCCAGAAATTATTACGGCAGAACTATCGGGTAAGCTAGCTCACTACAGTCGCGGAGATAACGTACCAAAGGTTGGCGACTGGGTTGCAGTTCATGTGACTCATTCTGGCACTGCTGTTGTTGAGTCGGTCGTCTTGCGTCGTAACGAAATTGCCCGCAAGGTTCCCGGGAAACAAGCGACAAAACAAATACTCGCCGCCAATATCGATGTCGCCTTCGTGTTACTTGCGCTTGATAACGATTTCAGTATTGAGCGATTGCAAAGGTTCCTCTACCAGTTATCAGTTAGTGGCATCAGTCCAGTTATTGTATTGAATAAAGTTGATAAGACTAATGACGTACAGCATTATATCGATCAACTCGGTTCATTTGATCTGCCGATTATTGTTTGTAGCGCTACCCGGGATATTGGAATTGATGAGATCGCCAATAGTATTCACCCGGCCCAGACGGCAATTTTACTTGGATCTTCGGGGGTTGGAAAATCAACACTAACCAATAAATTGCTACAGCGAGATGCTCAGCAAACGGGCGCTGTGCGAGAGTCGGACGCAACCGGCAGACACACTACCGTTCACCGCGAGCTATTCCTGCTGCCAAATGGCGGACTTCTTGTTGATACTCCGGGCATTCGTGAGCTGCAGTTATGGGGCACGGAGGAGGATCTTGAGAATAAGTATAAAGACATCGCAGATTTGAGCGAACGCTGTCGATATTCTGACTGTCAGCATGCCCAGGAGTCGGGGTGCGCTATTCGAAAAGCGCTGCAAAATGGCAAGCTCGACAAATCCCACTACGCGAACTATCTAAAAATGAAAAGCGAGCTAGCCGGGCTTGCTGAGCGCCAGTCTATGCGGGCGAAGCGCAACAATAAGCGCCCGAGGCAGAACGTCGACTGGCATCAAGACGAAGAGTAGATAGCTTACCTCACGCCTTTTTATTCGCCCGGGTGCGCGACCTGGATTGACGTGTCTAGCAAATAAAAAAGAAGGTGCAGTGACCTTCTTTTTTATTTGCTAGATTTGCTGTGCTTTGCGCTTTGCTGCTTTTAGCTTCTTTTTGCGCGCGCGCTTGATGTCGGCGCTGTGCCAATTGCGATGTTTTGCCATAGTAATTCCTTTTTAAAAACTCTGATAATTATACCATATAAAAACCGACCGGCCAGCTTTATGGGGCCCGGCATGCTCTGCTCGGTCATCCATTCGCATAAGCTACATTCAATGTGCTTGCCGCAGGATGCCGCTTTGTTTGCTATGATGAGTCCATGATTAGACTAACCGCAGAGAGCCATTAATAGTCGTGGAGGGTCTTTTGTTACTGGCAGTTCTACTGATGGGTCTGAGATTGCCGTCGTTTATGAATCGGCTCGGTATGTCTAAGCGGGATAAGATCGCATTTGTTGGCATCGCATTCTTGGTGCTAGGTTTAGCATGGTTGGTTGTTCATGCTTTCGGTCTGATTGCGGTATTTGCTTAATCGATTGAACGACGGCCGAGATGTTGCTTTGCTACAATAAGGTCAATGGCAGTAAAAGCACTTCCTGGTCACGGAAATACATTGACCCATAAACAATCACACATCCCTGCTATGTCAGATTCGCCCTTTACAATCAGGTTCGGTCTGTTTATGGCGCTGCTTGTGAGCTTTCTGATGCCTCTCATTCTCTTTTCGCCGCTTATTATTGCCAAGATACTTAACCTGTCGCTGATCGACAAAATAGACATATTGGCAGATAACTTTGGTGTTTTTATCCTCTTTAGTCAAGCCATTGGATTGTTTGTAAGTGTCTTCTTAATTGCAATGCAGCTCAAGAAACGGAACCTCTCATGGGCTAGTGTGGGTCTAAAAGGATTCAGGACCTTTCAGGCGGTGCGCTATATCGCAGGTTATTACCTGTTCCTACTGAGCTTACTCATTGTTTTGGCTATGGTTGCGATGAGTCTCGGCATTCAAGACCCTCCAATTTCAAGTGATGAGCCGGGCGGGAGTGGGATGTTGAGAGTAATGGGTGGCTTCTGGCCTACCTTTGCCCTGACTGTTGCGGTAGCGCCGATTGTGGAAGAGTTGATTTTCCGTGGTGTTCTGTTTCCCGCACTACAACGTCGCTACGGTGCATTTGTCGGTGTTACTGTTTCGTCTCTCTTATTTACACTGGTGCATATTGATCCACTGCAGATGATCAGCGTCTTACCGCTTGGTGTGTATCTGGCTATTATGTACCAGAGGACGGGTAGTATCTATCCCGGTATGATTTTACATGCAACGTGGAATCTCATGGTGTTGTTGATCGCGCAAGCGGCCGCATAGACGCAAGTTGCGTTGGTCGGTATGATTAGAAGATGGTTACAAAAAACCAACACCTAGAACTTATTGTCAGTCGAACAGACACTGACCTGCCTGGTTATAGGAGTGTGCACTTCCATCGTCCGGCGAACTTTGTGTTTGAGGCGGGAGATTGGATCGATATTCATTTTGAGGGACGAACACTCGGTGGCGGGATCACCTATTCTATCTCCTCCTCTCCTACGGAAAGTGACATACGGATCAGTTTTCGCGAGGGTGTAAGTGAATTCAAAAGAGCCCTTCAGTCTATTGAGTCCGGCGAGCGGCTTTTTATATCGCAGTATGGCAACGACTACGGTTTTCAGCTAAAGAAGAGCCAGGCTAGTGTATTGATCGCTGGCGGTGTGGGGATAGCTCCCTTCCGGAGCATGATAAAGGAAATGTACGACAGTCGGGCTAAGGATGAAGTTATGTTGATTTATCTGAATCAAAACGATAACTTTCTTTTTAAAGACGAGCTGGACCAGTGGAGTGGTATGATGCCAAACCTATCGATTCATTACATATCAACCAAGGAGACGAGTAGAAAGAAGCGCGAGAAATTAATTCTTTCGCTCATTAAAAGTCCGCATCAAAATTTTTATATTTCGGGGCCACCGGGTATGGTTGAGAGTAACGAGCATTTACTCATAGATTACGGCGTGCAGATTCGGGATATCCGCATCGATAGCTTTGGTGGATACTAGCCCCCTCCCCCTGACCGCGAGCATCATAAGTGGACGTATTCAATTTGATAAAATAAGGGTAG
>CAMPGV010000046.1 GCA_946885745.1 uncultured Candidatus Saccharibacteria bacterium | reverse complement strand
CGTTTGCGTAGTGGTGAAATGCGCAAAGTGTTAAGTGAATGTCGCGCTACTTTGGGCGAAGTTTCCAACAGCGAACACAACTTGCGTTCACTGGGCAAGGCGGGTGCTACTCGCTGGCGTGGTGTACGTCCGACTGTGCGCGGTGTTGCGATGAACCCGGTTGATCACCCGCACGGCGGTGGTGAAGGTCGTACCTCTGGTGGTCGTCACCCGGTTTCACCATGGGGTATCCCAACGAAGGGTTACAAAACGCGCAAAAACAAGCGCACCGATAAGATGATTGTTCGTCGTCGCGACAAGAAGTAAGCGTCGACTTAACAGCTGAGTGAGGAAACAACAGTGCCACGTTCACTGAAAAAAGGTCCTTTTATCGATCTTCACCTGATTAAGAAGGTCGAAGCAGCGATCGCAGGTAATGATCGTCGTCCAATTAAAACCTGGTCGCGCCGTTCCATGATTATGCCGGAAATGGTGGGTTTGACTCTGGCTGTTCATAATGGGCGTCAACACGTGCCGGTCCTGGTCAACGAAGAAATGGTTGGTCACAAACTTGGCGAATTTGCAGCTACCCGCACATACCGTGGCCATGCCGCAGATAAAAAAGCTAAAAAGCGCTAAGCGCTAAAGTGCCTACGAGGTAATACGATGGAAGTATCAGCAAAACTTAGCGGTGCTCGTCTGTCGGCGCAGAAAGCGCGTTTGGTAGCCGATCAAATTCGCGGTAAAGGCGTTGAAGACGCTCTTGATATTCTGGCCTTCAGCACCAAGAAGGGCGCAGCAATTATTAAGAAAGTGCTCGAATCTGCAATTGCAAACGCAGAGCATAACGAAGGCGCTGATGTTGACGAATTGAAAGTGTCGACAATTTATGTGGGTGAAGGCACCAGCTTGAAGCGCATTAAGCCGCGCGCCAAGGGTCGTGCTGACCGCATTGTTAAACGCACTTGTCACATCACCGTTAAAGTAGCCGACTAGTAAGAGAGCAGGCGTTATGGGTCAGAAAGTACATCCGAACGGTATTCGTCTGGGGATCATCAAAAAACATACTTCTATTTGGTATGCAGATGGTACCCAGTACGCCGACAAACTGAATATAGACTTGAAAGTGCGTTCGTACATTCAGGAAAAGCTTGCCAGTGCATCTGTTAGCCGCGTTGATATCGAGCGCCCGGCTAACACAGCAAGAATTACAATTCATACCGCTCGTCCGGGAATTGTAATCGGCAAGAAAGGCGAAGACGTTGATAAATTGCGTGCTGAAATCAGCAGGCAAATGGGCGTGCCCGTACATATCAACATCGAAGAAATTCGCAAGCCTGATCTGGATGCGGCTCTGGTAGCACAAAGCGTTGCTCAGCAGTTGGAGCGTCGCGTGATGTTTCGCCGTGCGATGAAGCGCGCTGTGCAAAATGCTATGCGCCAAGGTGCTGAAGGTATCAAAATCCAGGTGGGTGGTCGCTTGGGTGGTGCCGAGATTGCTCGTAGTGAATGGTATCGTGAAGGCCGTGTGCCGTTGCACACGTTGCGTGCAGATATTGATTACGCAACAGCCGAAGCCAGCACTACCTACGGCATCATCGGTGTAAAAGTATGGATTTTCAAAGGTGAAGTTATCGGTGAAGTAGTTGAAACCGAAACTGCATCCAAGAAAAAACCTGCAAAAGCCAAGTAAGGAGTACGCAAAATGTTACAACCAAAGCGTACAAAGTTTCGCAAGCAAATGAAAGGCCGTAACCGCGGCTTGGCCCAGCGTGGCTCCAAAGTGAGTTTTGGTGATTTTGGCTTGAAAGCAACTGGTCGCGGTCGCATTACTGCTCGTCAAATTGAGGCAGCTCGTCGTGCGATGACCCGTCACGTTAAGCGTGGTGGCAAAATCTGGATTCGTGTATTCCCGGATAAACCAATTACTGAAAAGCCCTTGGAAGTTCGTCAAGGTAAAGGTAAAGGTAACGTGGAATATTGGGTGGCACAAATTCGTCCTGGCAAGGTTCTTTATGAAATGGATGGCGTGAGCGAAGAGTTAGCTCGCGAAGCCTTCTCTCTTGCAGCGGCTAAATTGCCTATTTCTACAACATTTGTAAAACGTTCGGTGATGTGATGAAAGCTTCAGAACTCCGCGAAAAGTCCGTCGAAGAACTGAATGGCGCGCTGTTGGCTCAATTAAAGGAACAGTTCAAGTTGCGTATGCAAGCTGCTACTGGTCAGTTGGGTCAATCTCATTTGTTGGCAAAAACTAGAAAAGATATTGCCCGCATCAAGACAGCGCTTAAACAAAAGGCAGGTAACTAACGATGACTCAGGCTACTAACCAGGCTCGTACATTGACCGGTAAGGTCGTTAGCGACAAGATGGATAAAACCATCACTGTACTGATTGAGCGTCGTGTGAAGCATGAAGTTTATGGCAAGTACACGACCAAGTCATCAAAGCTGAAAGCTCACGACGAAAACAATGAGTGCAAAATTGGCGACGTTGTTACCGTTGCTGAGTCTCGTCCACTGTCAAAAACCAAGACTTGGACTTT
This sequence comes from uncultured Candidatus Saccharibacteria bacterium, assembly GCA_946885745.1. The sequence continues at coordinate 3,601 of CAMPGV010000046.1, read as the reverse complement.
AGTCAATATTGAAGAGCGCGCTACAGAGATCTAAATGATCTCGGCGACTTTATAAGTTTCGGAGACGGACGATGATTCAAACAGAAAGTTACTTAGATGTTGCTGACAACAGCGGTGCTCGCCGTGTCATGTGCATCAAGGTTCTTGGCGGCTCCCACCGTCGCTATGCATCCGTGGGCGATATCATCAAGGTTACCGTAAAGGAAGCAATTCCTCGCGGTAAGGTGAAGAAGGGCCAAGTAATGAAGGCAGTTGTCGTGCGCACCAAAAAAGGTGTTCGTCGACAAGACGGTTCATTAATCAAGTTTGACGATAATGCTGCCGTACTGCTGAACAACCAGGATGCTCCGATTGGTACCCGTATTTTCGGACCGGTAACTCGTGAGTTACGTGGCGAGAAATTTATGAAAATCATTTCTCTTGCTCCTGAAGTACTTTAAGTAACCAGGCCAAGCAGAGAATCGAGGGCAGACAAATGCGTAAAATTAAACGTGATGACGAAGTGATTGTTATCGCCGGTCGCGACAAGGGCAAGCGTGGGAAGGTATTACGCGTATTGGCTGAAGATCGTTTGATTGTTTCAGGCATTAACATGATCAAAAAGCACCAGAAACCAAACCCTCAATTGGGAGTGGCTGGTGGGATTGTTGAGAAAGAAGCCTCCATTCACGCTTCCAACGTTGCTATTTTCAATTCGGCAACCAAGAAAGCTGATCGCGTCGGCTTCAAGATCCTTGAAAATGGCGACAAAGTTCGTGTTTTCAAATCCAATGGCGAAGCCGTAGGGGCGTAATTAAACATGGCTAGGCTCAGAGATCTATACAGCAAAGAAATCGCCCCCAAACTCAAAGAAGAGTTGGGCTTGGCGAATGTAATGGAAGTGCCTCGCATTACCAAAATCACTTTGAATATGGGTGTGGGTGAAGCGGTAGGTGACAAAAAAGTGCTTGAAAACGCAGTTAATGACTTGATTAAAATCGCTGGTCAGAAGGCTGTTGTAACGAATGCACGTAAATCAATCGCAGGTTTCAAGATTCGCGATGGTTGGCCGATCGGTTGTAAAGTAACTCTACGTCAAGAGCGGATGTATGAGTTTCTGGACCGCCTGATTTCTGTTGCCATTCCTCGCATTCGTGACTTCCGCGGGATCAGTCCAAAGCAGTTTGATGGTCGCGGTAACTTTTCTATGGGCGTTACCGAGCAAATTATCTTCCCGGAAATTGACTACGATAAGGTTGATAAGCTTCGTGGTTTGGATATTTGTATCACTACCACTGCGCGGACAGACGAAGAAGGTCGTGCGCTGCTGAAAGCGTTCAACTTCCCGTTCAAAGGCTAAGGGTTAAGTCATGGCTAAGAAATCTATGATTGCGCGTGAAGTCAAGCGTGCACAGATCGAGAAAAAGTATGCGGCTAAGCGCGCAGAACTGAAGGCGGCAATTGTTAATCCGTCATCTACTGAAGAGCAAGTGTGGGAAGCGCAAATTAAACTGCAGAAAATGCCTCGTGATGCTAGCAAATCTCGTCAGCGCAATCGTTGTCGTGTAACTGGTCGTCCTCATGGTGTTTATCGCAAATTCGGCTTGTGCCGTCACAAATTGCGTGAAGCAGCCATGCGCGGTGATGTCCCCGGCTTGGTTAAAGCCAGCTGGTAAGCCTCGGCTTAATATTAGGAGCAGAATCTGATGAGCATGCAAGATCCGTTGGCAGATATGCTGACCCGCATTCGCAATGCGCAACAAGTGGGTAAAGCAACTGTAACCATGCCATCTTCCAAGTTGAAGATCAGCGTGGCAAAAGTACTCTCTGATGAGGGTTACATTAATGGTTTTTCTATTAGCGAAGGTGCTAAACAAGAACTGACCATTGACTTGAAATATTTTGAAGGTAAGCCAGTAATTGCTGAGCTTGACCGCGTAAGCCGTCCTGGCCTGCGTAACTATGCCGGTAAAACTGCAATTCCTACCGTTCGCGGTGGTTTGGGAATTGCAATTGTTTCTACCAGTAAAGGTGTAATGACTGATCGTGCTGCTCGTGCCGCTGGCGTGGGTGGCGAAGTCCTCTGCACAGTATTCTAATTGGGAAATCGTCATGTCACGAGTTGCAAAAAGTCCGGTTGAAGTACCCGCCGCAGTGACTGTAAGCCTTAAGGGCCAAAGTCTCTCTATTAAAGGTGGCAAAGGTACATTGGCGCTCGAAATTCACCCGAATGTTGAAGTTAAGCAGGACGACAACGTCCTGACCTTCGCTCCACGGGATGGTGCCAAGCAGTCAGATGCGTTAGCAGGAACAACCCGCGCATTGGTCAGTAATATGGTGATCGGTGTTAGCCAGGGTTTTGAGAAAAAACTGACACTTGTTGGTGTTGGTTATCGTGCTAAAGCAGAAGGTAACACTGTAAACCTGTCTTTGGGTTATTCAAATCCCGTTAATTACTCTCTGCCTGCAGGTGTAACGGTAGAAACCCCGAGCCAGACTGAAATTGTACTTAAAAGCGCTGACAAGCAATTGCTGGGTCAAGTTGCTGCTGAGATCCGTTCGATTCGTGCACCAGAGCCATATAAAGGTAAAGGTGTTCGTTATTCGGATGAGCAAGTACTGCGTAAAGAAGCCAAGAAAAAGTAGGGCCTAGGTTATGAGCGATAAGAAGTTATCTCGTCTTCGCCGTGCGCGCCGTGCCCGTGCAAAGATTCGTGAATTGAATATCACCCGTCTGGCGATTCACCGCACACCGCGGCATATCTATGCGCAAGTTATTGCAGAAGATGGTGCAAAAGTGTTAGTAAGCGCCTCGACGCTTGATGCAAGTTTACGTAGCGGCAAAACCGGCAACGTTGATGCTGCGAAAGCCGTTGGCGCTCTGATTGCTGAGCGCGCCAAAGCTGCCGGTATTACCCAGGTTGCATTTGATCGTAGTGGTTTCAAATACCACGGCCGTGTCAAAGCTCTGGCTGATGCTGCGCGTGAAGGTGGACTGGAATTCTAAAGGTTAAGATATGGCTTACTCCAAGAAAGAAGAAGACAACAACGAAGGCTTGCAAGAAAAGCTGGTACAAGTTAATCGTGTTGCCAAAACTGTTAAAGGTGGTCGTATCTTTGCTTTTACAGCGCTGACAGTGGTTGGTGATGGTAATGGTAAAGTCGGCTTTGGTCGCGGTAAAGCACGCGAAGTGCCTGTGGCTATCCAGAAAGCGATGGAAGCCGCACGCCGGAATATGATCAGTGTTGAACTGAACGGAGATACCCTACAATACCCAACTAAAGGGCGTCATGGGGCTTCAAAAGTTTATATGCAGCCTGCTTCGCAAGGTACGGGTGTAATTGCCGGTGGTGCAATGCGTGCTGTTTTAGAAATTGCAGGCGTTCAGAACGTATTGGCGAAATGTTATGGTTCAACCAATCCGGTGAACGTTGTTCGTGCAACCTTTGACGCGTTAAAGACAATGGCTTCTCCCGATGCCGTTGCAGCAAAACGTGGTAAAAGTGTTGAAGAGCTTCTGAACGAGACGATAGTTATCGATTACTTGATAGCGGAATATCATCATGGGTTAGACAATGATTAAGGGTACTCCGATCCAGAGCACTGCTCATCGTCTGAAGA
>CAMPGV010000045.1 GCA_946885745.1 uncultured Candidatus Saccharibacteria bacterium | reverse complement strand
CTAATCTATCGACATAGATGTGTTTTTCTGTTATAGTAATGCCCGTCAGCTGCAGTACTACAATCCGATCGAAGGATAAATGTGAGTAATTTTATAGTAGGTGTTGACGAGAAAACGGTTACCGACTTGATTCAAGGTGGTAGTCACGAAATCGTCCAAGGCACCGTTGAGGTAGCAAAGCCGCCCTACACGCACTTTTATTCGACAGTGCTTGAAGGGCGCAAGTTCCTACTTGCCCTCCCTCCGGAGGCCGAAGCTACTCGCACAAGCGAGCATGCCACAGGCACCGAATGGAGAATGGCGGTTGATCGCAACGAGGCTGGAGTCATCCAGCGTGTCGTTGCAATCGAACATGCGCATGGCAGTCGAGAGTTTGCCAACGTCATCAGCCAGCTCCACCGCTCCGGTGACTGACATCACGAGCCCGCCCTGCGGAACTCCCTGGATTCATCAGGTGAGTTCCGCAGGTTACGGGCTCTTTTGAATACCCTTTTAGCCCTCATTCCCCTATACTAGTAGCAATGATTAAGCGGACTTCTCATTCATGGGTATATAAACACCGCATCTCACTAGGTGTCGTGGCTTTTATTCTCATTGCTTGTATTACTCTCCTCTTCCTCACGACTTCTGCCGCCAATCGAGATATAGAAGCCAACACAAACAAAATAGCCGAACTAAATGCCCGCTACGACAAGCTTCTCCCCGAGCTAAAGACCATGCGAGACGCACGGCTCGCCAAAGAAGCCGCCGACAAAGCAGCCGAAGAAGCTGCAGCAGCCAAGGCCGCCGAGCAAGCTAAGGCCGCTACGACTGCCACGCCAGCCACTCCAGCGGCGTCATCATGTCGGCTATCTACAAATGGTCATAGTAATCCGAACAATATTGATATTCTCGTCAATAAAACTCACTGCCTGTCACCGCTTGATTTTGCCCCTATCGATCTTGTCAGCGTAAACGGCTATCTCGTGAGTGCGAAGGCTGCGCCGCATCTGCGCGATATGTTAGCCGCAGCCGCCGCTCAAGGACTCACCATGTCCCTCACAAGCAGCTACCGCTCATACGCCAACCAAATCACCACCTACAATGGCTGGGTCGCGACCAATGGCAGCGCTGAAGCTGCCGACACAGTGAGCGCACGGCCAGGCTACAGCGAGCACCAAACCGGCCTTGCGGTTGACCTAGGTACAAGCGGCTGTGCACTTGAATGCTTTGCTGGCACCCCACACTACGCCTGGCTGCAGCAAAATGCCGCTTCATATGGCTTTATACAGCGCTACCACGCTGGCCACGAAGGTACAACCGGCTACAGCCCAGAAGCCTGGCACTACCGCTACGTCGGATCGCAGATTGCTCTAGACATGCAAAAGAAGGGTATCAAAACCCTTGAGCAGTATTGGGGCATCTCTGGCGGCGATTATCCGCGCTAAAGTACAACGCCCGTTGGAGCATACGTACACGCAATCGTCACAACCAGGAGGATTGCGTACCATATCTTGCGATCAGACTGATGCTTCTCAAACTTACGCACTAACACCAGACCCACGAGCAACCCAACAGGAAGAGCGCCGATAGGCATTCCGAGCCACTCAACTGGCGTACCGAAACGCACCCAGAACGTACCAAGCAGCGTAAATACCACTAGCTTTAGAAAGTACGTACCATCAGACTCGAAGACACGCTCATAGTTACGTCGGGTAGCCGCTACTGCACGAGCGTGAGCATTTTTTGTTGGTTGTTTTTGTGTTTTGTTAGACATTCCTACCAGTATATCAAAAACTTAAGCGTTTCCTCAACGTCATGCGTCACACTAATACATGCACCCAGGGAGGTGCGTCCACCCAAATTAAAACTCCCGCGCTGTGGCGGGAGTTCCTTGTTGTCCGACTAATTACATGCGGATTTCTGCGTCAACACCAGCTGGAAGGCTGAGGTTCTGCAGACTGTCGATAGTCTTTGGAGTCGCGTTGGTGATGTCGATAAGGCGCTTATGTACGCGCATTTCGAATGCTTCACCACCAGTCTTGTAGACGTGTGGACTCTTTACAACTGTGTATGTGCTACGACGAGTTGGAAGTGGCACTGGACCAGCGATAGCCGCTCCGGTGCGGATAGCTGTGTCGATGATTTGCTTTGCTGATTGGTCGATCACCTTGTGATCGTAAGCCTTAAGGCGAATACGGATACGAAGTCCTTCTTGCTCTGCCATAAATTACTCCTTATGTGCTATTTCGTAACCTCTGCTCGATTCGTGGCACATAGCTCACGTCTGGCCGAGTTGTCGAAATAAATTGTTAATACAGATGTAATTATACATATTTTTACGTTTTATTCAAGAGTGAACCTCTGTTAAACCCCTTATGATTGACGATTGTTCCATAAAGCCGTACTATATTGATCTGTCGTAGACTTCCTACGCCTGAACCTAAGGAGAACATGCGTCTATGAGAAAGGTATCGACTAGCGGGCCCTACGCGCCTATTCGGACGTCGACGCCACGCATAACCGATGAGCACCGCATGGAAGCTCGTACTATCGGACAGCGAGCTCTCGAAGTAGCCAGAACAACCAATGTGACACGAGGGGCGGAGTTTTCGGTTGACTACCCAGCAACCACCGACAAAACCACTCTTGCCGCCACACTCGCCCACGAGTACGGCCCAGCATACAACGAGCAGCCAACGCTGATAGAGTTCATCTCTACCGACGGTAACACTCATTGGTTTAGCGTCCCCTAGACGCACCCACCTCCATACCCTACCCCGCCCACCTATCGAGCAGCACCCCATTGGCGCCTCTAGGTGTCAGCGGGGTGTTTGCTTACTAGGATACTATGCTATAGTTACTTTAGGACCACTTCGACAGAGGTGGTCACATACATTTCCATCGACAGAGAGGACAGTACACCGGAGCTCACCACACCCAGTCATTCACATGTTTTTTAGCCCATCAAAAGTTGTATACGAAGGACGTGAAATCATGACGGGCGTTAGCCAGTTACTCGTTGCCATCAATACCCAACCCCTAGAGGCTCACATCTACAATGCTGCAGCCGAACTACTTCGTGACAACCCCGCCGCGCCGGACATCGAACTGAGTCGCAAGCAGCACCGGCATCTTGCCGGTGGTGGCCTCCAGCGGCTTCTGTTCCGACTAGGTCAGGAGTTTGGCCGTGAGCATGCGAGTACACTCGTAGTCTCCGTACATGTTGAGCAAAGCATCCTGGAGTCTCCGCGGTACTTTGTGCGATTTCAGCGCAGGCCAGCACCGTAACCACCCCATCCATATGGACAGAGAGGTGGTCGCCGCCAGCCACCTCTCTGTCCCCTTTAACAGAATAGCCAAAAGCACTTTGGCTGGTCTGCAGAAGGAAAATCTGTTATAATAAATAAACGTATGGAAAGATACGATCTACCCGTTGCAGATCGTTACCATGAGCTAGATGACGAAGTAATAACAGTATTAAATAACCTTCACAATAAAGCCGAGCCTTATTTCCAAGACCTCGAATACTTCGGCCAAGAGCCGATTCGAGGCATGCTACGTACCGACGTCGCCGCCCTTAATCGAACCGATGGCCTAGAGGACCTCAAGTGGGCCGATACGACTGATATCAAACGGCTATTTAATCTCGACCGGAGATACCGCCGAGCGACCAGTACATCTGACAGCGAGATTGTACTTGGCGTCGACAGTCGCTATGATCCAGAAACCAATAAGGAGTATCTGGATTTCTACGCCACAAAGGTATACCCGAAGAAGTCACGCTTCAAAAAGCTGGGAGCCCAGGCTACCCAGCTGGCAAAGCATGCCAAGGATCTCTACGAGACCAAAGCACAGCCTAGGCTGCGAGGCCTCCAAAGGAAGCTTGGATCATTTGCTTCACGTATCGCTCAACCAGTTCTGCAACGATAAACAACCGCAATCAGCTCGGCTCATGCCGGGCTTTTTGCTAGCAACAAAAATACCCCGATTGCTCGGGGTATTTCGTGTAATTAGAGATCTAATTACTTGGTGATAGCGGTAACAACACCTGCACCAACAGTACGGCCACCTTCGCGGATAGCGAAGTTTAGACCCTGCTCCATAGCGATAGGAGCGAGGAGCTTAACCTTGAAGGTAAGAGTGTCACCAGGCATGACCATTTCCTTGTCAGCTGGAAGTTCAACTTCACCAGTTACGTCAGTAGTACGGAAGTAGAACTGTGGCTTGTAACCCTTAGAGAATGGAGTGTGGCGACCGCCTTCTTCCTTCTTAAGGATGTACACTTCAGCGTCGAATTCAGTGTGTGGAGTGATTGAACCTGGCTTAGCAAGAACCTGGCCACGTTCGATCTGCTCACGCTCGATACCACGAAGGAGAAGACCAGCGTTGTCACCAGCCTGACCTTGGTCGAGGTTCTTCTTGAATGCTTCGATACCAGTAACAACTGAGTTCTGAGTAGCCTTAACACCAACGATTTCAACTGGGTCGTTAAGCTTAACGATACCCTGCTCAATACGGCCGGTAGCAACAGTACCACGACCCTTGATTGAGAAGACGTCTTCAATTGGCATAAGGAATGGCTTGTCCATGTCGCGAGTTGGCTCAGGAACGTAGCTGTCAAGAGCGTCAACGAGCTCCATGATAGCATCTTCGTAAGCAGCGTCACCTTCGAGGGCCTTAACAGCAGAACCCTTGATGATAGGAGCGTCTTCGTCGAAACCGTTCTTAGCGAGCAGTTCGCGGATGTCCATTTCTACGAGCTCAACGAGTTCTGGGTCAGCGATGTCCATCTTGTTAAGGAAGACAACGATCTTTGGCACACCAACCTGCTTTGCAAGAAGAACGTGCTCACGAGTCTGTGGAAGTGGACCGTCAGTCGCAGCAACTACGAGGATAGCACCATCAACCTGTGCAGCACCGGTGATCATGTTCTTGACGTAGTCGGCGTGACCTGGCATGTCAACGTGCGCGTAGTGACGAGCAGCTGATTCGTATTCCTGGTGTGAAGAAGCGATGGTGATACCACGTGCTTTTTCTTCAGGAGCGTTGTCGATGTCTTCGTAGTTACGAGGCTTGTTGACGTCGCTTGGAAGGCGCTTTGCAAGAACGTGAGTAATTGCAGCCGTTAGGGTTGTTTTACCATGGTCAACGTGGCCCATTGTACCAACGTTAACGTGTGGCTTTGTTCGATCGAAATCTGCCATGTGGGATTTTCTCTCCTCGTTAATTATATTTTCGCGCGCAGCCTATAAGACTTTCCGGCGTATGAAGCTAATTATACAGGGGTTTTCTCAGTTAGTAAAGAGGCGGGTATCAGCAATCATTGGATCCCCCACTCTGCCTTTTTTGGACCCTCGACCAAATATTGCCATAGAGCGTCGTCGTATTGCTGCTTTTTAGCGCCCACGTAATTCTCTTCAAGAATATCAAATGCTTTGCCTATGTCGAGTTTATGCATAATTAACCCACGCATGCGCGCCGGATCATCGTCATAGACCCGTTCACTAAAGTCATATTCCGTAGCCGGATAAGTGAGTGCCGTCTCAAGAAACCGCAACGGACAGTCTGTACTGGTACTACACATGTAATGCTCGTTCGCATTCTCACCATAGTCCAGACAGGCAGGGCCATGGTCGTCCTTTGTGAGCATCACCGTATACATGACTACCTCGCTATACCACTTCTTGGCTTGGGTGAGTGGATATGACGAATGCATAATATCTTCATCAAAGTAGCGCAGCGGCAGCAACGCCAGCTTCTCCCGGGCAGTGCGCGGGTCGAGATCATACTCAAACTCCATGGGCATGTTTTGTCCCCGCAGGATTTCCTCAAGTGATTCAGTCGATTCACAAGGCAAACTCTCATAGAGATTCTGAACCGCCATTAACCCTTCGGTCTCCGATCGGGCAAGACGAATATCACTATAGTACCGTCGCACCGCACTTCGCGGCTCCATCACATGCTCGTATGAGTGCTCAGACATATATACTCTACGATATACGCTCCTTCCACCTGTCATGCAAGCATAAGGTCATTGCTGCCAGTAATTGACGCAGTGTAGTTGTTATTGTTAGATATAACAGCACCTTCCATTATCGATCTCGACCACATTAGGAGAATTTCTAGTGTCAAACTTCAATTCCAGTGTCAGCGAAACGTTCCAAGCGAATACCCGTGGCGGCTACACGGTCGCTCGGGTCGCTTTCTTTAACGTATGTTACTGGCTCATGGATTAACTCATTGATCGCCTTACCAACCTCACGCACATGCATACTCACCACCCAGACGCAGCGTGATTCATCGAGCCCCTCTACTGTTACGTCAATTGCTTTATGCGCCACGAAGTAAGCTATGAGCGAGTAAAGTGCTTGCTCCCAGCCAAACACAAAGCCAGCAA
>CAMPGV010000044.1 GCA_946885745.1 uncultured Candidatus Saccharibacteria bacterium | reverse complement strand
GTGCAGACTATTTCGTCTATCTTTTGATAAGTACTCTTTAATGACGGTAACAAAATGACTAGACGAATTGTCCTCATCAAACACAAACGTGTCATATTTAATTTTATTTTGTTCCGGTAATTTCTCTATAGCTTGATCCAATACCCGCATGATTTGCGCACTTTTGGTTGCACATGGAATAACGCCCTTGCTTACAAGCTCATATTGAAATGTGTTTATATTACCTAATCTTCGTTGATTTAATTTTTGCCTATCGGAGAATATCGCCACTGGTGTCTCCGAATAGATTGCATCGAATACCGCACTAGAATTATCAGACAATACCACATCAGATTTCGCCAACAGATTAACCAGTGGGGTGTCAGAATCATAAAACTCATCGGCAAGCTTTTTGAGTTTATAATAATTTTCCCTCTCGTCTTGCCGATACTGCACGGCGTGATGTGCCTTTATTATCACATTATACTCTTGCTTCAACTGCGCAACCGTTTGCTGGTCAATGTCATTAATTGAACTAATATCTCCAAATGTAGGTAAATATAACAGATTCGGTTTGCCTCTGTTGTTTATTTTTTTAAATTCAAAGAATTTTGAGTACGGCACAATATATACCCGCCCATAAACGCTAAAAATATCCGCATCCTTCTTATTGTATACAATAAACGCATCATACGGCAGATTCCATTCAGGTGAGCAAACGGGGTTAGGCTTAACTGATACCGGAGCGTATCTGTATTTTATCCGAAACTCAAAATTCAACTCGCCATCATCTGCGATCGGATATGGCTCGAGTAAAATTTTGTATCTCTTCTTAGCGTCAAACTCACTATAGGCAGTATATCCAAGCTGTAATATTGTCTTTAGAGTGTTTTCTTTCAATTCATCGCTATAATTACGCGGAATATATAAGTCGACGTCGATATTATTCCTTATAAGATTATCTATAGCATCTCTAATGCCATAAAACTCCGTTAAGTCATCTATTATAATAGCTACACTTTTACCGTCAGACACTACCGCCACTCTCCACGATCAAATAGAATTGGATAGGGGTTTTTACTCTGGCTTTTGTGATAATCCGTACGACGAACAATAAACGTCGGTAAAGTATCTTCAGGAGGAAAGGCTAGAATTTCGTTATCCTCATCGCGAATCGACATCGCCACCTTAATACTCGCGTTGTTAATCTCTTGAGGTATAATCCTAAAATTCCTTACGATTTCTCGACCCTTCACACCCTTAGGTACCTTTAACGATGCCGCATAGAGAGGCACATGGCGATTTGCATCAATTAAGTTCAGTAGTATTTTAGTACTATTCTCATCTTCAACGCGATATTTTACTAAGATCTCTACAGCATCAGTCTGAGATACCCGACGAGGCGAGATGAGCTTAACATCTAAATCACTCACCACATGAGATGCGGTAGACCTGTCGGCCTTTGCCCCACTATCAGACTCAAGGTTCTCTACACTATACTCATTAGCTACATCCTCAGGACTGCCGAACGCCACCACTTCACCATCGCGGATCATCATAGCCTTGTTGCAATATTTACGTACACTCTCCATGCTATGCGTCACCAGAATGACTGTCTTGGTCTTGTCTTGACGAACCTTTTCGAAATATTCGTTACATTTCCGTTGAAAGGCCTCGTCTCCAACGGCTAGGACTTCATCTAAAATCAGTATGTCGCCCTGCGCCTTAATTGCAATCGAAAAAGCCAACCTCACCTGCATTCCGGATGAATAATTCTTTAATTTCTGATCCATGAATCGCTCGAGTTCGGCAAATTCGACAATATCATCATACATCGCCTTCATTTCGTCACGACTAAACCCAAGTAGTGCACCGTTTAGAAACACGTTCTCTCGCCCAGTTAGTTCTGGATTAAAGCCCACTCCCAATTCAATAAAAGGCACTACAGATCCATTAGTCTGAATAGCGCCCGAGTCTGGGGTGTAGATACCGGCAAGAAGCTTCAGCAGGGTACTTTTACCACTACCGTTGCGGCCAACTATACCGAAAAAGTCTCCTTTCTTTACCTCAAAGGAAACACCCTTTAGAACTTGCTGGACCTCGTATCCTTTATTTGAATTCTTTCGAGTAAGGTTTATTAGCATCTGCTTCAGGCCAGAATGATTCTCATGAGGCAGTCGGAAGGCTTTCTTGATATCCGTCACAACTATGGCATTGGGCCTGTTATCTGTCTTATTAATACTCACTATAGCTGCTCCGCAAATTTAGCTTGATTACGTTTAAAGTAAAAGGCCGCAAGAACAATCACACCGATAATCATAAGATAAGGAATTATAAGATATATAGGGTTGCTAGAAAGCTGATCTGCTGTCACTACATTTTCATGTCCAACTACTTGCGCCCTTCCCGATTGAATAAGAACAGCAACCGGACTCAGCATTAGTATCTGTGCCGCAAGACTACCCCCAACCCCGATAACCATCTGAAGTGGGTAGATAATAGGGGTGGCATAAAATAAACCTTGCAAAAAGATTTCCCAAAGATGAGCTATATCACGGTACTTGATAAACGTAGCAGACAAGAAGAAGGCAAGACCCAGTGAAAGCGTATAGATTAAAAGTATAGTCACAGGGAATAGAAGCGCAGACCATCCAAAGTCAACACCATCAAATATCATAAAAATAAATACCACAACTAAGTTTAATAGTAAGTTTATTAAGGCAGAAACTGTACCCGAGATGACGATTATATACTTAGGAAAATTAATTTTTCTAAGTATATCCCCTCGGCTAGCAACTGCTTGCATCCCTTGGCTTGTCGCTTCTGTAAAAAAGTTCCACAAAACCAGCCCAAGCAATAGCGAGACAGCAAAGTGCTCAATACCCTGGCCAAATCGCAAAAAGTGAACAAACACCACAAACATAATGGCAAATAACATCAAAGGTTTGAGTAATGACCAGAGGTATCCAAGTACTGAACCCTGATAGCGAAGTTTAAAATCTGTAATGACAAGCTCACGTAAAAGGATACGATTTCGCCTGCTAAAAATGTTAGATAGTTTCATAAGTCTGCTAATCATTATAAGATATCAACAGACGTATGAACAGAGTTGCTATTGTTGTTTTGAATTACAAAGGTATTGAAGATACCAAGGCGTGCCTTGCATCACTATCTCAGTTAACGTATTCTGATTTTACGATAGTCGCCGTCGAAAATGGCTCTAAGGACGGCTCAGCGGATGAATTCCGTAAGCTTGAAGCACAGTACGGAGATAAGCTTGTTGCGCTCTACAACAAAGAAAACCTTGGCTTTGCCGGTGGCGTCAATACAGGCATCCACTGGGCGTTGGATCATAACTATGACATGGTTGCCCTCTTTAATAATGATGCGACAGCCGATCCTGAATGGCTCTCAAAACTAACCGATCGACTCAACAACACTCCTGAAGCGAGTATTGCAACTGGCCTCTTGCTACACGAGGGCGGCAAAACAATCGATAGCACTGGTGACTGGTATTCAATATGGGGACTACCATTCCCTCGTAACCGTGGAGACCACGCCGTACATGCTCCAAAGAGCGGTATGACATTCGGGGCTACCGGCGGTGCCACTTTATACCGCGCAGAACTTTTCCGCACCATAGGTCTATTTGATGACCACTTTTTTGCCTATTACGAAGACGTCGACATCAGTTTCCGCACCCAGCTCATTGGCCGCAAGGTCATGTATGAAGCCGACGCTCTCGCTTACCACAAACAGGGTGCCACCAGCAGCAAAATGCCAGGATTCGCAGTCTATCAAACGTTCAAAAATCTACCCCTACTGTTCTGGAAAAATGTTCCGCTCGGACTTATGCCGCTCATTGCACCGCGTTTTCTTTTGGCATACGTACTGATTTACGGAAATACTTTTACCCATAGAAGCGGCTGGCCGGCAACCAAGGGCCTCTTTAAAAGCCTTACCTTACTCCCGTACGCCCTTCGCCAGCGCCGTCAAATCCAAGAAAGTAAGCGTGTGTCTGATCACTATATCAAAGACCTACTCTGGCACGATCTCCCGCCCGATCAAACTGGTCTACGTAAATTCCGACGCATTTTTACAGGAAAGTAATCGCATGAACCTACTCGAGTACGAAGCTAAAAATATTCTTTCTACAAGCGGTATTCCGGTACCCCAGTCAAAACTTATCAGCCACGTCGATCAATCCTTGATCCAACCGCCTGTCGTATTGAAATCGCAAGTACCAGTCGGCGGCCGGGGTAAGCTTGGCGGTATTCGAATCGTTGAGCAGGAAGGTGACGTAAACGACGTTATCAACTCTTTACTGTACCTACCTATTAAAGGCCATTCACCTAGTACTCTACTTGCCGAAGAGAAGCTCGAAATTGATCGCGAGCTATACCTTACTGTATTGATCAATCGCTCTGAAATGACCATCGAACTAGTCGCCCACCATGATGGCGGTATGGAAGTGGAATCGAATGACTCTGCCGAGTTCTTGCATATCGCGCTTGATGGCAAAAATGACGAGGCCGCCGGCGAACGACTAGCCGAATATTACGGACTCGAGTCGCAAAGCTTTGCCTTGCAAGATATAGTCAAAAATCTCTACCAGTGTTTTGTTCAAAATGACGCGACCCTGATCGAAATCAACCCGCTTATTCTCACGAAGCAAAACAGGCTCGTTGCCGGTGACTGCAAGATGGTACTTGATGATGCGGCGCGCTTCCGCCACCCAGAGTGGCAATTTGAAGCCACCGCACACGACGCCAACTTTGTCGTACTTAACCCGGAAGGTACAGTGGCGACAGTTGCTAATGGTGCTGGTCTCGCTATGGCGACGGTTGACGCCGTAGTCGACGGAGGTATGACACCAGCCAACTTCCTTGATATTGGCGGTGGCGCCTCAACTGAGACAGTCCTCGCTGCCTTTAAGCGTATTGTCGAGTTTTCAAATGTACAAGCAATTGTCATCAATATCTTTGCCGGCATCACCCGCTGCGACGAGGTAGCAAAGGCGATACTAGCCGCCCGCGAGCAGATCACTAACCTCCCACCACTCTTTATCCGTTTAGCTGGTACTAACTACGAAGCGGCTGCTGATATCTTGGCCGAGGCTAATATCCAGCTCCTGCCGACCCTAGACGCCTGTATAGCTAGTGCAAAGGAGGCCATCAATGAATAAGGAAATCTTTGCCGGGAAGAATATTGTCGTCCAGGGGATTACTGGCACCCACGGTGCTTTTCATACCGCCCGTATGCGCGCCAGTGGGGCTAATATCGTCGCTGGTACCTCACCTAATAAAGCCGGCACTCACGTTGATACCGTTCCGGTTTACGCAACCATTAAAGATATCCAAGTCGACTTTACAGTCGACGCCAGTGTAATATTTGTACCAGCCGCATTCGTCAAAGCCGCTATCATTGAAGCGGTCAAAGCTAATGTACCGCTCATTATTTGTATTACCGAGGGTGTGCCGATCCATGATATGTTGTACATAAAACACTACATGACAGGGAAGAGGAGTACACTTATTGGGCCAAACTCCCCCGGTATACTTATCCCTGGACTTCATACTCTCGGTATTATCCCGGCGAGCATGGGGCTAGCGGGCACAACTGGTGTTGTGAGTCGTTCTGGTACCCTCACCTATGAGCTAACCGCAGGACTCAGCCGGCGCGGTATCGGACAGCGCTATGTTATTGGTATTGGCGGCGATCCGATCCGTGGCACC
The DNA here is from genome assembly GCA_946885745.1 of uncultured Candidatus Saccharibacteria bacterium. Next base: position 728 of record CAMPGV010000044.1, on the reverse strand, counting down.
AACTTTACCGAGTGTCTGCAGCTTTTTGAGAATGACCCTGCAGTCACGCAGATTGTCATGATTGGTGAAATTGGCGGCACCGACGAAATCCTGGCGGCGGATTACATTAAGCAACACATTACCAAGCCCGTTTATGGCTATATTGCTGGCCATGCCGCCCCAGCGGGAGTACAGCTTGGGCATGCCGGCGCTATCCTTGGCAGCAACCAAGAATCAGCTCACGCAAAGACGGTGAAGCTGCGAGCGGCAGGGGTCACTATGAGTACCAGCATCACCAAACTAATTGACTCTGTTGAGCTGTTATAGCTTCACTGAAACATCGAGTCGCTTCCGAAATAACAGTAAACTGTCATTTCGCTCATCTCGTCGATGCTATAATATCTCTATGTCCGCTAAACAAACGATCAGCATCCTCATCCCAGCCTACAATGAAGCCGAGGTGCTCCGTCACCTCTACGAAAGACTCGGCAAATTAGCCAGTGAAACTCCAAAATACGCATTTGAATTCCTTTTTGTAAACGACGGTAGCCGTGACCAAACGCTAGAGATCATCAAGAAGTTTGCCGCCGATGATTCGCGTATTGCCTACGTTAATCTTTCGCGTAATTTTGGCAAAGAAACTGCCATGATTGCAGGGCTCGATCACGTCACTGGCGATGCGACGGTGATTATCGATGCCGACCTTCAAGATCCACCAGAGCTCATCCCGGAAATGATCAAGTACTGGG
>CAMPGV010000043.1 GCA_946885745.1 uncultured Candidatus Saccharibacteria bacterium | reverse complement strand
ATAACAAGGCCTGCGATAATAGCTTTTTGGGTTATTTTTCGTTTGTCCTGCTGAGGCGACGGATCCGAAGTGGGGGTCATATGTATCTTTCTATTAACGGTACTAACTCTAACTATCTTATCAACTTAGGCTTCTAGGGTCTAATGGCGCCCCTATTGCGGGCGTGAACAAAGGCGTTGGTTGCTTTATCAAGTTGTTATTGTATAATCACATACAATAGTTTTGTTGTTATGAGCATTGCCCATCCGAAGCTACGAAGGAGTTAAAATGTTGCTTCCAAAGGTGTTTGTTGGAATCAAGCACAACGACTTGGAAAATCCGCGGCACCCTATGCTGTTTGTCCGAGTCTTCGAGGATAAGATCAACCCCGAGCGCCTGGTCGTAAAGCTCAAGGAAGCTGGCTTTCTTGTTGATGTCGAGAGGGATCCCACGGTCATCCTTACCGTAATATCCAAGGTGAGGATAGAACGGGGTGAGATGATCAAACAACTGATCGATATCCTAAAGGTCTGGCACGATGAACTCTGTGGCGAGCTTCAGGTTATCAAAACACTGTTCGTGCAGCATGACGTGCCAAGGCTCAAGTTAACCGAGCACACCCCGGCTGAAGACTCGTGCCTCATGCGTATAGGCCTATTGAAGTCACGACTGAGAGTCGCGATTGAAATCCAGGACTACGAAGGAGCCGCGGTACTGCGAGACGAGCTGAATGCTTTAGCGGCCGACTCACTCGTATGAGAAGGCTGATTTGCACAAGTAACATATATTCCAAAGCCGTCGGAAAGTCCGGCGTCCCCGCATAGCAATATGCGGGGTTATTTTATTGTGTAGTTGTGCCAAGATATGAAACGAGCCGGGCGACGCAGGATAAACTCCTGCATCTCCCGGCTTTGTCGCTTCACTCACCGCGGCCATAGGCGACCAGTGCTTCGAGGCACTGACGTGCGCTATTCTCGTCACCGCTGAAAACATCTCGCAAGATCGGATACAAGTGTAGTGGTGCGCGACTTCTCGCGACGTCGTGCACCTCTGAGTCCGTTTTGATGGAGTTAAGCAGTTGGGAATTATCCCCCTTGCTGCCCGTTTGCAACCCCTCGAGCGTCTGCTCTGCTGCCTTGCCGACCTGCTCGGCTACTGCCGGGTAGGCGGCTCGCCAACGCTCGGCGGCACCAATCAGTTGCCAGCTTGGAGCGTTGTTGATGATAGCTTGGCTCTCGGCGCTGAGTGCGTGCTCAAACTCCATACTATGAGTCCGGACATTCTTGCCAATCTGGATCTTCAGCTCAGTGAGTGAGCTTGGTACGTCGCTCATCAATACCTCCAATTGTGTAGGGAAAGCGATCTACTGTATTATGACACGAAAGTAGTTTTGAGCAATAGATAGCAAGGGGTTGTGTGTCATATTTGCTTGTCGGCTAGTGACCAAAGGAGTATAGTGGCCGTACTATGGAAGGGAAGGAATACGACATCTTTTCTGAGCTAGAGCACGAGCTGGGGCGTGATCTCTCGCAGTGGCGGCGCCATATAATCGCGAGCTTTGAGAAGTGCTGCCAGGCGGCAATTGAGATAGAGCGGGCCAAATCGGACCCCCTTAATCTAGACGATCCCGTAGTCTACGCTGCTATCAAGCATCGTACTATTAGTTTTTTGATCGCTGATTGGATTGAAGATAAAGAGTCGCCACGCCCGCGTGATCTTATTTCTGTCACGGGATCGAGCTATTGGTACACGCTAGACGAAACGACCGGCAACATGTCGCCATTCAGGCTGCCTATAGGTTACAAAATGGAGGGTCCACTCATTCGTTGGGATGTCGCACCCTACATAGACGAAGCCGGCTTGGATCTAGATGCGCATCTGAATGACGAATTAACGTACAGGCATACCCGCTCGTTTGGGGTGCATCTTATTTTGGAGCACCCCATTATCACAAGTGACGCCGGTACGCTCTTGCAGGTCGATACGGATCGAGCTTATGTGCCAATACATTATGCGCGGACTGGGCTAAAGCTTTACTCAAATGAATAGTTGCTATTTGACAATTCTATTGTATAATCACAAACAATAGTCCTGTTGTCGATGAGCGTTTGCTCGTCCAGTGCTACGAAGGAGTTAAAATGCCTAGTGAAGAGATCTCGGTGATCTTCTCGTACGAGGAGTGTGCCGACGAGGCCTATCCGGTTGTTCGCCTCAAGCTCTACAAGCGCATCCCAGAGCTGATGGCAAAAGTTCTCGAGGATGCAGGCTTCTTTGTTGATGCCAATGAAGTTGAGCCTATCCTCAGGGTGTCTGCCTGGCAGCGTACCGATCAGCCTGCCATGGTCCAGAGAATCATTCTTGCTCTTACGGCGTGGAATGCGCAGTATTGCGGCTTCTCTAAGCGTGACCGCACGCTTCAGATCTACAGCAACCTTGACGGGTTTGGTAATCCGTCATTTGGACCGCCACCGCTTGGTTCGCCGATGCGGCGTATTGGTGAGCTGAGTGCCGAGTTGGATCAGGCGGTCATGTTCCAAGAGTATGAGGAGGCTGACCGTATCAAGGGAGAGATCGAGCGTATCCGTGAGGGTACCAAGCGTATGACGCGGTGATCTCTCGCGCTATCAATGCATTACTCCATCTGTCGGAAAGTCCGGCCACCCTGCATAGCGTATGTTATGCAGGGTTAGTTTTTGTGGTGCGTCAATTTAGTCATTGTTTGCAATGAACTCCACTAAGTCTTCAAAACTCCAGTCGCAGCAATTGATTGCGCAATACTTTGAGCCGTGTACGGGCCTTTGTAACCAAATCTTAATAACGGAAAGTTTGCACCTCTAAAAATACGTTCAACTTCAGCATCGCGAAGCTTTCGCTTCTCTAGCTTATGGCTCCAATCATCAAGCTCAATCGCCACTAAGGGCTGAACTTTGTTTCTCTCGCAAATCACGAAATCGACCGACTTTCGGTTAATGTGATGGAACGCTTTCCACCAATCCTGACCGTCAATCCTGTGCTCAAGTATCGACGACAGATGAACCTGAGGAAAAACATAGTATTTACTACCAATGGCCTCATCTAGCATTTTGAAAAATTCTGTTTCGGTCCGCGTCATAATAAGATCTCTGCGCTCATAGTGATACTCCTGGGGTACTGACTTGACAGCCTGAAGCTGCGCTAACTCGTGGTTGGGTATAGAGGGGCTTTGTCGATGATTCGTCGACCTTAACTCTCTTCTTACTTTTGCGATAATAACGATGAGTATCAAGGTCCAAATCAGCAGAGAGAAAAAGAGCAGTGCGGGGTCTGAGTTATTGTATGTTTGCATGTCTATTTTTTCCTTAGTTTGAATTAGTATATCATCGTTTGTGCTTGAGCAGGATATCATCGATATTATAAGCTTCTCATTATTGATCTTCTTCCGAAAACAGGGGTCATGAGATATAATTCAGACATGACTAAGGCCTCAGATATTGTCGAACTGCAAAAGGTAATCCGCAAATTTTGCGATGATCGAGATTGGGATCAGTTTCACAATCTGAAGGACCTTTCCATATCTCTGAATCTCGAAGCAAGTGAAGTTCTTGAGCACTTCCAATGGAAGTCAAACGAAGAAATCGAGATGTACGTCAAGTCTCACGGAAGTGAGATAGGCGAGGAGCTTGCCGACGTCCTGTACTGGGTGTTGCTGATTGCAAATAAATCCAACGTTGATCTTAGCGAAGCATTTGCACAAAAGATGATAAAGAATGAAGAGAAGTACCCAATTCATAAAGCAAAGGGCACTCACAAAAAGTACACGGAGCTAGCAGAGTGATCGTCTATTCTGCGACTAAGCGGCAGTTTCAAAACGATATCATGTCGAATGATATCGAAGGTATTATCCATGCCGCCTACAAGGCCACGACTGGACGTACCACCGGCCACTCAGAGCTCGAATCATGGCGCAACTCCCTGCAATACATGGAGCGAGTCATTAATGTCAATGAGATCCCCGAAGACGCGGGTGTTGCGATTGAATATCATATTCCACAGTCGTCTAAACGCATTGATTTTATCGTCACCGGACTTGACAAAGAGCAGAAAGACAGCGCAGTACTAGTTGAATTGAAGCAGTGGCAAGAAGCGCAGCTAACTACTAAAGATGGTGTGGTAAGCACACGATTCAAGCATGGCGAAAAAGAAACCTCACACCCCTCATACCAAGCCTGGTCATATAAATGCCTGCTCGAAGATTACAATCAAACAGTACAGGAAGAAGACATCCGGCTGTTTCCGTGTGCATATCTTCACAACTACAAGCAAGATGATGTTATTACAAACGAGTTCTACGCAGACTATATTAAGCAAGCGCCGGTTTTCTTGCAGGATGACGCGCTAAAGCTGCGGGAATTTATTAAATCTCATGTAAAGTACGGTGATAAAAATAACATTATGTATCGCATTGACCACGGTAAGATTAAGCCCTCTAAGAATCTTGCCGACCAACTTTCATCAATGCTAAAAGGCAACGATGAGTTTGTATTGATCGATGATCAAAAAGTTGCCTACGAAACAGCCTTGCAACTTGCAGATGAATCATCTGATGAAGTTAAGAACGTACTGATCATTGAGGGTGGACCAGGGACAGGGAAGTCGGTGTTGGCCATTAATCTACTGGTCGAACTTACGAAGCGCGAGCTGGTCGCACAATACGTAACACGCAACTCTGCGCCTCGCGAAGTATATCAAGCCAAATTGACCGGTACTTTCACGAAATCACGTATCGCTAATATGTTTAGTGGATCAGGTGCATTTCACTCCGTCGCTGACAATACATTCGACTGCTTACTTGTTGATGAAGCTCACCGCCTGAATGAGAAGTCGGGCATGTTCAATCACCTGGGTGAGAATCAGATTAAGGAAATTATTGCATCCAGTAAGCTTAGTGTCTTCTTTGTCGATGAAGATCAAAAAGTCACACTCAAAGATATAGGCAGCAAGGAAGAAGTTCGCTTCTGGGCTACTCGCGCTGGCGCAAAAGTCACAGAGCTATCTCTTGAGTCTCAGTTCCGCTGCAATGGTTCAGACGGATACTTGGCCTGGCTGGACAATACTTTGCAAATTCACGAGACGGCTAATGAAACTCTGGATGACATCGACTATGACTTTCGAATTATCGACAACCCACAAGAGCTGCATGATCTCATCAAGGAAAAGAACTTAGAGAAAAACAAGGCTCGCATGGTCGCCGGCTATTGCTGGAAATGGATCAGTAAAAATAATCCAGAGCTAAAAGATATCGTTATTGATGATTACGAAGCCACATGGAATCTCAGCGCCGATGGCCAGGCGTGGATCATTAAGCCAAATTCTGTCAATGAAGTAGGGTGCATCCATACGTGCCAAGGTCTTGAGGTTGACTATGTGGGCGTGATCATTGGCCCTGATCTCATGGTTCGCGACGGAAAAGTCATCACAGTACCCGAAGCTCGAGCTAACAGTGATAAGTCGGTTAATGGCTGGAAAAAGCAAATGAAACAGGACCCAGATGCGACAGCGGCACGGCTTGATGCAATTATCAAAAATACTTATCGCACCTTGATGACTCGCGGACAAAAAGGCTGCTATATCTACAGTGTCGATCAAGAGACGGCTTCTTATTTAAAAACCAGGATACCTCGCTAGGTGCACATTTCTATTAGAAATAAGAAGGTCGACATAGATAGGCGCACTTTTCTTTATTTATTCGACAACAGCATATATTACGACCACAAGGATTATCTTCTCGCATGCGAAGAAGAGTCCATTGCCATGAGGAAACTCATCACACTATCGCGTGAGGCTAATATAAATTATGCTTTGTTTTTTGCACCGTACGACTTGGTTGTTGATGCGGTAAATAAGGAAAACAAAAGAGTATTCCAGGGTTTTGAAGGAAAATTTACACTAAGTATTCGCGGTAAAAGAATTAACCTAAACCTTGTTCGTATGGTTATTAAAGACCTTAAAATCAAACAAGCATTTATAGGCCGCTACCTCAGCACAGGCATAAACCCACATCCTAGATTTTTAGCTAATTCTCCAAAAAGTTTGCACGAGCAAGCCCAATACATACTAGATGCACTAGGTCTCGATATTGATACTATGCGAAGCCAAAGGAGCAAACCGGCGGCCATGATGTATGTGATAGATCAATTAGAAAAACAAAATATACTCGTTGCCATAGAGTCATCAACAAATATGCCACAAAACATGAACCACGCGGATGGTGTCTCGGGGGTGTATATTAAAGATAAAAAGTTTCCGTATTTGTTTATAGCCAATGAAGGTCAGCTTGATTTTGAGAGTGGGGCAGGAAGAAAGATTTTCACAATTATGTATTTGCTTGTGTGCATGTTCAAAGGTCGATCGAAAGTTGTAAGTCTAGAGGGCGAGACTAAGGAGGATGCAAATACGGATATTTATGAAATTGTCGAGGAGATGTTATTGCCGGAAACCGATCTTCCTAAAATGAACCATTACACGCTCGATGAGCTCGATGATCTATCGGCGCACTTAAAGGTGACAGCAAGAGCTATTCTGCTTCGACTGAAGCATCTAGATTATGTTGATAAAGATAATTACTGGCAACTACTAGAAGCTTTGAGAGGTAGATTTGCAGCGCAC
>CAMPGV010000042.1 GCA_946885745.1 uncultured Candidatus Saccharibacteria bacterium | reverse complement strand
CTTGGCCATAGCAGAAACTTAACAGTCACTTTACCTGATTGAAACTTACTCATAGACTTCCTTTCGGTTACATGCACAGCACAACTATACGACAGACGACACTCTATTCCTGTAACATAAATTACCCGACGGACTTTTACTAATACTTTAAACCATGGGGTTAGTAACTTATTTCACAAAAGACATTCCGAAGAAACGATATATTAAGGATACATTAATAAAAGCGTAAGGAGTTACTTATGGAAAGATTTGATCTTACACAAGAACTAGAGAATGTCGTCGGTAGTATCATAGCGTTTCTCCCGAATCTGCTCGCTGCCCTCCTCATCCTGCTAGTCGGTGGTATCATCGCGTCGGTTCTCGCAAAACTGACCCAGCGAATATTAAAACGAATGCGGTTTGACCGAGCCATCCACTCATCACCTGCTGGAGCAACCGTATCACGGGTAGTGGAAAGTCCTTCGTATTTCACAGGACGCGTCGTATTTTGGCTTGTCATGATTGGCGCGATTTCACTTGCCGTTGCAGCACTGAACCTGCCAATCCTCAATGACCTACTAGCCGGTATCTACAGCTACGTACCTAATATCCTGGCTGCGGTCCTAATCTTCTTGGTTGCAAGTGCTGTCTCTGCCGGCGCGGCCGCCTTTGTGACACGCGTCTTGGGACGGAGTGCCCTAGCCCGTATTGTTGCAACCGTTATCCCTGCTGTTACCATGAGCGTTGCGATCTTTATGATCCTCAACCAGCTTGGCATTGCCAAGGATATCGTTAACATCTTGTTTACTGCCATCGTTGGCGCCATGGCGTTAGGCCTCGCCCTAGCCTTTGGACTCGGCGGTAAAGATGTTGCTCGTGGTTTACTTGAGCAAGCTGTCGACACGGCTCGCGCTCACAAGGACGACGTGAAGCAAGAGGTTGGTGAAGCAGCCCAAAACGCCCGTCGCTCAGTTAAGCGCTAACCCTCTTATCCAGCAAAATTACCCCGGACCCAGTGCCGGGGTAATTTTTATTCATTTACAGCTCAGGAGATTGTGGAGGATCTATAGAAGGCGAGATATTATCAATAATCGCCTGTGCACCACTTTGAGACCCAAGGATTTGCTCAACTTGCTCACGCGTAATCGTCACGACGCCACCCGGCGTTATTCCGCCCGCAAGCAGAAGCTTGGCGACCGTATTCTCGACAGCCCGCTGAACCACACGGCGCATTGGTCGAGCGCCAAGTCGTGGATCATAGCCACGCTCAACCAATAGCTCCTTAGCCTCCTGGTCAACCACCACGCTAACTTTTTGCAGAGCCAATGTCTTGTTGATGCCGGCCAAAATGAGTTCAACAACTTGCAACAGCTCTTCTTTATTAAGCGGACGGAAAACAACAATCTCATCAAAGCGGTTCAGGAACTCTGGGCGGAATTGATTGCTATTGATTAATTCGTCTGTGATTTGTGCCTCAAATTGCTCAAGCTGATAGCCGCGTTCAATATATTCCCGAATTCTATCCGCACCAGCATTGCTGGTTGCGATTACAATCGTATCTCGGAAGCTAATTTCACGGTTCTTGATATCTCTTAAAATACCTTCGTCAAGTAGCTGTAGAAGCGTGGCGAGAACATCCGGATGTGCCTTCTCAACCTCATCGAGCAACACAACACTAAAGGGCTGTTTCATCACTTGGGCAGTTAAACTACTTGGGTCATTTGCGCCATCGGCAATCAAGCGAGCCACATCTTCGGAGCGTACGTATTCATTGAGATCGAGCCGGATCAAACGATCTTCACCGCCAAAATATACCTCGGCAAGCGCCTTGGCAAGTTCAGTCTTACCGACACCAGTCGGACCAAGAAAAAGAAATGCTCCAATAGGGCGATTCTGGTTGCGCACACCAGCGCGTGCTCGACGAAGCGCATCACTCACCACGCCAACCGCTCGCGTTTGATTTATCATTCGCTGATGAATAAGATCTTCAAGGTTTAAGAGCTTTTCACGTTCGCCCGCATCACTTGCAACTCCGACCTTAACGTCTAGTGTTTTCTCGATTGCCTGCTGGACTGACGTTATTGTCACGAGGCCGCTCTCCGCATAAGACGCAGCTGACTCCAGCAATTTCACCGCACGGCCCGGCATAACTAAATCATGCACGTAGCGCTCACTAAGGCGATACGCCTCTTGGAGCGCCTGATACGTGTACGTAACATGATGGCGGAATTCAATAAGTAGCAGCTGGTCGCGCATGACACGCATCGTCTCATTTTGCGTGGCAGGGGCAACCGCAATCCTATTAAGCGCATTGGCAAGCGCAGGGTTACGACTACTGATCTGCAAAAAGCGTTGTTCTTCTAGACACAAAATTACGCGCAGGCGCCCCGCCTCAAGAATTGGCAACAGCACGTTACTAAGATCAACCGAACCAACCCCCTCCTCAAAGAACAAGTGTGCGTTATCGAGACAAATGATAATATTTTTTGCACTATAAGCTTCCAGGAGTATACGCTCAACAAGCTGCTCGAGCTCACCTCGCCCACCAGCAGCCGACACCAGTGAAGTCGCATCAAGCATAATCACCTGGCTAAATTTCAGGTTACCCGGTAGCGCCGAATTAGCATCAAGTAGGGCCTCTGCAAAGCTGTGAATAATAGTCGTCTTACCGCTGCCGGTCTGTCCGATCAGGGCTGCGTTTTGTCGTCCCCCTTGAGAAAATATTTTAATCAACTGCTCACGCGCCTCGTCATGCGCAGCAAGCTGAGCGTTCAGTAGACCGCCCCCAGCTTGCTCGCTGATGTTTTGACCAAAACGACTTAGGAGCGGCGTGTAGCCAAACGACCAGTCGCGAGCAATTCCACCGGTACGTCGTGGCTGCTTATGCTGGTCGATTAATTCACGAAGATGTGCCTGCCACTTAATACCTTCGATCAGATCAGCGTCTTCAAGGTGCAAATATGCCAAGATCTGCTCATAGCTGGCATGTGCGCGCAACAAAGCAACGGTTAAGATTGGCGCAGAAATGTGTGCCGTTCCCAACTCCTTCTGCAAAGAAGCTGCCTTTTCCCAAATAACCGCCGTGTCTTCCGGGATCATATTAATAAGGACTTGCGGCACTAAGCCAAACCGCACACCCATAAATTGACCCGATGAAACGCGCCCAATCGCTTCGGCGATATCACGTGGCGTTGGCTCCTTGGGAAGTTGTCCTAAAATATCGCTTGATAAGACATCGTCAATAGTAGATGAATTTTTCATCGCAGGTATATGACGCAGCTCTCCGTAGTACCATGCGCGAAGCATCAACGGCACGACCGCCAAACCAAGGAGCAGCCATCCAATCGGCAGACGAACGACAACTAATGCCAGGCCGCCAATGAGCAAAAGAATGCCGACAACCAACAATAGTCGCACCCATACACCACCGAGCGCATGGCCAATGCGCGCTTTTGCTGCGCGCTGACTTCTGTAGTTAAAGACAGATGCTACCATGGCAACCACCCGCCAACTGCAAGTGCAGCACCAAGAAGGGGAATTACCGGTACAAGAATCCAGCCGATCACAGCAACGCCGCCAATCACACCATGAAAGAAGAGTGCTAGCACACCAACAATAATCATGGCGCTTCGCACCATGCCGCCAATCATGCGCGAGATCAACTTGTCGAGTAGCGCGTGAAGCTGCACACCAAGAGAACCGCGCACTCTACCAGCAGAAATCTGGCGAAATGGAGAAAATAACGTCCGCACTAATAAACCGATAGAAAAGAAGTCCGCTGTTGCCGCTAAACGCTCAAAGACACGCTCCATACAACTGCGCCACCCCGGACCATACCACCATCCAAGTAGCCCCACAATAAACATAACCTTATTGTACTACGAAGTGACGGTAATGCGAACTTGATTCCCAGCAGGCTTAGACTCGGTGAGAACTATTTTTCAAATACAATTGCAAGCGGCGTTTGCTCGTCAGTCTGACCGAGTGGGTTATCGCCAAAGATAGCCTCATAATCGGCATTCTCGCCTGCAGCATCTTTACCAAGAGCGTTGCGACCGATGTCATTGGCGTCCATTACAACGGTACCGGCATAACGTTCGGCATACTCAGCCGGTACGACTGCCTTAATTGCCGCGGTAAGACGAGCTGCCACCGCATCCGGGTCTTTCGGCGCCAGCTTTGCCGAGACGTTGGCAGGATATACGGAATATTCTGTCGGGCCATCAATCGCACGAATATCGCTGCCAACCAGATTGTAGAAGACACCGCGCTTACCAAAGACTTTACCAATAGCACCACCAATAGCCGAAAAGAGGATACGCGGCAAACCGACTTCGCGAATCGCAAGTTCCATTGTCCATGGACTACCAAGGCCAATGCCGTATGGCGTGCGGCTCACAAAACGACTAAGCACACGCGCCCATGGACTAACCTTAATATCCCATACAAAGTACGAACGACCCTGGGTAATTGCGACGATCTTCTCGCTAATAAACAGATGCCACTTGCCGTTTAGTTCACTTGCGTGATCGGCTGGTAGGTTGGCGATAAAATCCATTACATAACCCGTCACAAACTCATCAAGCTTTGTCTCAGCGCTGACGAGATCCGTTCGGATCGGATAGCGGCGGTACGTCGTATCGCCGACAGTGAGATCAAGCTGCTTATTGAAGTTCGCTTCGTACGGCTTCTTCTCCGGTTTTACTTCCTCTTCTTTTTCGTCAAAGAATTCACGCAGCCACAGCTCAACGTTAAGGAGGCGCCAGAACAGCATACTCGAAGTATTATTCTTACCCTGAATAAAGCCTTCAAACGCAGTCAGTACTTCGTTTTGGTTGAAGTATGGACGACCTGCAAATTCCTCAGACAGGAAGATACCGTAGAAACGGTTCTTGAGACGCATGAACCACTCGGCCTCCGGCGTCGTAAAGCCGATCTTATTGCGACGACGGTTAATCATATCTGGCAAAATGTCACGAGTAGCGTCGCGCAAAATACGCTTATTCCAGCCGCCGTGGATAATCGCTTCATCACTGAGTGCAAAGAGTGACTTCACCACTTCCTTATCGAGGAATGGCACGCGACCCTCAAGACTAAAGCGCATTGTATTGCGGTCTTCGTAGCGCAGCAGTGATGGCAAACTATTCTTAAAGAGGTCTTCAATCAGGCGAAGTTTAAGATTATTACCTTCGGTCGCGAATCGCTCACTGTTATGTGATGATACAAATTTACCATCGAGCAGCTCGGTCACACTGACATGCTTACGGAAGGATAGCTTATCCATCAAGCGGAAACGGCCGAGACGGAAGAGAATATCGAGTGACGACAGTAGCTCGGCAGCAAATTTGCCCCACTGACCGTTCTGGCGCAGTTGGCGAAGATAAACAAAATAGTACGGAATGTAGCCGGCCATCATTTCATCGGCACCTTGACCGTCGAGCAAGACCGTAACATGTTCGCTTGCGGTCTGCATTACCTTGTACTGCGCATATGGTCCAGTACTAATGAGTGGCTCCTCCTGGGTGCGTACAAAATCTTTCAGGTCCTTCAAAAACTCATCGGCATTCGGCTGAATCTTGTGAGAAGACAGAGTGTCGCCATATTTATCAAGTAACGCGTCAACGTACTTTTCTTCATCATTGAGCGAGTTCGGGAAAATAGCTGAAAAGGTATTTTGCTGAGCGCCGACAGAGTCAACCGTATGATCCTGGTCTTTGTTCTCAAGCAGCTTGGCGATAATCGCCACGACAGCCGATGAATCGAGACCACCCGATAGCGACGTACCAACTGGCACTTCACTTTGGAGGCGCAGACGCACTGCTTCGGTAAGCGCCGCACGGTACTTCTCGGTTTGTTCGCGCGTATATGGCGTATTAGTTTTTGCAAGCTCCGCGAGCTCTTCACGAAGGCGTGTAAACGGCTTTTTAGTGATACCCTTGTCGTCGATAATCATCATCTCGCCAGAATCAAGGCGATTAATACCAGCAAAGAATGTCTGGTCGCTATCCTCGTGAATGCGGAAACGCAGGTAGCGATAGACGACTGCATCGTTTGGCTTTTTCTCAATCAGACCAGTCGCAAGCAGTGGTTTGATTTCTGAGGCAAATAGAAGATTAGGGTTTGTGTCAGTACCAAGGTTAGCAAAGTAGAGCGGCTTAATGCCGAAGTGATCACGCACAAGGACAAAACGGTTTTTAACCTTGTCGTGCAACGCGATCGTAAACATACCGTTAAACTTGTCGAACGCGTCATCGCCCCAAACCGCGTAAGCGTGGAGAATGACTTCCGTATCCGAGTGGGTCACAAAGACACGGCCCGCCGCTTCAAGCTCCTCGCGAAGCGCAAGGTAATTGTAAATTTCACCGTTATAGACAACCGTCAGTGTGCCGTCTTCGGTTGACATTGGCTGCTTACCGCCAGCACGGTCAATGATCGCTAGTCGACGCTGAGCCAGACCGATCTGACCGTCGGTATAATAGCCTTCACCATCAGGGCCACGGTGGGCCTGGCATGAGTTCATTGTTTCGAGCAGTTGCTTGTCGTGAGGGCCATAGTAGCCTGCGATTCCGCACATAAAAAAGTTCCTTGGTTAAGTTTTTGAATTACTACTGTTGTCTAGTATACCGCGTTAGGGAAGGAATGTCGCCACCCAAGC
>CAMPGV010000041.1 GCA_946885745.1 uncultured Candidatus Saccharibacteria bacterium | reverse complement strand
CTTTTTCAGCTTCTTTTTGCTGCTTGTATTTCTTAGTGACAGGGGCCTTGCCTTGAGCAATACGCTCTTTGTTGGCTTTGATCTGCTTCTCGTCACGGAAGCTGAGCTTGATCGGTGTACCAGCGTAGTTGTAAGTGTCACGTAGGAGTCGTTCTAGGTAGCGCTTGTAGCTCCAGTGAACAAACTTGAGGTTTGAGCCGTAGATAACAAACCATGGTGGTGCTGTGTCGGTTTGAACCATGTAGCGCAGCTTCGGATGTGTGTTCTTAAGGCCAGCTGGTGGGTGCTTCTGGATAGCTTGCTGCAGCATGTCGTTGAGAACGCGTGTCTTGGTGGTCTGCTTGCGTCGAGCATCGATGTCGAGCGCAAGGTCAAAGAGCTTCGTGACGTTCTGTCCAGTGACGGAGCTGGTGAAGATGAGTGGTGCCCATGGGGTAAAGTTGAAGGTATGGGCAATACGGGGCGCCAGGGCGTCGCGAGTGTAGGCATCTTTACCTTCGACGCTATCCCACTTGCTGATAACGATGACCATTCCCTTGCCTGCTTCGTCGATAATGCCGGCGAGGCGCTGATCGAGCTGAGTGTTGAGTTCGTTAACGTCCATTAAGAGGAAGCAGATGTCAGCTTCTTCGATAGCCTGGAGGGTGCGTAGTACTGAGAACTTCTCAATACCGACCTCTTGTTTGCCTGGCTTGCGCATACCGGCGGTGTCGAGGAGTTCGATGTCGCGGCCGCCGTAGCGGATAGCAACGCGGTTAACGTCACGAGTGGTGCCGGCGATATTAGCGACGAGCGCCTGCTGCTTACCGGCGAGCGTATTGAAAAGGTTTGATTTGCCGACGTTCGGGCGGCCAATCAGCGCGACGCGTAGTACTTCGTCTGGCTCCTCTTCACTTTTTGCTGGGATAAGCGTGACGATTTCGTCGAGTACCGTGCTGATATTGCGGTTGTGCTCGGCGCTGGTGCGGATAATCGTCTTAATACCGAGACGCTTAAACTCGTCGGTTGGAAGATTGTCCTTTAGGTCATCTTTGTTGGTGATGAGGATGACAGGCTTCTTGCTGCGAAGCGCCTTTTTAGCGACGAAGCGGTCTTGGTCGCTGACATACTGAGTACTGTCGACAACGACAAGAATAACGTCAGCTGCGTCGGCTGCTTCGGTAATTTGTTCTTGGATACTTGCTTCGAATTCGTCGTTCGGGTCTTTGAGACCGGCAGTGTCGACAAGCCAGAATTGATGATGATTGTGTTCGACGCGACCAAGGACATTGTCTCGTGTGGTACCTGCTTCACGGGCAACGATTGCCTGCTGGGCGCGAACCATACGATTAAAAAGCGAACTCTTGCCGACGTTCGCTTGTCCAATAATCGCTACCGTTGGTAATTTAGAGGCCATAACTTGAAGTAATTATAACAGAGACGACGAGAGTTTGCGAGCATAAGCAGGAACGAATGCAATTATTGATAATAACTATATTTAATGTTATAATATCTCAGCAAGTTGTCGATCTAGTAAATAAGGAGTGGGGCTATGAGAACGATCGAAGCAACGCGTGAAGTAGTGCAGGCTGCCAAGTCGGAGCTTAATGTGAAGGACTTGCCGATTGGCGCAGTGTTGTTTGTCTTTCTTTGGACACCTGGTGACGAAGGAGACAAAGATACTGTTCCAGTGGTGCAGTTTGTCCGAGCTAAGTGGGTGGCCAGCGGTCTAACCTTGGCTCTTGATGGTGGTATTTCCCACCGTCTACGAGTGCGGCGTACGGAGGCAAGCGAAGGCGACGGCGTGTCGACTTTCGAGCCTCCACATCTGCTGAAGACCGGTGATGTGCTTGAGTACCATACCGAGGATGGGTGGAAATTCCTTCCTCGTGTCATTGGCATTCATGTAGCATAAGGCTGGCCTTCGCTACTATCTCCCTTTGCCATCTGGCGTAAAAGAAACCCTTTGCGCTGTGTATGGCAAGGGGTTTCTTTTTTTGTTATATCACCTACTGAATATCGACAACTTTATACTCTTTTGACTTCATATCACCGAGTGAATAATTACCAAATTGCACTCGGTGAAGCTTGATGACTGTGTAGCCGAGCGCGGTGAAAGTGCGGCGGATCTGTCGGTTGCGCCCCTCGCTCATCGTGACTTGCCAGTCTTGGCGATGGTTGTCGCTGAGACGCATGAGCGCAAATTGACTCGTGCCATCCTCAAGCTGAACACCGTAGTCGGCGATCATTTGCTGATGGAGGGGTGCAAGTTCGTTGTCGAGCTTGACTTTATATACCTTTGTTTTGGCAAACTTCGGGTGTGTCATACGGTAGGCGAAATCACCGTCGTTAGTAAGCAGAATAAGCCCAGAGCTGTCCTTGTCGAGGCGACCGACGAGCTTAAGGGCGTGGAACTCTTTTGGTAAAAGACTATAGACAGTAGGTGCATCACCTTGTGGCTTGCGCGAGCAGACGTATCCAACCGGCTTATGTAGAGCAATGTACTGCAGGGCTGTCGAAGTTGTGACGGGCTTATTGTCGACAAGAATCTTTTCATCTGTAACGCGTGCGCCTAGCGTAGCGGGTGTGTCATCAAGAGTGACTCTTCCCTTTTCGATCAAAAGGTCGGCCTCGCGGCGTGAAATGCCGAGCTGTAGTGCGAGATATTTATTGAGACGTTCTGGTGAATTCATACAGTGACTAGTATAGCACTCTCAACTGCGGTCATGGCCCTGTTGAGGTGGAGTTGTTTGGCGTGCCATTCCAGACCCAGTTGGTGCTATTGCCGTCGGCGTAGGACGGGGCTGAAGTGCCCTCGGTGAGCATAAATGCATCTGCATCAAGCGAGGCGTTTACTGGCGGAAGTGTGCCACCGGCCGCTCGGAGGCGTACGGTCATATTGTCGGTTCCGGCGGGAGCGGTAAGTGTGGCGGTAAAGCGGGTCCACGTGTTTGCGCTCAGGGTGATTGGGGATCCATAGACCTCCCCGCCCGTGTACGTCCAAGTGCTGCTGTACGGGACAAGATTGAGATTAAAAGTGCCCCCGGCCCATGAGGCGCGTAGATATCCCGAGGCGGTGTATGTCTTGCCCACGGCATTGGGTGTTGAGGCGTTTGAGGAAATCCAGAGTCCAGATGATGTCATGGACGTCGGTGGCGTTGACCAGGTGACTCGGAAGTAGTTCGGACCGCTTTGGCCGCTACCACTCAAGCGAGAGGCGGTCCCTGCCCCGCCAGCGCCAAAGAGTCCCGTCATGCCTGTTGTATTTGTTTCCGCGCTAGGATTGGTTACAAGATTCGTAATGGCTGCAACTCCCCCTGTGCCATGTCCAGCGCAGCCGCCGGGTGCTGGAGACGGGGCTGTGGAGCTGATTTTGTATGATGTGGGGCCGGTTGTGGCGGTTAGGCAGTAAGAGTCGGGTGAGCCGGCAGTTCTACTGTATTGATAGGAGACGGTCTCGGAGTCTTTGATGCCAATGTTCTCGATGGCGGTCTTGTCGGCTGGGAATACATCAGGAAAATCAACTTGATACGCGACAAGTTTTTTGTGCGCCTGGCTGAGTGCGGCGCTGACCGAACTGACGCGAGCCCGCTCCTGGATGCCGTTGTAAGCCACGATTGAAATGGCAGCCAAGATGGCAATCACTACAATGACAATAAGAAGTTCGACAATTGTAAAGCCAGGGTTGGGACGTTTTTGCATTAGAGCGCAGGTCCTGTTGAGGTGGCGGCATGTGCCGTGCCATTCCACACCCAGTTAGCTGAGCCTCCGTCTGCTGGCATGAGGTTCGGGTAGTCGCCTGCTACGACAGCGAGCGAGTCCCACTGAACCCCAACATCGCTGTATCCGTTATAGAGGCGAGCGAAGCTGAGCGAGGTGAAATTGCTTGGCACGGTGAGTACTCCGCGTACCAAGTGAGTGCCTGCTGTGTTTGGGGCGGCTGCGGTTTGGATGACTGCTGTAGTGCCGGCGGAGGTGTTGACAACCAGGTGGATGCGACGGGCGCGACCGTCTTGAGCGAGCGCACTGGTTTGTGGGATACGAAGGTAGCCTGCAACAGAGATCTTGGCGTCTGCTTGCATCGCTGGGTTGAACCATGCAACGGGAATTTGAGCAAAGGTGTCTACGCTACCGTTGGTGGACGGGGCGATATGAACTGAATATGTACCCGAGTTAGCCCAGCTGTTGGTGCGATAGGCGGCCGAGCCATTGGTAGAGTGCCAGCTAACGCCCGCAAGGCCTGGCTGGCCGTTGACTGTGCCGGATGATGTCTCAAAAGACGGGTTGGTTACGAGGTTGGTAATTGCTGCGACTCCGCCCTGCCCGTGCCCGGCGCATCCACCTGCATTAGGAGTGGTAGATGTCGAGCTGATCTTGTATGACGTAGGGCCGGTTGTGGCGGTTAGGCAGTAGGCGTCTGGCGTGCCGGTGGTCCTGGTGTACTGGTAGGCAACACTGCCGGTGTCTTTGATGCCAAGGTTTTCTAGAGCGGTCTTGTCAGCTGGAAATGTATCCGGGAAATCAACCTGGTATTCCATCAGTTTCTTGTGGGCTTGCGTGAGGGCTGAGCTAACCGCGCTAGCACGAGCCCGCTCCTGAATACCGTTAAAAGCCACAATGGTAATTGCAGCTAAAATAGCGATGACGACAATAACAATAAGCAGCTCAACGATAGTAAATCCAACGGTTTGTTTGGAAGGTTTGTTCATCGAGCTGCCTTTGTGGAATAGTGTTAGTGTTATGCGGTTGGCGGTGTTTGGCGAGGAGTCTCTTCAAACTGAATTGCTTCGGTCTGCTGCGGGGCTGGTGCGCTTAATGGCGCTGGCACGGCGGGTGCTGGCGCTGCGGCTACTGCCGGCGCGGTGAATGCTGGTGTAGTATCAAGTCCGCTGAGTGCTTCATCAATACGAGAGCCAATATTTTGTGTGGCTGCTGATTGTTCGATAGGCTGAATAACGCGTTCGCCAAGATTAGCTGGACGAGCGGTTGAGAATGGTGCTGTCGGTTGTGGCAGAGTAGCTGCTTCGGGTTGCGCTACAGGGGTTGGAGTAACTGGAGCGATAGGTGCTGGTGCTACGGGTGCTGGATTGATGGCTGGCTGAGGTGCGGGGGCCGCTTGTGGCGCAGCAACCGGTGCCGTAACTGGCGCTACTGGTCGTGGCGCAGGGGTGGTTGTCGGTGCTGGGCGCATGCCGGCTGCTGGTTGTGGCTGAGAGAACCCTGCAGGAGCTGCCACGGGTGCGTCGCCGAGTACTTCATGAACGGTGCGTACCACATCTTCAATGCCAACCTGTGACTTCACGAGGTAGCGATCGGCGCCGAGAGATTCTCCGCGGCTGCGCTGATCTTCGCTTGAAAGCGCGGTCATCATGATTACTTTGATATCGCGCGTTTCGGTTGTCGAGCGCAGAATATCAAGCATGTCGAAGCCACTGATCTTCGGCATCATGACATCGCTAATGATAAGGTTTGGGCGGTCCTTGATTGCCATTGCCAACGCTTCTTCGCCATCGCCGGCCGAGACGATGTCGTAACCTTCGGCGAGCAAGCGTACGCCGTAGATTTCTCGTAGGCTTTTGTCGTCTTCTACTAGTAGGATTTTGGTCATATTATCACCATTTTACTTAACCGCCGGTAAAAATACTATAGCTCTTATGGTTAATTTTTAGATCGCGGAGGTACGGAAATGCTTGGATCACGTGAAGAGAGGTACTGAGATGGGTTTTGCTCGATGGAAGTTAGGGGTGTATTTGGCCGGGCAGCGGCACCTGGACGTATAACTGGCGCTTGCTGGACTCCAGGAGTCGCTGGCTGAGCGATCGGCTGTTGCGGGACAACCGGAGCGTATACTGGCGGTGCGACTGGCTGTGGCGCTGAAATGGGTGCTGCAATGATTGGCGCCGGCGAAACTGGTTGTGGTACGACAGGTGCGGGTGCTGGGCTTGGTTCTGCAACAGAAGGCGCCGTTGGTAGCGCAACTTGTGGTTGACTGATGATGACAGGTGTCGGTGGTGCAATTGGCTGCATGGCAGCAGCTTCGATCATACGGGTGGCGTCCTCGTGATCGATGCGTGGGATTTCTAGGAAGAAGGTACTCCCCTGTCTGTACTCACTTTCGACCCAAATGCGGCCATTCATTGTCTCGGCGAGGCGACGGCATAAGTAGAGGCCCAGTCCGGTGCCACCGATTTCGCGTGTGTCACTATTGTCGACGCGATAGAATTTCTGGAAGAGGTGCGCCTGGTCTTCTTTTGGAATACCAATACCGCTATCGGCAATACTGATTACGACATGCTCTCCGTCACCCTGAATGTCGATAGTTACTTGTCCGGATGGTGTGTATTTAATAGCATTCTCGATAAGATTTGAGGTTACTTCGCGTAGATGATCGTTGTCGACATTGGCGTAGTAAACAGGGTTTAGGTGACGCTCAATTAGTTTGTCACCGCTCTCTTGTGGTGCTGGTTTGTAGTGCATGCGAAGGCCCTTTGCTTCCGCTCTAGGCGTAAGACCTTGGACGATGTCATGGACGAAAGCAACTACATCTACAACTTTCGGATTGTTAGAAAGGCGGCCATCTTCTGCCTTGCTGACATCAAGGAGGTCCTGGAAGAGCCGACCGAGGTGCTGGGCGGACTCGTGGGCTTTTGTGATGAAGTCGCGGGCTTTGTCGTCAATCTGAGCGGTGGCGGGATTGAGCGCAAGACCGAGATACCCTTCGATTGAAGCCACAGGGGTGCGCATTTCGTGACTGGCTGTGCTGATGAACTCT
>CAMPGV010000040.1 GCA_946885745.1 uncultured Candidatus Saccharibacteria bacterium | reverse complement strand
GCGCTGTGTTGTCTCCTGGGTTACGGCGAATCGATTGACAAATTAAACATAATAGTGTATATATAGTTGCATAACACAAAGCCACGGGCGAAAGAAAACAAACATGTCAGAAGTTCCGCGAGTCACTCAGTCGGGTCACAATATGAATGAGACGATAGAGAAAACCGTTCAGTATAGTGATGGTTCAGTTAATGTAGAGATTGATAAGGTTGCAGCAACTGTTGACCTTAATAAATCGTATAGTAAACATTTAAACTTTAACGCTCCGGCTAGTATTACTGGCTTTACGACGGTTGATTACGACGGCAACAAGAAGGTATATGTGCTCACCGAGGGTGGGTACGGGGAGTCAGTACAGCTGACGTATCCGGTGAATGGTAAAGCGGAGTATGCAGTCGGCGAAATCTTTGATGAGGAATGGGTAAGCTCTCTAAGGGCCGCTCCTTTGACCATAGGCGCTCGGCATGGTCGGTTTAATGACGAGAAGCTGATGTCTGTCGCAGGGCTAAAGTCGGTTGGCGAAGATATCGAGGGAAGTAATCCACTGGCCGTGGCCGGAAAGATTCTCGTGCAGCGACAATCGGCTCGCAATTAAGCTTTAATAATAAAAACGACCGCTCTCGCAGAGACGGTCGTTTTGCATTTGAATCTAAATTTGGGATTCAAACAGGTGCTTATTTATAATATAGCACTAGCTGGATAAGTGCAATAGTATAAATATAATAAAAAAGTGCTTACGTAAATATTGACAAAACGGCTATGCTATGATAATATACTAAACATACACATAGCATATGTGAGGTAATTACCGAAGTGGAGACTTCGGATAAGAGGAGAATTATTCCCATGGCTGGAACAAAAGAAGGCGGCAAGAAGGCTGCAGCAAAGAACTTAGCAAAAGATCCTAGCTTTTATGCAAAGATTGGCGCAAAGGGTGGCCGTCTCGGCCGCACTGGCGGCTTTGCCGCTAACCCAGAGCTAGCACGTATCGCTGGCGCAAAGGGTGGCCGTATTTCACGCCGCAAAAAGGTGACCATTCAAGATGAGGTTACGCTCGCTGCCTAAGCAGCGCAAATAACAAAAATACCCGCATTATCGCGGGTATTTTTTTGTGAGGTGACGTCGAAGGGCATGTTGCCGAGCATCATTGACGGTCCACTCGCTCGTGCAGGCTAGGCACTTATAAGTGTGCTGCTTTGTTTGTATGCCGGTTGCTTTGCAGGTGGGGCAGGTGCTTCGCGCATGAAGCCAGTCCCTGTAGGAGTCGAGTGAGTCTTCGATGATCTCGGGTTTGATAGTGTGTTTATAACGAGGCGCAAGTGTGGTGGTTGCATAGCGCCAGGCGTCGCGTTCCATTTCAATAAGCTCGACATCGCGCTTAAAGTCTTGATGCCCGAGTATGGCATGGGCTACTTCGTGCAAGAGTGAGTCGATATCGTTGCTCGCGGTAACATATGTAACAGTGAGTTTTTCAGGGTGCCAGTGAAAAGTAGTCCCTGCAACAAAGGCGATATCAGGGAAGTCTGTCGTAAGTTTAGGAACGAGCGAGGCAGTCGAGAGCATGGTAGTAGCAACCGTAAATGACAGCTTCTTCGGGGTGAGCAGCAGCCTGAAGGCGCGGGCAGGGAATGTGCGCAGGGAGTCGCTCGGTAAGTAGAGCTTCGAGCTGATTGCCGTAGCGTGCAAAGTAGGTGCCAATGCTGCCGCCAATGATAATAATATCCGGCTGAACGAAGGGGATGATGGCGAGAAAACCGCGGCTGATGCGATCGGCAATCTGCTGCCAACTTCGTTCGCTAGTTATGTCGCGGGCGTATTGCCCGTAGGCGGCATAGATCGCTTTACCTGAGGCGAAGCTTTCCCATTCACGCACCATGCCATCGAACTCAACAAGCGCGCGACCGCCCTCGCTGTAGCGCAATCCCGGATCGATTTGACCATTGGTGATGATGCCTGTGCCAATGCCAGTACTAATCGTGACATACAGAGAGGACGCTGGAGCGGGGGTAAGGATGCGAGTTTCAGCAAGGCCTGCGAGGTTGGCGTCGTTCTCGATAAATACAGGAGTGTCGCCTAGGACGCCAGCTAGTGCGGTGCGTGCATCAAAGTTCTTCCAGTGGAGATTGTTGCACCAGATAGCGACGCCATCTTTGACGATGCCTGGCAGGGCAATAACGATTGCCTCAACGGTCTGATCGCCGTACTGCCCCTGGATAGTGTCACGCAAAAGGGTGACGTAGTCGTCGACATATTCCGGCGTGGCGAATTTGATCACCTCGCCTTTGGTTCCGTCTCGCTCAAAGCTCGTTACAAGCGTTTTCGTCCCACCCGTGTCGACCGTCACTAACATAGTATGAGTGTAGCATACCCACCCCCGGCTTGCGTACTCAGAAAAAACCCAGTATAGTAAAGAAAAGTAATCGCGAGGTATATATGGGACGAACAAAACAGGGTGGTTCTATACTCGGATACGTCTTGGTGGGCGGCGTGCTTGTACTGCTCCTGCTGGGCGGCGCATACGTGCTGCGTAATTATTGGTCGGGTGCGCCATCAACTGAGGTGGCAGAAGAGGCGAATGACACTCCAGCGGCAACATCACCTGAGGAGCAAAAGCCATCCGAGCCGGCTCAAGAAGCTGCGCCAGCGCAGCCGCCTGCCCAGCAGTCGCCGGCCACGCCTGCGCCCGCACCAGGCGCAACCGAGCTGCCGCAGACTGGTTCAGCCGACACTGTGCTGAGTGTCTCGATTCTGGTGATTCTTGCGGCTTGTGTGATGCTTTATTTGCAGTCTCGTCGCTTCGCGGCCTCTCTTTGACTTAAGAGTGTGCCTAGGGTACAATAAAGGGTAATCTCGGAGCACTCTATTTTTAGATGCGCTTTTGGAAATATCAATTAAGGAAGGAGTCTTAATAAGACTTATGGCAACTAAAGCCACAATAACAATGGACGAATTGCTCGCTGGCGACAGCGTCAAGCAACTAACTGCAGGTGAAGTGATTACCGGTACGGTACTTTCTCTGCGCAAACACGAAGTACTGATTGATCTTGGTGCTCAGGGCGTAGGCTACGTGCCTCGCCGTGAGGTTGGATTCTCACGTGCTCTTAAGGAAGGTGACGAAGTTACTGCTAGCGTTGTTGACGCTGAGCTCGACAACGGCTACTCACTGCTCTCGCTTCGCAAGGCTGCGAAGGATCGCGGTTGGGAAGAAGTTGCTGCCAAGCTTGAAAGCGGCGAAATCATCGAAGTCTCACCATACGACGCCAACCGTGGCGGCCTATTGGTTGAATACGAAGGTGTACGCGGCTTCCTGCCTGTGTCACAGCTTTCAGCTGAGCATTACCCACGTGTCGGTTCAAGCGACAAGGACGAAATCCTCCAGCGTCTTAACGGCCTAGTTGGTCAGACCCTCAAGGTTCGTATCCTTGATAGTGACCGCAAGGCAAACAAGCTGATCTTCTCTGAAAAGGAAGCAGTAAAGGATGGCCTCGCTGATCGTCTTCAGAAGCTAAGTGTTGGCGACTCTGTAAAGGGTGTCGTTACTGGTGTTGTTGACTACGGTGCATTCGTCAACGTCGAAGGTATCGAAGGTCTCGTGCACATCTCAGAAATTAGCTGGGAGCGTGTGAACAACCCAAGTGACTACCTGAAGGTTGGTCAGACTATCGAAGCTAAGATTATTAGCATCGACAAGGAACGCCTCAGCCTCTCAATCAAGCAGCTGACTAAGGATCCATGGCTCGACGAAGTTGAGCAGTTCAAGTCAGGCGACAAGGTCGAAGGTACGGTTACTCGTATCACGCCATTCGGCGCTTTCGTCCAAATCAGCCCAGCTGTTGAAGCACTCGTGCACATCTCAGAACTCGGTGACGGTAACGACGTAGACCCAGAAAAGGTCTTTACCCTTAACGAGCGTAAGAGCTTTGTTGTTCTCGATATCGATCGTGACAACCGCAAGATCTCTTTGAGCCTTGCAGACAAAAAGAAGAAGTAGTCTCTTAAAAATAAGAGAATAAATTACCCGCTTGACGGGTAGGAAGGAGTTGATAGTGAGCCCAGAAAAAGTACTTGTTGTCGCTGACTCAATTACTGTTGGAGAGCTAGCCGAAACCCTAAACCTGCCCGTCACAACGCTGATCGGGGAGCTGTTTAAGAACGGTATTGTTGCAACTATTAACCAACGTATCGACTTTGAAACCGCTACCATTATCGTTGAGGAGCTCGGCCTTGATGTCGAGCTGCAGCGCAAGGCCGCCAGTACGACCACTGAACGTAAGGTTCATACGTTGTCAGATCATGCCGTCGATCGTCCACCGATTGTCGCGGTGATGGGACACGTTGATCACGGTAAGACGAGTCTTCTCGACGCGATCTTACATACGACGGCAGTGTCCGGTGAAGCTGGTGGTATTACGCAGCATATTAGCGCGTATCAGACGGTGCGTAAGGACCGTTCAATTACTCTCCTCGATACTCCGGGTCATGAGGCGTTTGCCGCTCTGCGTCAGCATGGTGCGACGCTGACCGATGTTGTGATTATTGTCGTGGCTGCTGATGACGGTGTCATGCCGCAGACGGTTGAAGCAATCCGTTTCGCGCAGACCGCCAATGCCAAGATGGTTGTTGCGATCAACAAGATGGACAAAGAGTCTGCAAACCCTGGCCTCGTAAAAGGTCAGCTGGCTGAGCGCGGCGTGATTCCAGACGATAAGGTTTGGGGTGGTGACGTGCCAATGGTTGAGGTAAGCGCCAAGACCGGTCAGGGTATCGATGACCTGCTCGATACGGTTCTGCTTGTTGCTGACTTTGAAGAACTCAAGGCGGATATCGATGTGCCAGCTGAGGGTCTCGTCATTGAATCACACATGGAAACTGGTCGCGGTTCTGTGGTGAGCCTGCTCGTTGAGCAGGGTGAACTCAAGCCAGGACACTTCTTGGTGGCTGGTACGGCCTACGGAAAGGTACGTACACTGCTTGATTTTGCCGGTAAGCCGCTTAAAAGCGCCGGTCCTTCAACGCCTGCGACCGTGACAGGCTTTAAGGAATTGCCGCAATTCGGTGATGTCTTTACGATTGTGAAGAACGAAAAAGAGGCCCGCAACGCTACGATGCAGGCTAAGATTGAGCGCGAAAAGAACGCCGCGAGTACCAACGTGACTGGCGCCGACCTCCTCAAGATGATGACTCAGCAAGAGCAGGCAGAGGAGCTTAATGTGATTATTAAGGCTGACGTTCAGGGTTCACTTACCTCTGTCATTGATAGTCTTCGCCTGGTTGATACCGAGGGTCGTATTAACCTCCGTATCGTCGGTAGTGGTGTTGGTAATATTTCAGAGAGTGACATCCGCATGGCAGAAGGTGGCAACACGATCATCTACGGCTTCAATGTGGAATTACCGCCAGCCGTGAAGCGTCTTGCGATGCGCGACAAGGTTCAGGTGCGTATTTACAAGGTGATTTATGAGCTTCTCGATGATGCGCGTAACTCTATGGAAGCCCTGTTGGCTCCTGAGGTCGTTGAGACTGAACTCGGTAAGCTGACAATCAAGGGCGTCTTCCGCACGCTGAAGGATGAAGTGATTGCTGGTGGTGAAGTGACAGGCGGCAAGGTAGTGCCGAATGTCCTGGTGCGCGTAAAGCGCGGAGATGAGCAGATCGCCGAAGTGGAAGTCACAAAGGTCCAGCGTCAGCAGCAGGAAGCCAAAGAAGTCTTTGAAGGTGAAATGTGTGGCCTTAGCCTCAAGACAACAAAGAAGCTCCTTCTTGAAGAGGGTGACAAGCTTGAGTTCTTCACCCGTGAGCTGGTGAAGCGTACACTGAGCTAATCATTGACTGATTGAACTTGATAAGCGGGCGTCACAGAGGTGGCGCTTGCTTTTTTATAGCCGCCGTACTATGTTAAAAATATAGAGCAAGATTCTATGCAGGGAGTTGACCATGGAACCTAGGTACCATTCAGACGCAGGCAGAATCGACGATGGGTCGCAGGGGCAACATACCGCCGTGACTATTGAGCGAGAGCCCGAGCAAAGAACCCCTGACAAGAATGACCACTCGTTTACAATCGACGCGGCCCCTGAGTCGCGTTTTGCTTTTTCTGGCAATGCTATAGGTACTAGTGGACTCTATGAGGTGCGCGAGGCTGAACTTGCTGATCTCGTGGCCCATCGTATCAAACTGGGCGCATTCACCCTGCATCGCACTCGCGAAGAATTAGACCAAGAAATTGCAATCAAGGCGGCGGCATATGAAACAGAAGCCGCACTTACGGAACAGCTGCAGATCGAAGCGTGGCGTCTTGAGCAGCCAGGTATGACCGAGGATGAGCTGACCCTTAGACTTGCCGAGTATCGGCTTCAAATGGCGCGTGTACACGAGCTGCATACCGTTGAGGCATTCCGCCGGATACGTCGCTTTGGGGCGCTGAGTGCGTGGAACGACAAGGCTACGGAGTGGTATGCGGGGCTGACGCAACGATCCAGAGTAGGTGTGGCCCTGGGGATGACAGCCGTGAGCTCGGCCGCCAGTGGCGTGGCGGCACTGAGTACCGACGCGCTCGGACCAACCGCGGCCATGGTTAGCGGAGGACTACTGGCGGGCGCACGCCTTTATAAAACGTACAGTCAAGTGCGATCGGGGCTATACCGTGATCTGCAGGACTCTATCCAAGAGGAGTGGTCGCCGGAAGAGGTGAGTGACACGTCAAAAAGCGCCATGGGCCGGGCGGCGCTTGCTGCGAGTGAATCTTCGAGCGGATTTTGGTCAGGCATGAAGCGACGACTGGTTAACCGCAAAGCACGCCCCGGTGGGGCAGCCTCAATAGAGGAGGCTGCCGTTGATGGTGAGATACAGCGCGACGCCGAGGCTGTGCATACTGAAGCCATGTCGCGGATGGAGCGTCGTCGACGGGAGCGGATTGAACGGGCCGACAAGGTCAATAAGCGCACGCGCATTGCGATTATTGGCGCCGGCGTTTTAGCGGTATTCGGCATTGGTAGCCGGTTTATAGACTTTGGCAAAATCACCGACTTCTTTGACGGCAACCCTCCAGTGGGC
>CAMPGV010000039.1 GCA_946885745.1 uncultured Candidatus Saccharibacteria bacterium | reverse complement strand
AGGCGCCTAAATATGCCAAGGCAAGCGTATTGATCAGCGAAGCAATATGCTCACGGCCCACCGACATGCCTCTTGTGTAGAGAGTTAGCCGTGAAATCGAGGGATTCTCCTGATGGAGCTCGTCAATTGCCGCCACTTGTGTCGTAACGACATCATCTAGTACACCCAAGCTGGCGATAATAATGCTGGCAATCAAAATATCACTCAGGCTAAAGCCGCTTTTGCCAACTGCCAGGTAGTACGCAACTTCGCTTCCTATACCGCTTAGTCCCAAGACGTACTGCCCAAGGTAGGCGAGGAGGGTAACTAAGCCAATAATCGTAATAATAATCGCCATTGCGATGTACGTTCGCTTGCGTAGTCCATGCGAAATACCCATAGAAACAACCACCATCAACACAGCACCTAAGAGTGTTGCGAGCACTGCATTCCAGCCGTGTAAAATAGCGGGAATAATCACCAGTGCGACAATCGCGATACTCAATAAAAGCCCTAAAAGACTCATGAGACCCTGGCGTCGCCCAATCACCAGTACAAGGGCCGCAAATATTCCGACGACGGCCGCCATGACTGGAAGTCGGTAATGATCAAAGTACATCACCGTTGCGCTATTAGGTAGCGTATACACGAGCACCGCCTGGTGAATCCGAAGGTCGGCCGCCGACATTGCGTCGAGGCTCACATTTACCTGGCGCCCCTTGCGTGGTCCGTCAAGCAACTCAACTGACATGCTATCTTCTCGCAACTCTTTTACGGTAGCGCGATACGTTGTGCGATCTAGAAAATTATTAGACGATTCTTGACTATAAAACAGGGTATCCTCTGGGGGTATTTTATACGGCGATATAAGTGAAAAAGCACCCACAACGAAACCAATGCCAATAATGATCCCCAGACACTCGAGAAGTCGCCGTCGTGTTATATATCGCTTAAGTATTTCTTTCATCTTTTTCTATAATACTAGAGTTTTCGTACCTGGCCGCTCGCCATGGTAGTTATCTGTTGTCGTGATAATCATTTGACACTGCATCGCGTACGCCATGAGTGCTGCCTGACGGGTTTCGTCGAGCTCACTAAACACATCGTCGAGCAGAACGAGCGGCGAAAGCTGTGTCAGACGCTCAATCAGTGTAATCTCTAGGAACTTGAGCGCCAGAACGACACTACGCACCTCGCCGCGCGAGGCAACGCTCAAGGCGGGTGAGTGGTTAAATTCAAATAACACATCATGGCGATGCGGGCCAACGCTCGTGTAGCCAAGGTAGCGATCACGCTCGCTATGCGCATGGAGGTCACTGAGTAGTTTCTGTTTTACATTATCAATTCGGGTATACGAGTAGTGCATCGTGACCGTATCATCAGTTTCGGCGATCTGTCTGTACGTGTCGCCAAGATGCATATTAAGCTCCTCGATAAAACGAGTACGTTCTTCGATTATGTAAGCACCGTGCTCGGCAAGTGTCAGATTCCACACGAAGAGCTCGTCTGGCGTCGTCTGGTCGCGTTTAAGGAGGTTATTGCGCTGCTTCAGGGCTCGATCGTATTTACGAAGCGCAACGCCGTAGAGCGGGTCTAGCTGGCTAATAAAGCGATCGATAAACTGGCGCCGACGTGCCGGCGAGCCATTGAGCAGGCGGAGATCATCTGGCTCAAACAAAACAATCGGATACTTATACTTCGGCATCAGGCGGTACATCGTGCGGCCATCGATCACAAATTGCTTGCGGCCAGTGGATTTGGTGCTGTCAAATTTAACCGTCCGCACCGTTTCGTCGGCATACTTTACATCAATTCGCCACCACTCTTCATCACGACGCAGTACGTCGCTATCACTACCTTTAAACGATGATCCTTGTAGAGCAATGTACAGCGCCTCGATCAGTGATGTTTTTCCACTACCGTTGAGACCCGTAATCAGCGTCACGCGATCCGACAAATCCACCGTCACAGTATCGTGACGGCGAATATGCTGAGCGGCGAGACGGGTAATTGGATTCATAACTAGCTTTTAAGTGGCATGATGATGTGCAGGTAATTACTATCAGCTGCATCAGTCGTAAGAACACACGGCGCAAGCTTACCGCTAAAGCGGAAGACTGCCGTGTCACCATCAATCACCCCAAGCGCTTCGCTCAGGTAGCGTGAATTGAGAGTAACTTGACCGTCACCAGTTACCTGGGCGTCTGCTTTTGAGGTATTTTCGCCAAGCTCCGACGCAATCGAGTGAATCGCTAGATCGCCTGTTTCGCTACTGGCAGTCAGCGTAACACTACCGCCAGATTGGCGAGCAAATAGGCCAGCAATCTTGGTAGTACGCACAAAATCTGCCGTCGGTATGATGACGGTTGTTTCAGAAGTCGCCGGGATCAGTTGGCGATAATCAGGGTAGTTACCGTCAATCACGCGACTGGTAATTTCTGATTCACCCAAACGGAAACGTACCTGTGTCTCATCAAAGAGCACCTCGACATCAGTCATATCATCCGTAATAGTACGAAGCACTTCCTGAAGGGCAGGGGTTGGAATAATAGCCGCTACTTCGCTTTCCGTCTCTACGAGCCGGCGCTCTGCCAGGCGATAACCATCGGTTGCCGCCAGGTAAAGGTACCCCTCGTGCGAATGCCAGTAGACACCAGTGAGTACTGGGCGCGTCGAGTCGTTGCTGGATGTAATAATAGTTTGTGAAACGGCCTGCTTGAAGTCGGGGATCGTGAGACTGAACATAATCGAAGAGGCTTCATCAATCGTTGGCAGCTCAGGGAACTCATCGGCTACAACACCATTAATAACCGAGCTATAACTACCTGATTTAATCGCCAAGTGATTATCGGTTACTTTTAATTCAACGGTGCCCTTAGGGAGGCTTGATACAAACTCACTCACCAGACGAGCAGGTATAGTAATGGCACCTGGTGTGATGATCTTTGCACCGATTAATTGAGTGGAGGCAATCTCGAGGTTTGTCGCAGCAATTAAAAGACGGTTACCATCAGTACGAAGCAAAATGTTACTCAGAATAGGTAACTGGGTTTTACTGCTGGCTACTCGTCCGACATTACTAAGTGCTCGTGCCAGATTTTCTTGGGTAACGGAAAGTTCCATATTATTATTACCTTTCTTTAATTTTTTACTTTGTAGTACTAATAGTAGGTCCTGTGGAAACTGGGTAAAAATAGTGTTCAATCAGGGGTGAAACGGCTATTTTTAGTGGGGAATAAGTCTGTGGAAAGGTGCGGATAACTTTGGGGGAAACTAGGGCTTTTACACGGGCTAGTATGTGGGTAGTGGTGGCTGTGGGTATATCTGTGGATAGTTGTCCTATGGTTTTACCTAGAGTTATCCGTTGAGTCTGCACAGCTTTTCCACAGGGTTTAGGCATAGAGCTTCTCCCTGATTTCCGCTACCTGCTCGCGGATCATAACGTCGAGCTTGACGGCTTTTTCAATTTTTTCGACCGAATGAATGGCGGTCGTATGGTCTTTGCGGCCGAGCTCGGTGGCGATACGTGGGAAGCTAAGATGAAGTTCACTTCTTAGGAGGTACATGGCGATCTGACGCGGAACAACAATATGCTTGTCGCGCTTAGCGCTGCAGATTTCCTTGGCATCGATCTGGAAGTGACGGGATGTTTTATCAATGATCTGCTTTGGAGTCAGGTGCTGTGGTCGGCTTTGGCGAACATTACCGATCAAACCTTCGGCAGTTGAAATATCTGGTGCGACGCCACGCATCTCGGCGTAGGCAAGTAGTTGATTAAGTGCTCCCTCGAGTTCACGGACGTTTGTTTTGATGGCATTAGCCAGGTATTCAACCGTCTCGCGGTCGAGCTCAACGCCAGAGAGAGACGCTTTTGTACTAACGATGGCGCAGCGAGTTTCGAAGTCGGGCATCTGAATGTCAATTGCCATACCCCATTCAAAGCGACTGCGAAGACGTTCAGTTAGGGTTGGAATGCTCTTTGGTGGTTTATCGCTACTGATAATAATCTGCTTATTACTTTGGTGGAGGGCATTAAAGGTGTGGAAGAATTCTTCCTGGGTCTTTTCTTTACCAGCAATAAACTGCATATCATCGACAATTAACACGTCAACGTTACGATATTTGTCGGAAAAGCCTTTCTTTTTGAAGCGGATTGAATCCATGAACTCTTTCACGAACGTCTCGGAGCTAATGTAGAGCACACGTGCATCAGGCTGCTTCTTCATGATTTCATTACCAACAGCCTGCATAAGGTGGGTTTTACCCAGACCAACGCCGCCATAGAGAAAGAGAGGGTTGTACTTCGTACCCGGATTAGCGGCAACCGCCTGACACGCGGTATACGCGAGGTCGTTGCTGGAGCCAACGATAAAGTTAGTGAAATTATAACGTGGGTTCAAGCTTGTTGCTGGAGTAGGGGCCGGAGCGCTTTGGGGACGGCTGACTGAACGACTTGAAATAAGATCATCGGCACTGGTTGCACTTTCGGTCATGGCCGTAGGCGTGATTTCACGAGTAACAGTCTTTTTACTGCCGGAAGTTTTGACAGTATAGGTGATGCGTTCTGGCGTGACGCCGTTCTTTTCGAGTACGGCTTTGATTTGGTCGTTGAACTTTACTTCAAATTGACGCTTCGCAAAGATATTTGGAACAGCGATCGTAATAGTTGTGTCGGTCTGATCGACAAGCTCGGTATTCTTAAACCAGGTCGTGAAAGCGGCATGCGAGACAGACAGTTCGATCTCTCCCAAAACACTTTGCCATAATGCGTGTTGCATCGCTAAAAACCTTCCCCTTGGCGGCTATCTACCTCAACTTTTTGTTATGTTTTACTATAGCGCGGCCGGGAGTTTTCCACAACCATAACGGGATAAACGGACAAGAGGCCATCAGGGGTGCGAGTTATCCACAGGTTTCAGTAACACCTTAAACTATGTGGAAAAGTGGCAAAGTTGTGTGGATAAGTGGAAAACTGCAGTGAATAAATTACTACAAAATCACCGACGCACCTTGTCAAAAAGAGCAAAAATCGATACAATAGTGCAGATATGCCAAAACGAACGCACCAACCACACACTCGTCACCGCGCCCGTACTCACGGTTTCCGCGCCCGTATTTCTACGAAAGCTGGCCGTGCAGTACTGAAGCGCCGCCGCATCAAGGGCCGCGCACAGCTAACTGTCTAGTGACGGTAAACACACTCTCCGGGGTGTGTTTTTATTTGGCTAATTTCTCACTCATTTCCTAGTGCTATACTAAAAGTATCCTATGCTATCATTTTTGCATCGATTTCACGGCCACGGCAGCCTGCGGTATGTCTATAAGAACGGTCAAGCTATCCGTTCGCACTTGATTACTATTAAGTATGTCGCCAATCCGCACCGTGACCATTCGCGGTTTGCAGTCGTCGTAAGTAAAAAGGTGCATAAAAGCGCTGTTGGCCGCAACCGGATCCGCCGCCGTGTGTTTGAGGTGATCCGTGAGGAGATGCCGAAATTCAAGTCAGCCCATGATGTGGCGGTTATGGTGTTCTCGAGTGAGGTCATCTCTCTGCCGCACCCGGAACTCAAAGAGACGCTACAAGGACTGTTTGCGCAGGCCGGTCTCTATAAATAGTCTTCTTAAGCTGCTATACTAGTAGTAATAATTTCTGGAGTTTTACAGTCACGTGAATATATTTGATCTTTTGGTTGTCCAACCTATCTTTAACCTGCTTATTGGTCTTTACAGTATTATCCCTGGTGGTGATTTTGGCATTAGCCTGATTATCTTTACAGTATTAGTGCGCTTTGCGCTCTATCCACTCGTCAAGAAGCAGCTACATCAAACTCAGGCCATGAAAAAGCTACAGCCGGAGCTTGCCCGTATTAAGAAGCAGGCAAAGGGTAACCGTCAGCTCGAAGGTATGCAGATGATGGAGCTGTACAAGAAGCACGGCGTTAATCCATTCCGTTCCATTGGTATCCTTCTGATTCAGCTGCCGATCTTCATCGCCCTTTACTCAGTGATTCAAATCTTTACCCAGCACCGCGAACAGATCGAGAAGTTCACCTATGGCTTCCTCGAGGGTGTTGCTCCAATCAAGCAGATTATTGAGCAGCCAAACCAATTCAATGAGATGTTCCTTGGTATTGTCGACCTAACAAAGGCGGCGATTACGACAAACGGTGTGGACTGGATCTTGATTGGTCTTGCGATTATCGCTGCTGTTACTCAGTACGTGATGAGCAAGCAAACAATGCCACATAGCGAGCCAAAGAAGGGTCTGCGCCAGATCATGGCCGAGGCAGCTGAAGGTAAAGAAGCCGATCAGGCTGAAATGAACGCTGTCGTCATGAACAAGATGATCAAGGTGCTGCCATTCATGATGTTCTTCATTATGATCAGCGTGCCTGGTGCGCTGGCACTCTACTATGCAGTCTCAAACCTTGTTGCTATGGCGCAGCAGGCTTACCTACTCAAGCAGGACGAAGATGAACTTGAGGAACTTGCCGAAGAGGCACCGAAGACTCACAAGAAGGCGACCGCCAAAGCGCGCGAAAAAGCAGCCCAGTCAGCAACAATTACTCGTATTAAGGCCAGTGAGCCATCGAAGGCGAGTAAAAAGGAGGCGAAGTAATGGACCAGCAAGCTTCAATCGATTTTGCAAAGAAGTATCTCGAAGATATCCTTTCATTTTTTGGAGTTAACCTCGAGGTTGCTGCAAGCTGCGATGAAGATGTGATCGAGCTATCGGTCGCTTCATCGGAGTTTAATAGCCTGTTGATTGGTCGTAATGCTGAAACACTTCGCAGTATCCAGTACTTAATTTCAACCACACTTCGCAACCACGAGGCTGCGCTCACTCGGGTAAACGTCGACATTGCCGACTATAAGCGCCAGCGTGCCGATAAGGTCGCTGAGCAAGCGCGACAGTGGATCGAGCAAGTACGTCAAACGGGTGACTCGTATATCGCTCACCTTAATGCCGCTGATCGTCGCATCGTTCATCGTATCGCAGATGAATACGATGACATCCGCACCTTCTCGGAGGGTGAAGGACGTGATCGCCAAATTATTATCGCTCAAAAGAGCTCGTAGTTATTTCTTTAACGCTTG
>CAMPGV010000038.1 GCA_946885745.1 uncultured Candidatus Saccharibacteria bacterium | reverse complement strand
AGATGGCTACGAGTGCTTATGCGTATAACTCGGAGACGTTGGATGGTCTCGATAGCAGCGACTTTGCGGCAGCAACTGGTGGCACAGGCTACATACAGAACGGCACTAACCCGCAGACGGCAAACTTTAACATCACTGGAAACGGTACCATCGGCGGGGCATTGAGCGTGAGCGGCGCCTCCACATTCAACGGGGGCCTGACGGTTAATGACTCCATCGTACATTTGAACGTCATGGGCGGTTATCAGACAGAGGGTAGCATCAGGATCGGACGCGGGGATAATCAAACCCTTCGCTACCACGAGATAAAAGCGTTTAACGATGGAACTGCGGCAAACAACTATCTTACTTTTGCGCTACATAACGGAACACTAGATTCAACAACAGACGCTTTAACACTGTACGGCAACGGTAATGCGAGCGTGAGTGGCACCTTGACGGTCGCTGGGGCGGCCGTTCTGACTGCAGCTAATGCCGTCCTGCTCCAGTCTGCCACCCCTGGCACCGCCCAGACAGGCAACATCAACATCTCCGGTACCGTCATCGCTGGAGGCTTCTCTGGCTCCGGCTCAGGTCTGACTAACCTCAGTGCTACTAACCTCAGTAGTGGTACGGTCAACTCAGCACGCATCACCGGTTCCTACACCGGCATCACCGGTACCGGCGCCCTCGCTGCTGGCTCTATCGCTAGCGGCTTTGGCACGATTGCCACCGGTAACACAATCCAAGGCTCTCGCCTCATATCCACTACTGCGACCGGTGTAGCGCCGCTTACCGTCAACAGTACAACCAAGGTCGCTAACCTGAACGTTGACCTTCTGGACGGCCTGGACAGCACGGCGTTTGCAGCGGCTTCTGGATCTAGTAACTACATACAGAACTCTATGACCCAACAGTCAGGCTATTTCAACATTACGGGCAACGGCGTACTCGGAGGGAGCCTTTCCGTTGGAGGAGGCAGTATTGAGCTAAGCACTAGCGGCCTAATCGGAGATGGCTTTTCGATCCAAAGTGCTAGTGATCTGTCCATATACTCCGCTAACGGTCTAGATATAAGCGGCGGCTTATTAACGGTAACGAAAGGGATTAGCGTCACTGCATCCGCATCTAATACCTATGGGTTACGAGTTGCGGGCGTAAGCGGTCAAACCTCACCGATTCTTACGGTCAACAACAGCACGGGTGGGCAACTGTTCTCAGTCGGATCAAATGGTGCAGTCGTATCTGCAGCTGGGCTGCAAGGTACTACGCTGTCGATAAGCGGTAACGCTACGATCAGCGGAACTCTCACAGGATCAGCAATTATCGCAAGTAACTGGCTACGTTCGACAGGGGCAACCGGGTGGTGGAATATGACGTATGACGGCGGCTGGTACATGGCGGACTCGACCTGGTTACGAACGTACAACAGCAAACCAACGCTCCTTTCGGGTGGGTTTGACACGTCGGGCGCCTCCGGTGTCGGCTGTGGCGGAGGACTTGGGGGAGGCTATACTTTTCGAGTATGTGGTTCACAATATACTTCCGGAACTATAACAACCGATGGAGGGCTAGTTGTAGGCAATGCCAACTTTGTTTATGGCAACCCTAACGGCCTTAGCGGTATCTACTTATGTAAGCGAACGTCTGACAATATCGTGGCGTACGGCGCCTCCTGCACGCTCTCCTCCTCAATCCGCTTTAAGGAAAACGTTCAGTCACTCGGCACAGAAAAGGCGTTGGACATCCTCGCTAAACTCCGTGCGGTTAGTTATGACTGGAAGGAAAGTGTTACCCAGCGAGCAGCAAACGGCGGCAGGGCCGATTACGGCGTCATAGCAGAAGAAATCGAAAAAATCCTGCCTGAGCTCGTCAACAAAGATGCTGAGGGTCGGACTTTGGGCGTCAATTATACCGGACTCATACCGTTCCTTATCACCGCCATGCAGGAGCAGCAGTCACAGATTGTTCAGCTGCAGGGCGGTAACCCAAGCTTTACGAGCCTGACGGTCAATGGCCCCGCGACGGTGCAGAGTCTTACGGTGACAGGCGATGCTCGCGTCCAGGGCGACATATACGTAGATGGGCATATCATTACGGGTGGTCAGGCGCTGCGAGCTCAGTTGAGCAGTGTCTTTGAAGCAGCCGGCGCTGACGTTGTGGTCGATGGTAATGATACTACTGGTACGATCACCATAACGCTGGATGACCAGGCTCAACTGCCGACCGGGCTCAATCTCACAGACGGCGCGTCACTTATCGATGCACAATTCGCCAAGCAGTTCGGAGCGAAGCCACGTATCCTCATATCACCGGCAAATGTGAGCGCTGGCAGGCTCGGCGCCTTCACGAGTAACGAATCGCAAACCGGCTTTACGTTATCGGTCGGTGCCATGCCGCAACAAGGAAAGACGTACAAGTTTACCTACTGGGTCGCACAGTAGCCTCCTGTACTTGTATGTACCAAGTACAGAGGTTTTCACGGCAGGAAGTGCCGTTTTATTTTTGTCGTCAAAAGAACAGAGTGGTATAATACCTCTAATGTTAAAGGTGTTGTAAAACAACACACAAAATAACATAGAGACAAAGAGTTAAACAGTGGTAGAGGGTAGTTTTAAGCTAAGGCATTTTCGTGCACGCCTAAACTCAGTACCTACGAAAAGAAACATTTTCTTATGGCTTATGAGTGTTAT
Organism: uncultured Candidatus Saccharibacteria bacterium; assembly: GCA_946885745.1. The sequence continues at coordinate 4,406 of CAMPGV010000038.1, read as the reverse complement.
TTTGATGGGGATCGCCACTGTAGTTTTTACAACATCTGTCTCTGCGGTAGATACTGTCCCTACCAAAATGAATTTTCAAGGTCGTCTGACGGATTCCACGGGGAATATCAAGGCTAATGGTTCATACAACATGCGCTTTAAGCTCTTTACGGGCGCCAGTGGCGGGTCGAGCGTGTGGTCTGAAGATCGGCTGGTCTCAGCTACGCAAGGAGTGCAGGTAACGAATGGTACATTCTCGATACAACTAGGTTCTGTGACGACGCTTCCGGCGTCACTTTTTGCTTCTGGGCCTTTATACCTAGAGGTTGAGCTCCCGACCCCCGCCAGTGCGACAACGTCCAGCCCAGTTTGGACAGAACTCCCGATGACGCCACGAAATCAGATGGCAACAAGCGCATACGCGTATAATGCCGAAACGCTTGATGGCGTTGATGGCGCGAGCTATGCCCAAAAAGGTACAGCAAATACCTTCTCGGCATCGCAGATAATCAATGCGAGCTCAACCGCCGCTTTCGATGTTCAAAACGGTAGCACTGTTAGTGTCTTCAAGGTAGACACATTAGGAGCTACGGTCACAATCGGTACGAGTGACACTACCGGAACCGTTTTTGTACTCGATACAAAAACTGGCGCAGGTGACCCAACGGGTGTTGCTGGAGCAATGTATTACAACAGCAATGCTGGGAAGTTCCGATGTTACCAGAATTCAGCGTGGACAGACTGTATTGGTACTGGTGGTGGGGGCGGTGATGTTTACCTTGCAAACTCAAATACCTTCACTAACACAAATACGGTTGCTACAACGAGTGCGACCGCCTTTCGTATCCAGACTACTTCAGGTGCCGCTACACTTTTCACTGCTAATACTTCAACGATGGCTGTTACCCTTAATGGCAACTTGGCATTGACTACTGGCAAGACTATCTCAATTGCTGGTGATACCACTGCTAACCGTCCCGGTTCTCCAACTGAAGGCATGGTTTACTTCGACACCGACACCGATAAGCTCGAAGTCTATAGTAACGGTAAATGGCAAGCTGACCGAACCGACGCCGTACTCGTCGCTGCCAGCAACTCGAGCCAAGCCGACAAGGATGCTGCGGATTACGTAGCTGATGGCAACACTGGGACGGCCGCCGATGGAGACCAAGTACAGATAAATGCGGCGCTTACTGCTGGATCTGGTAAGAAAGTCGTGCTGCTGGCTGGCACCTATGTGGCTGACGCTACTATCTCCATCCCGAACAACACGGCATTTGCCGGTGTCGGCAATGGTACAGTCATTGAGCTGGCAGATCTCGATGCGACCGATAACCTCATTGAAAATACCGACCAGACGACCGGTACTGGTGTGACAATCCGTGACATGAAGCTCGATGGACGGAATGATTTGAATACCGTGGGAACGCAAAGGGCTGTATACCTTAACAATATGGGATCAGGTACGGGGGCTGCCGCCAGGGAGGGGGCAAAGCTTTCTCACCTTTTCGCTGACAGATTCCGCAGTGAAGCGATTTACCTGACCAGTTCAGACAATAGCAACGTTAACTCCGTGACGGTGCGCGGCAGCGGTGCGGGTATATACGTTATAGCCTCATCGAACAACAACATCGTGTCTGGCAACCTGGTACAGGGAAGCCCGACCGGTATCTACGTCGAGAATTCGCATAACACGACGGTCTCTGGGAATACTGTCGAAGGCTCTACCAACGGTATCTACCTGAATTCGACGTCCACCAGGAACACCGTGAGCGGCAATACGCTAGACGACGGCACTAACGCGATCACGATTGCCAACAGTAGTAGCAACAACTCGGTGACCGGGAACACTATCTCCGATAGCCCTTCCAGGGCCATTTACCTGCATACGGGTGCTATTGAAAACAGCATTTCTGCGAACAATATATTTAACTCCGGCGGTGGTTCGCTGAATAACGCCATCTACCTAGACGCTGCTGACTCCAACAGCATTATTGGAAACAGCATCAACGACAGTTCTGCGACGACGAACAACTACTCGATAAACATCTTTAACTCCACCTCCGATACTAACTACCTGGCTGACAACACTCTCGACGCCGGCTCGGTTAATGATGCAGGGACAGGAACGATCTATGCCAACCAAATCAGCGGTACTGGCATTCTGACGAACCGAGCGACAGGCTTCGCTATCCAGAGTCCGGCCGGTGGGAATATTCTCAGCAATAGCAGTACGACTAGTGTCACGATAGGCGCCGCCGATACCACTGGCACGCTTTTTGTTCTAGATACCAAGACTGACGCCGGTGACCCTACCGGGATTGCAGGTGGAATGTACTACAACAGCAGTGCCGGGAAATTCCGATGTCACCAGGGCGCCGCATGGATCGATTGTATCGGTGCAGCCGGTGCATCGCTCGGAACGAATACTTTTACAGGTGCACAAATAGTCAATGTTAGTTCCACGGCTGCATTCGATGTTCAAAACGGTAGCGCAGTTAGTGTGTTCAAGGTAGACTCCTCAACGAGCACAGTGACTGTCGGTACTGCCACTAACGGCTCAGTCTTTACATCGACGGGCGTTTCGTATGTCGGCACGGCTCGTCCTGCGCGTACCGTGACGCTCGTGCCAGAGTATGCGGGCGCTACATTTACCGCTGATGGAAGCTCAAACAACGGATCACTGAATAGTGATTTCTGCTCGAGCAGTTCACTTCTGAACATGAACGCAGCGGCGTGCCCTTCGGCGGCGGATGAGCACAACTATTATTCATGGACAACGACCCAGGGGACGGCTCAAGACTATGATCTCTATGTCAGATACCAGATTCCGTCTGACTATGACACGGGCAGTATGGCAAATATGAAACTGACAGCGATGGGCACTGTAGGTGCAAACGAGATAGCCAGCCTAGCGCTTTACAAAGGTAGCTCAACGGCATGCGGAACGATAGCTGACGCAATAACCTCAAACGCTACCTGGGCAACATCGACCAGTGCATCGCCACTAGGTGCGTGTACGATCGCCGCAGGCGATATGGTGACGTTCAAGGTAAAGGTGACCGCTGTATCTAACGGGGTTGCGAGGGCAGGGGCGATAAGTTTTGATTACCGGAGTAAGTTCTGATGAGCCCGCTATCACTCAGGCCATTTAGCATGAATAAAGTGACGCTGTGGCGCAAACGTAAAATTACCGCTGCTTCGGCTGTATTAGTCGCAGTTGTTCTTATTATCGGGCTTGCGACGCCTGCTCATGCTGCGGTGGCGCACGTTAATACTGCCTCGGGCAATAATGGTGGTGGATCTAATTCGCTTACTATAAACAACCCCTCTACTGCCCCAGGCCAGCTGTTGATTCTCGTTGTTACTGTCAGAGATACATCATCAATGACTAGCACTAGTGGATGGACAAATACACCAACGAGTGGCAGTGGTGTTATTACTGCCTCTGGTATTATTCAGACACATCATTATAAATTTACAACCGCCTCTGAGCCTGCAAGCTATACGTTTACATTGGCAAGCTCGGCAAAAGCCTCAGGCGTAATTGCGGCATATTCAGGAGTCGATACGACTTTGCCGTTCAATGTGGGTGCAGGGTCATCTAATGCGTCAAGCACGACAATGACCGCTCCTTCTGTCACGACTACTGTCGCGAATACTATGCTCGTTGCGACCTATGGTAGCGCAACTGGCACGACCTTTACTCAGGGCAGCGGCATGACCCTGAGGGGCCAGAACGCCAGTACGAGTAACGGAGCCGCCTCGCGTACGACGACGGGTCTTCAGGACGTTCTGCAGTCCGCAATCGGCTCGACAGGGGCAAAGACTATGACTGCGGGTAATGCAGCTACAAATGCAGGTTATTTGCTGGCCCTGAACCCCAGCACGGTGATCTCTCAAGCTGGTTACCGTTTTTTTACAAACCAAGATAGTGCCGATGTGGGCGCTGCACTGTCACCTCAGAATAACTACCCGGCTCCAGTAGCTCCGGATCAACCGGTACGGCTTCGTATGCTTCTAGGGGTAGACAGTTCTAGTAATAGCCTTGTTTCTGGTAAATCGTTCAAGTTACAGTACCAAGAAACTGGCAGTGCCTGTACCGCTACCGGAACATATACTGATATTACGGACACAACGCCGATACAGTATTACACAAACGCAACTGTAATTCATAACACTGCGTTGACTGCAAACGCCAACGACCCGGCTCGATCGGGCGTTTCCGTGGTCAACCAAACATACATAGAGGCTAACAACTTTACTAACACGAGTGCGATTCCTGCGGGACAGGATGGTATGTGGGACTTTGCGCTCACCCTATCTAGTTCCGCAAGCAGACTGTCTGGGTATTGCATACGTGCCGTGTATGCAAATGGCTCCTCACTTACCTCCTATGCTCAAATCCCGCGACTATCGCTCGCATA
>CAMPGV010000037.1 GCA_946885745.1 uncultured Candidatus Saccharibacteria bacterium | reverse complement strand
AGTTCACCGCCGAGGCGAGCCTTTACGGCTTCCTGGCCAGTGATAACACCCTTTGAGGTACTGATCAGAACCATACCACGGCCACTTTTGACGCGTGGAATTTCGTTCGCACCAACATACAGACGGCGACCTGGCTTGCTCATACGAGTAATCTCGTTGATTGGGCTGTTTTCACCTGGCTTGTTGATCGTGATAACGAGAGTGTCACGTGGCTTGCCAGCTTCAACCTTTACCTCAGAGAGGTACTTGTTCTTCTGGAGCTGCTCAGCGACAACTTTTTTGATCTTGCTAGATGGGACACGAACTTCGTTCTTGCCAACCATAGCCGCGTTACGAATGCGGGTTAGAAGGTCGGCGATTGGGTCAGTTGATTGTAGTGACATATCTTATTCCTTTCCTTCTTACCAACTACTCTTCGTAATGCCTGGGATTTCACCCTTTGATGCCTTTTCACGGAAGTTAATACGGCTCAGGCCAAAGCGACGCATGTAGCCACGTGGGCGGCCACTTAGGATGTCGCGGTTCTTCCAGCGAGTTGGGCTACTGTTGAGCGGGAGTGCCTGGAGACCTTCAAGGTCACCAAGTTCCTTCAGTTCAGCGCGCTTAGCAGCGTACTTCTCGATCATCTTCTTACGCTTTTCGTCGCGTGCGATCATAGATTTCTTAGCCATATTAGCGTGCGCCTCCTTCTTTCTCAAACGGCATACCAAACTTTTCAAGCAGGGCGCGGCTGTGTGCAGCTTCCTGGTTCTTGATTGAGAAGGTAATCTGCAGGCCGTGAAGGTGCTGAGTCTCCTCAAAAGTCAGTTCTGGGAAGATTGATTGCTCAACGATACCCAGGTTGTAGTTACCACCCTTGTCGAACTTCGTCTTTACACCGTGGAAGTCACGTACACGTGGAAGTGATACGTTCACCAGGCGGTCGAGGAATTCGTACATGCGTGCACCACGAAGGGTGACAGTTACGCCGATTGGGCTACCCATGTTTGCGCGGATCTTGAAGCCAGCGATTGACTTCTTAGCCAGGCGGTCAATTGGGTACTGACCAGTAATCTTGTTAAGCGTGTTGCGGACAACTTCGTGATGACGCTTGTCATCTTTGTTCTTGCCGATACCAACGCTTACTACAATCTTCTCAAGCTTTGGAACTTGATGAACGTTACCGAGGTTTAGTTCGGCTTGTAGTTCTTTGACAAACTTTTCGTTGTACAAAGCTTTCAAGCGAGGAGCAGCGGCAGTAGTAGTAGCTTTTGCCATTACTTAATCTCCTTATTCTTTGCCTGGCGAGCAAGGCGAACCTTGGTGCCGTCGGCGTTCTTTACGTAGCCGATACGGCTCGTTTTGCTAGTCTTCTCATCAACGACAAGTGCAACCTTTGAAAGTGGAGTTGGAACATGAATGTCCTTGCTACCACCACGTGGGTTAACTGCACTTGGCTTAACGTGACGGTGCTTGTTACCAACGCCTTCGATAAGGACAGCGCCCTTCTTGGCGAGGACAGCGACAACCTTGCCGGTCGTACCCTTGTTAACACCGCTGATCAGTTTGACGAGATCGCCTTTTTGAATACGCTGTGCCATATTAGAGTACCTCCGGAGCAAGGCTAATGATCTTACTGTAGCCGAGGTCACGTAGTTCACGTGGGACTGGGCCGAAGACACGAGTAGCCTTAGGGTTCTTATCATCGTTAATGATTACACAAGCATTGTCGTCGAAGCTGATAGTGCTACCGTCCTTGCGGTGGATCTGGTCACGAGTACGAACCACAACCGCCTTCTGAATAGTCTTCTTCTTAACGTTACCTGTTGGGCTTGCTTGCTTGATAGTAACGACAACGATGTCACCAACGCGAGCGTAGCGGCGCTTAGTGCCACCGAGTACGCGGATGATAAGGGCTTCCTTAGCACCGCTGTTGTCGGTTACTTTCATGCGAGATTCTTGCTGTAGCATATTAGACCTCTGCCTCCGTGTTCACCTCAACAGAGCCACGTGACTTTTCGTCAATGTGCTTGAGCGCAAAGCTCTTGGTCTTCGAAACAGGGCGAGTTTCGGTGATAGTCACCTTGTCGCCAATCTTTGCTTCGTTGTTTTCATCGTGAGCAGTATATTTACGGCTAACAGTGTACTGCTTGCCATAAATAGGATGAGTCTCACGACTAGTAACAGTGACGGTAATAGTCTTTTCGCGAACATCCGAGGTCACGATACCGGTCAGTGTCTTGGCCATATTACTTACTCTCCTTTTCGCTCAGCTCAGCTGCTCGGATAGCAGTGTGAAGGCGAGCGATTTCTTTACGTGTAACAGTGAGGACGCGTGGGTTAACCAGTTCGCCTGCAGCGTGTGAACGCTTAGCGGCGATCTGATCAGCCTGCTTTGTCGCGAGCTCAGCGCGAAGCTGCTCAAGTGTCTTCACTTCAGTAGCTGTCTTGGTAGTCGTCTTCTTGGTTGTTTCAGCCATGATTACGCCTCCTCGCGCTTAATGAACTTAGTCTTAACTGGAAGCTTGTGTGCAGCAAGGCGCATAGCCTCACGTGCAACTTCTTCTGATACACCCTTCATTTCGAACAAAACGGTGCCGGCCTTGACCTTAGCAACGAAGAATTCAGGGTTACCCTTACCACCACCCATCTTAAGACCGAGTGGCTTACGAGTGACAGGGATGTGTGGGAAGATACGAATCCAGATTTTACCACCACGCTTGATGTAGCGGGTCATCGCCTGACGAGCTGACTCGATCTGGCGAGAGGTGATGTCAGAGTTACCCTGTGACTGGATAGCAAAGTCACCGAAGGCAATGTAGTGACCGCGAGTTGCGATACCGTCGTTCTTGCCTTTGCGAACCTTGCGGAACTTAGTGCGCTTTGGAAGTAACATTAACGGTCACTCCTTTCGCCCTTGTAGATCCACACCTTTACACCGATGATACCGGCAGGAGTCTGGGCACGAGCTGAGTGGAAGTCGATGTCGGCGCGGAGGGTGTGCAATGGCACAGAACCTTCGATAACCTTTTCACGACGAGCCATTTCAGCATTGTTCAAACGACCAGCAACCTCGATACGAATACCTTTGGCACCGGCAGCCATTGTGTTTTGCGCAGTCATCTTAGTTGCACGGCGGAAGTTGATGCGGCGTTCGAGCTGACGAGCAATGTTCTCGGCAACCAACTTAGCAGCAAGTTCAGGACGCTTTACTTCTTCGATGTTGATACGAACTGGCAGGCTAGCGATCTTTTCGATGTTAGCTTTCAGCTCAGTAACGCCTGCACCACCACGACCGATCACAACACCAGCCTTAGCTGTGTGGATGGTAATAGTGATAAGGTTTGCCGAACGTTCAATCTCAATACGATTGATGGTTGGGCGTGATGCGAACTTCTTTTCAATCAGTTCGCGGATCCTTACGTCTTCGATAAGCCACTTGGCAAATTCTCGTTTGCCAGCGAACCAGCGTGAATCCCAGTTCTTGTGAACTTGAAGACGGAAGCTAATTGGGTTTACTTTTTGGCCCATTTATTTGCTCTCCTTCACTTCAGCTGCTTCAGCTTTAACGGCTGGCTTTGCTGCAGGCTTCTTAGGTTTCTCAGTACCAGTCACCTCAACCAAGATGTGGCTCGTCTTCTTCTCAAATGGAAGGGCACGGCCACGGCTTGCTGGCTTGAAACGCTTCAGGCGAGGACCAGCTGTCACTGACAGAGTGGTGATCTCGAGAGTCTTGGCGTCAAGACCGTGGTTGTTTGATGCATTAGCTTTTGCGCTCTCAATCGCTTTCTTGACTGGGAGTGCAGCACGCTTTGGAACGTGCTCAAGGATAACAAGTGCGTCTGCTACGGTGCGGCCACGTACGAGGGCAGCAACGAGGCTAACCTTACGTGGGGCTTGATCAACACCCTTAGCGTATGCACGAACGGTAAATTGTTCTGCCATAACTACTTCTTATCCTTTCCACCGTGCTTGCGGAACTTACGAGTTGGGCTAAACTCACCGAGCTTGTGACCAACCATGTTTTCCGACACGAGCACAGGAACGTGTACGCGACCGTTGTGAACAGCGATCGTACGACCGACCATCTCAGGGGTAATCGTGCTAGCACGAGCCCAAGTCTTGATGATAGTACGGTCATTCGTACCAAGCGCCGCCACTTTCTTAGCGAGCTTGGTGTCGATGAATGGGCCTTTCTTGAGTGATCGACTCATATACTACCTCTTCCTCTTCGCATCATGGCGACTTTTAACAATCATCTTGCTGGTATCTTTACGACGACGAGTACGGTAACCAAGAGTCAACTGACCCCATGGAGTGCGTGGTGGTTTACCACTACCGTGACGACCACCGTCACCACCACCGTGCGGGTGATCTGCGGCGTTCATTACGACACCACGGACACTTGGGCGAATACCCTTGCGGCGATTACGACCGGCAGAACCAATCTTGACGTTTTGGTGCTGAACGTTACCGACAACACCGATAGCAGCAGTAGCTTCCAGGCGGAAACGGCGGACTTCGCCAGACGGCATACGCACCTGTGCGTAGTCACCTTCCTTAGCCATGAGCTGTGCCTTAGTACCAGCGGCGCGAACCATCTGAGCACCACGGCCTGGGTTGATTTCGATCGCGTAGATCTGTGAACCAACAGGAATCTTAGCAAGGGTCATGCGGTTTGAAGCTTCAATTGGAGCGTCTTCACCGCTAACGATTACCTTACCTTTAGTCATGCTGGTATCAGCCAGGATGTAGTGGTACAGGCCGTGCTGATCCTTAACACGTGCAATACGTGCTGAACGGTTTGGATCGTATTCGATTTCTTCAACCGTTACAGTCAGACCTGGAGCAAGACGGTGGTTAACCAGACGGTAGTGTCGCTTAACACCACCACCACGGTGACGAACAGTGATACGACCAGTGTTGTTACGACCGGCGTTCTGCTTCTTGCTCTTGATCAGGCTCTTAAGTGGCTTACGAGTTGTAATCTCACTTAGATCCTGGCTGGTCATGCCACGGCGAGCTGGAGTAGTTGGATTGTAAGCTTTAATCGGCATTACTTCTTCTCCTCTTCAGCTGGCTGTTCAAAGACCTGGATACTGCTACCTTCAGCAAGCGTTACGTAAGCCTTCTTAGAATCCTTACGAGTCGTTGTGCCTGGGTGGCGGTTCTTACCGCGGCTAAAGCGAACTGCTTTACCACTTTGTACCAGAGTCTTGATACCAGTTACTTTTACTTCAAATTGCGCTTCCACAGCAGCAACAATTTCTTGCTTATTAGCTGTCAGTGGAACATTAAATACGTAAACATTGCTCTGAGACTGGGCATAGGCTTTCTCAGTAGCACGTGGGATAACGCTAATATTTGTCATATTACGCCTCCTCCTTAACGAGCCAGTCCTTAAGAACAGGAACAGACTTAGGTGAAAGAACGATGTGGTCAGCGTTCAAAATGTGATATACGCTCAAGTAGTTTGCGCGAATCAACAATACATTCTGAATGTTGTTAGTAGCACGAATCAACTCAGGAGTCTTTTCGTCAACAACGATCAGTGCCTTACGAGCAAACTTGTTGTCAGCTAGGAACTTCACAACTTCGGCAGTCTTGCCAGTTGTTGCAACATCCTTAACAACAATCTTGCCAGCTTCGTTAGCCAGTGTCAGTGCCTGCTTTACAGCAACGCGCTTACTGGTTGTCGAAAGCTTCTTGGTGTAGTTTTCATTGCCGCGAGGACCGAAAACAATACCACCACCGCGCCAGATTGGGTTACGGCTCGAACCAAAACGTGCACGACCAGTACCCTTCTGCTTCCAAGGCTTCTTACCACCACCGCGGACTTCGCCACGCTGCTTAGTAGTAGCACTTGCAAGACGGCTGTTAGCGAGGTATGAATCATACGCAAGCTTCAAAAGCTCATGGTTTTCAACAGTAACGTTGAAGACTTCGTTTGGTAGAGCAGTTGCTGCTGCTTTAGTAGTCTCAGCCATTATGCCTTACCTCCGATTACGATCAGACCCTTCTTAGGACCTGGAACGGCACCCTTGAGGCCGATCAGGTTGTTCGCGCTATCGACGTATGCAACTTCGAGGTTCTTAACGGTAACGCGGTCTGCACCCATACGGCCGGCCATGCGCTTACCCTTAAAGACCTTCTGAGGATACATTGATCCGATCGAACCTGGCTTACGGACATAGCCGTTACCACCGTGAGTCTTCTTGCTTGTATTAAAGTTATGGCGTTTTACCGTACCGGCAAAACCTTTACCCTTGCTTGTACCTGTAGCGTCGACCACGTCGCCCAGTTCAAACTTAGTTACGTCGATGACGTCACCAACCTTAAGGTCGGTAGGTAGTTCATCGACACGAAATTCCCGAATATGTTTCGGGGTAACACCGGCGGTCTTTGTGTGACCAGCCACGGCCTTGCTCAGGTTCTTACCCTCACCATATGCCACCTGTACTGCGTTGTATCCGTCGATTTCGACAGACTTGACCTGAGTCACAGTCACGGGGCCAGCTTGAATTAACGTTACAGGAACTGCACGTCCATCCTCGCTGATGATTTGGGTCATACCAATTTTGGTACCGAGAAGTGCTTTCATTGCCCTCTTGCTCCCACTTAAAACTCTTGGTGGCAGGTAGTTTCTACAGATGTAGACTTGCCGGTTCACCAAGAGACAGTTGTTATTACGTAATAAGTTACCTATGTAGCATAGCAAATTTTAAGGGGTACGTCAAGAGGTATAGACCGTATCTCCCTCAACACCACGACTATCGACAAATATTAAGATTTGTGTTATAGTTATGTAGATGACCTGCCGTAAGAAAGTCTTATGGCAACAACACCGAAAGGTAGGTCACGCATGAAGTTTGAAGTTGATGACGACAATACAGTGCGGGTCGACGGAGTACCAATAGAAACCTGTGAAGTGCTCGATGATATCCTTAACCTTCAGGGCAAAGGGATCACTATCGTCGAAAAGCCTGTGGTATTCACCGAAGCAGATCCGCTTACCGGTACGCCAGCAAGCCTCTTCCAGCAAACCCAAATCACGTACGGAGATACCATCTTCCACGTGCTTGACACAGGAACCCGCGAGGAACTGCATCTCGAAGAGGTCGAGGATGCGTTCGACAACGGCAACCCGCGTCGTCTCATCGTCTCCTACCAGCCGGTCGTTGGCTACCTAGTAGCTGAAGGCGTTCCGGCCGCGATTGAGTCAAGCTTTACTCGGGGTGCGTTCATTTCGATCCCACCCTTCGACTAGCCCGCCCTGCGGGACTCCCGATTGCCTCGGTGAGTCCCGCAGACCGCGGGCTTTTTCATTGGCCACTAATCTAT
>CAMPGV010000036.1 GCA_946885745.1 uncultured Candidatus Saccharibacteria bacterium | reverse complement strand
GTAGTTAGTCTGCTGGCGAGGCATCTTCACCTCTACAGGCGTGAGTCGATCGGTCATGGTGCCGTCGCCGACCTGACCGTCATTATTGCGTCCTGCTGCGTATACGCGACCATCGCTCCCGAGGACGTATGTCGTGTATTCATCTTTTGCCGATAGATCCATCGCGCTCACACCAGAAGGCAAGACAAATTCTTTACTTGTAGCCGAAGTCGCGCCCGGAGTACCTGCCTGCGACGACACACTACAGTTCTCGAAATCATTTGTCGTTTGCAGATTGCCGTCTCCAAACTTACCATATTGATCACGACCTGCACCGTAGACCTTGCCCGTCGTCGTGATAACCATTGTTGACCTGAACTGTAGGCGCCATTCGTCACTTAGTTTTGAACCATCCACCTTGCCACCATCTGGAAGGTTAACATTGAAGTAGTTATGGCCACCCGATGGCGTACTGATACAGGCACCGATAAACTGACTGACTGTTCCGTTGGCATTAATAGCACGGTTCATCAATTGACCGTATTCATTTTGACCACTACACCACATACCAGACCAGGCATCAGTACGAATAGCACAGAAATGGTCCGTACCGGCAATCATGCCAGTCCAACCGTTAATACCCGCCCAGCGAGTGAAACTTTGCGCAGCATTACCCGTGCCGCACGTCCATGTCTGAATAATCGTACCGTTCGCCGTGCCGTTATTAAGAGCATCGAGGCAAAGACCACTCGAGATGTGCCGCACTACCGACCCGCCGTAGCCCCCGACTAGATCAAACTTCTGGGCAGCAGTGCCATTACAATCGTAAAGCTGCAGGTAAGCGCCACGCGTACTGCTGTTTCCCGGCACGTCAAGACACTTACCGGTGCCGTAATTTGTTATTTGTTGCTGCTCGCCATAGTACCAAGTTTGTGGACCACTGTTTGTTCCACCACAGTCCCACAAATGAATTTTGTTACCGTTAGTCGATTGGTTGGCATCGTTATCCAAGCACTTATTAGACTGTGCGTTCCAGAATATACTACCCGCTGCATAGTCCGCTTGCGAAGTGGTGAATGGAATTGGCGTCTGGCTCGATCCAGTCGATCCGGCAGTTGTACTATGGCCAAGATCGCCAAGAGCGTAACTACCGCTACTCCAGATAGAGCCATCTGTCGCATGAACGTGCACCACGCCGCTGCCACCACCATGGTAGCTAACAAGGACATCCTTAACTTTACGTGCACCTGCTGCGCCAGGAAGATTGTACTTAATAGGCGTTGCATATACGCCATTGCCCGTGCCGTTAGTCGAAGGGCCGGTCAGCTGCCCGCTGTTATTCAACCCCGCACAGTACATATCGCCGGTAGTTGCGATGCCGCAGGTTATCACGGGGCCTGAGTAAATCTTAGACAAGGTAATACCTGCCGGCACGGCAAATCGCTGCGGAGTTGCACCATTAATCTTGTAGATGGAATAGGCAGTATCGCCATTGCCGAGGCTGCCATAATAATTTTCGCCGGCGCAATACGCCTGACCGTTACTGCCAAGAACGCACAGCTTATCGGCGCCATACCCATCAAGAGACATACTCGTTGCTGTCACGCCACTGGGTAGCGTGAATTTTTGCCATCCAACTGCAGTTGGCATCAACCCGTTTTCGGCACCACCAGCGGCGCCACGACAGTACACCTCCGCTGTATTGGCTAAAATACAAATGATTGACGCTCCTTGGCCTGATGTTTTTACCGAACTCACAGACGTCACCCCGGCAGGTAGGTCAACCTTTGCTGGAAATATCACAGCTGCAGGAGTGCCCGCACCAGCAATCTGATTCGTTTGATTAGCTCCAAACGCATATAGCTGCTGATCAGTAGTAAGAATAGCCGCTAAGTGACCGTTGTTTTGCCACCCGGCACCACCAGCAATCGACGGAGCATCCTGATAGCGCGTTTCCTGGGCGATACTCTGTGTGTACGCACGCCATACTGTATTAGGAGACGACGAACGGACCAAATGAATATCACCGGTCGCTGCCAAGCGCGAAGCATCAGTCCAGCCCTCGTCTGGTATGCCAATACGGAACGTTGTCTTGACATTGCCACTCACTGAAAGGTACTCACTAAGCCCGCTAATGACGCTACCATTGCACTCGGTATTTGGTCGCAGCGGGGCTACGTTACTCCACTGAGGAGAGCCTGTTGGGCTTTGCTTGAGACAATCGGTCGCGCGAGCCATACCCGACTCGGCCGCCTCGCGTGCTAGCTGATTGTAATACTGCGTTTCAAGCGAGGTCGAGATAGAACTCACCGCAGTCACGGCAGCCGTCAAGACAGTTATCATCACCACTGATGCAATTAAAATAGTCGGCAGGGCAAAACCCTCCCGCAAAGCATTCGGAACGCGCATATGCTTCATATAAGGTTATAGTAGCATTTCTCTCGCGCGGACGCCACAAAAAATCACCAATAAAAAAACAGCTCATACGAGCCTGTTCTTTTATTGGTACCGCGAGCCGGACTTGAACCGGCACGAGCTTGCGCTCACCAGATTTTGAGTCTAGCGTGTCTACCTATTCCACCACCGCGGCACGAGTTGTTAAAACGTATTTCTACCTTACGACAAGTAGAAGACGTCACCAATGTATTGTACAATAGAAGCATACAGGAATCTATAGATGACACCAGATGATCAAGATGACAGGCGAGTGGGCACGCCGCTGGTACCGCAGCGACCTTTTCTCCATGGCGAACCAACAGCCCGACGCGATGCCTCAACCCGAGAGGCAACGGCCAATATTGCTCGCGACCAGTTAAATAGCATATATAGTGGCAACACTCGCACGCCAACCCCACACACCACGCCGGTTATCGCAGCCACTCCCGAGGCCGCTGAGACGGAACAGCAGGCCACTGCCTACAGTCGCACACACAATCCAGCAGCTACAACAATCGAAGCAGAGCACTGGAAGAAGTACCATAGCGCTTGGCAGGACTACTACAAGCAGTACTACGAGCGATACTACATGAATCGCATGCACCAAGTGCAGATAAGTAATGGGGCGCAAAGTGCACAACCTCCTCAAACAGAAGCCACCTCACCGGCGGCCGACACAGGCACTACGAGCACCCAAAGCTCTCGCACTCTTAATCAAACTGAGGCGCTCCTCGAACTTCGCAATAACCTTATGGCAAAACTGCGCACATCAGCCGACAGCGTCCGCAAATCACGCCATTTCGTGCCTACGGCCGCCGCACTAGGCGTCGTAGTACTCTTCCTCTTTTTGCAATTTAACCGCGTTTTAATCTCAAACGTCCAGGCGTACATTAGCCCAGGCAATATTAATCCTGCAAACTTTATCGTCAACCCGAGCACCAGCATTGAAGTTGGCCCAGAACCAAAACTCATCATCCCAAAGATCAATGTAGACGTACCGGTGGTCTACGACGTAACACCCGACTACGATTCCCAGATGAAAGCTATGGAAAGTGGTGTTGCATACTTCGGCATTCCGGGTGCCAACAGCAAGCCAGGCCAGGTTGGTAATACCGTATTATCAGGCCACTCGAGCAATGATATTCTCGATAAAGGGGACTACAAGTTTATCTTTGCGCGCCTTGAGCAGCTTGAAAAGGGCGACTCAATCTACATCAACTACGAAGGTACTCGCTATACCTACACGGTTACAAATAAAAAAGTAGTGGCACCGACAGAAGTGAACGCACTCATTTATCCAACAGACAAGCCAGAGTTAACTCTTATCACTTGTACGCCACTTGGCACAGCGCTCAATCGTCTTCTCATCACCGCAGAACAGGTAAGCCCAAGCCCAGCTTCGGCTACGCCAGCACCAGCCGCAAGTGCAGATTCAGCAAATGTAGCCATACCCGGCAATTCGCCGACATTATTCCAACGCATGTTTGGAAGTGGTCAATAAATAACAAGTCTTATTAACTCCTATTGCAAGATGAGTCGTACGCGTTGTAGTTGAGACTGGCCATCTGCCGTCTTGCCAACACTATAGAGATACGTTCCATTGCGGCTCAGTGTCACCGCTTGACCGCTAACAACCGGGATAATGTCGTGCTGATTTTCGCCGTCAAATTCATAAAGCCGCAGCATGCCGTCACGATCACTCCATGGCATGTAGCCATCGATCCATTCAAGCTGACGACCAGCTTGTGAGCTACCCTTGAGCGGTGTCACTGTCTGACGCTTAAGCTCAAGGTCATACACAGCGTAACTGTCATTCATTTCGGCCACAACAAATCGACCGCTCGTAATAATCGTCAATCGGTTCACGGTATTGGCAAGATCCATAGTGGCGACACGATCCATGGCGTTGAATTCCGCCGCTGTCTTAGGTACATTTCCTGTCACAATCGAAACTTTTGCACCATAGGCAATTGCAACGTAGATGTCACTGAAATACTCACCGATATCTATATGCAGTGGCGTTGTGCCGTCGTCACTGTACATACGCAGATGGCGAGGCTCCGTGTCCGCATCGAGCACATACCCCACAGCACGCTGTTTAGTTTCTGGGTCAAGATTTGTCACGTATGTCACGCCAGTGTCACGGTACAAATCAAATTCTGCCACATTACTTACCAGTGGACGTGAGAGTGTCGCCGCACCAAGTTCAATCTTACGCACATCACCCTGCGTCAGTACATACAGAGCTTGGCTACTGTCGCGGCTAAAGCGCATCTCGCTACTGTCGATGTTAAGTAAACGCGTAATATTTTTGCTTTCTGCGATTGCCCGCGTATCGACCATCAGCCACTCAACACGAGGCGTACCCTCAATAGTATGTTTAACGAGCACAAAGCGATTATCCTTATCCCATTCCACTACACTAAAGTGCTGCGTCTTACCCTCTGTCGGATGCGTATAAAGGTCCTGTGGGAGCGCTAACTTAGTCATGATTGGCTGTGTGTCGCTAATGTCAGCTAGCTCAAGCTCTGGCAGGGCAGGGTCCGTGCTTGCGATCATGTAGTCTCGGTTTGGCGAGGCTACGCTACTACTGATAGTTGAAAACGCTGCAATCTTCTCAGCTTCCATTTCTTGAGGAATCAACCGGGCATAATTGAGCCACAGAACGGCTCCGGGCACTACTGAAACAGACTTGCGCCATTCCTGATACCCCTCACGGTTCATGGTAATAGAGTGGCTACCGGCCGCGAGAGTAGCCTTCGTGGCAGTTCGCGCGCCAAATGGAATACTGTCGATAGCGACTGTTGCACCCGTCGGCTGTGTCGCAAACTGCACCAAGCCGCCTTGCTCAATCTTGCCGTCATCACCGTTATAACGAAACCCCAGTATGACAAACACTAGTACGGTGACAAGTGATAAAATTGCGACTACCATAGCTGCATAGGTCGCAGTTAGGCGCCAAAACGCGGATCTCTTAGAAGGTGGACGATACATAATAACTGTTTACAGTATACCAAGAAATACCTCCGAAAACTACTTGCACGGCTCCACCCCTTGGCGTACTATATGACGTAGTACGAATGTTACTTTTTACAAAGTAGGGTAGGTAAAAAGAAACAAACAGTAGGGGAAACAACAAAGTATGAGCCAACAAACAGTCACTATCAACGGAATTGTTTACGACACCCTCACGGGGTTGCCGGTTACTGCATCAGCGCCTGTCACCACAGCGCCACGTCCGGCAGTTGCTCCAGCAAAAAAGCCACATCAGCCAGCAAAACCATCTCATGCCGTGCACCAGGCTACCCAAAAGTCACAAACTCTTAATCGACGTATCGTCCAAAAGTCGCCAGCCCATACGGTCGCCAACCAAAAGCGTCGTATTACACCGCGCCCTGATATTATCCGCAGCCACGATATTAAAAAATTTGCACCGCACCCTGTCGGCGCTACCGCGAAAGTACAGCCAGTAAACGATATCGCCCCAGTGCGTCCGCACCCGATCGTCACTAAAGCTCACGCTCATACAGCAGCCAAAAAGCACACCGTAGAACAGACGCCAGCTGCTACCGTCAAACCATCTCATGTGCTTAAGAATGAAGCGATTGCCGCCGCCCTTGACCAGGCACCTAAAAAAGCCGACGCCAAACCTTTCAAGGCAAAGAAGCAGAAAAAAGCGCCACGCCACCTCAGTATCGTGTCGGCCAGCTTCGCGCTTCTCCTACTTGGTGGCTATTTCACTTACCTCAACATGCCAAGTATTTCCGTGCGCGTAGCGGCTGCCCAAGCGGGCATTAATGCCAACTACCCAACCTACCGCCCAGCAGGATACAGCCTTGCAGGCCCTGTTGCATTTACCGATGGCGAAGTGAGTATGAAGTTTGCATCAAACACCGGCCCTCAGAGCTACAACATCTCACAGAAGAAGATGAACTGGGATTCAAGCGCTGTCGAACAAGACGTCAACCAGAAAACTTCAGGCAGCTACACTACGTCTACAACCAGCGGCCTGACTATCTACCTCTACGGTAACAATGCCTCATGGGTCAACGATGGTATTCTCTACAACCTGAGTGGTGACGCACCGCTTTCAAGTGAGCAAGTCGACCGTATCGCAACCAGCATGTAACTTCGCTCTGACATCTGTTAAAATAGGGCATATGACTATCCGTACTCGTTTTGCTCCAAGTCCAACCGGCTATATCCATGTTGGCAACGTTCGCGCCGCGCTCTTTCCGTGGCTACTCGCACGCCAGCAAGGTGGTAAATTTATTCTACGCATCGAAGACACCGACCAAGCCCGGTTCGTCGAAGGCGCAACCGATCTTATTCTCGACACCCTCGACTGGCTGGGTATCGACTGGGACGAAGGTCCGCGAAAGGGCGGTGACTACGGCCCTTATATCCAGACTGAACGACGAGAGCATTATCTTAAATGGGCACAAAAATTGATCGACAAAGGCCTCGCTTATGCCGATCCTTACACCGCCGAAGAAGTTAATGCCTTTCGTGAACAGGCCAAGACAGAGAAGCGCGCCTTCTTGTATCGCGACCACCGACCAGAAAACCCGCCGACCTGGGATGGCTCACAGCCACTTCGATTTAAGGTACCTGAAGTGAAGCGCTACACCTGGAATGACCCAGTCATGGGTGAACTCACCGCCGGACCGGAAGCTCTCGACGATTTCATTCTTATCAAATCAGACGGACTACCAACCTATAACTTTGCGCATATTGTCGATGATTACGAAATGGGCATTACACATGTTGTGCGCGGCCTCGAATACATCTCCTCTATTCCGAAGTACCTATCTCTCTACGACGCCCTTGAAATCGAGTGGCCTGTCCTCGCATGCCTACCGCACATCATGGCGCCAGACGGCAAGAAAAAACTTGGCAAGCGTGACGGCGCAAAGAGCGTCACCGAATACCGTGATCAAGGCATTCTGCCAGAAGCGATGCTCAATTTCTTAGCTAGTATAGGCTGGAATGATGGCACCGAACAAGAAATCTTCACGCGAGATGAGCTAATTGAAAAGTTTAGTCTCAACCGCGTCCAAAAGAGTGGTGCGCGCTTTGACGAGCAGCGCCTCCTTTGGCTCAATGGTCAGCACATTCGCATGCTCAGCCTCGAGGACCTGTATGACCGCATTGCCGATTTCTGGCCAGCTAGCGCCGCCAGCGCAAGTGACGACCAAAAAAAGCAAGTCCTTGGTCTCGTTCAAGACCGACTCAAAACACTAGCCGACTTGCCAATGATGACCGAGTACTTCTTTGCCGAACCAACAGT
>CAMPGV010000035.1 GCA_946885745.1 uncultured Candidatus Saccharibacteria bacterium | reverse complement strand
TGGTCGCCGTATAGGCCATCATCTGCCTTAGCTCCTGTGCATGCTAAGTGATGAAAAGGCAGACCGGTCATGTTACTGACAGTGTAGCCGTACGATTCTGGCGATTGAAAGCATGGGGCTGTGCCGCCGCTGAGTCCGGCGCCGGCTGCAACTGAATCACCAAGAGCAGCGTAAGTTCCGCTTGTGGCATCGGCTTGTAGCGGAGTAAAAATAGTAACAAGAAGTACTGCTGCGGATAGTAAAATGCGTCGTACCATGCCACCTCCCCCTCTCGCCGCTAGTGATGCGAGTATCTATATTTATTATAGCTCCTGTGGTTTGGTGTCGACAAGTGAAGTGCTTAAGCTAAGTCGTTTCTGGATGCACTATAATAGAGTTATGGAGAAGCGACGGTGGAGTAAATCGAAAATGAAACGCCGGGAGCTGCTACTGGGTGCTGCGGCTTTTTCGGCAGGAGTGTTAGTTGCGCTAGGAGGAAACAATATTTATCAAGAGATTCGCAAGCAGCAGTCCGCTGAGGCCGCCCCCCTTCAGCCAGAGTATGGCGAAGCGGAAAAAGCACTAACAATTACTTGGCTCCCCGATACAGTAAAGCGGTGGCGGCCACTGATTGAAAAGTACGGAAATCAGTATGGTGTCGATCCAAATCTACTAGCTATCATGATGACGCTAGAATCGGGTGGTGACCCTAATGCTGATAGTGGCGAGGCAAAGGGTTTGATGCAGATTACGGATATGACGGCCGGCGATATTAATAAGCGCCTCATTGACGAAGCTAATAAAAAACCGACGTATGACCTAAAAAACCCGGATACAAGTATTGAATTCGGTGCAATCTATGCAAAGCATCTTATTGATCAGTATGGAAATGATGATCAGGGACCGAGCTGGGATGAAACGGTGACTCTCGTGACGGCCGGGTATAATGGCGGGTATGTGGCTGCAAATCTTTATCGCGACGAGAAGTGGCAAGGGCTTGAGAAATATGAGCGCCAGACTATAGTCTATGCACGCTATGCTCGCACCATGTGGCAGGAGCGACACGATCCATTAAGCTTTGCTTACCGACACTGGCTTGATACGGGAAATGGTAAAGCACTTGTGGCTAATGCCGAGAAGTACAAGATGAATTAATAGAATCGTCTAATGAGCCGTGGCGATTCACGTGATTAGAAAGATTTCTATAGGGATGCCGGATCGGGCAAAAGGATCATGCAGCGCGTATGGCCGCCTTCGTTTGCAACGGTGCTAATTCCGGTGCCGGATGTATAGCCCCCAGTGACGGATGTCGCCACGGGACGAAGTACACAATCTTGGTTAGAGCCTTTTAGCCAGTAATAAAGAAAAGGATAGATTAACTTTTCATTTGGTGTCCCAGGGTCAAGAGCATCGACGGAGCGCAGACTGATGCCTGCGGTCGTGCCTATGCCTGCCGTAGTAACGAGCTTTTCTGGGGGGAAGACGGGGTGCGGACCCAGAGTTGCCAATGCGTTGTTGAGGGCTGCATTAGGATGCTTAACGTTGCCTGTGCCCAAGCAGTCTTCGTCAGGGTTGACGTCGAGGTCCGTTGGATAGCCCGTGCCAAGACAGGCATGATTATTGAGTGCGCCCGGAGGGTAGGTTCCGTTCATGGCAATGTATGTTTGAATGCGCTTGTACCATTCCCTTGCCGCGGCGACGCGCTTTGTATTGTCGGCACGCTGCTGGATGCCGTTGTAAGCGACGACAGTAATGGCTGCAAGAATGGCAATCACGACTATCACGATCAGTAGCTCAACAATTGTAAAGCCGCGTTGTTTATTTTTTGCCCACATATTATTTCAACTGTACCATATGGCGTAACCGGAATGAAGCGGTTATGTGTCAGTTGTGCGACCAATGTAGTAATTGCAGTAGGTGTTTTGACCCCAGATTGCTCGACTCGTTGCATTAATACCGCTCACGACCGGGCATTCGCTAAGTTGCCCTGCCATGGCTGCTTCAATATATACAACCGTGCCGTCGCCACCGCCGTATGCGTACATTAATCCTCGTCTCCAGTTGGAGTCGTCTTGTCGCGCAGTAATGAATGCTGGAGTTGGAAAACTATTGATATATGGCCTCATTGAGTTGTTAAACGCAGTGGTCTCGAGGTAACCTACTGTGCCAGTTTGGCGGCATTGGGCGGTACCGCTTGTGTCGGTTCCGGAAACGCCATAGGAATAGCCCTCGCCCAAACATACCCATCCGGCAGGCCAGCGTCCGTTGTCGGCTTTATAGAGCGTGAGTGCTTTAATCCAGCTAGAAAGCGCTTGAGTGGTCTTATTGTTGTTGGCTCTTTGCTGAATACCGTTATATGCGACGACAGTAATAGCCGCAAGGATGGCGATTACTACGATTACAATCAAGAGTTCAACAATCGTAAAGCCGCTTTGCTTGTTTTTTGCCCACATAGTTAATGTAAAGTATATAGCACAAGCGTAATTGGATCAAAATTTGTAAACTACCAACTGATTATTGCTGGTACCATCGAACGTCATCGTAGTAGGCGCTAATGGCGCTGTTAGCCGTCACTATAACCTGCAGGCTGGCTGTCTTTACATTTGTTGATGTAGGCTTGTACTGTAAGTTGATGTCACCAGTGCTCACCCCTCGAATCCCTGTCTTGTATTGTCCGGAGATCCAGGTTCCGGCAGCGTCGTACTCGTCGATATAAAAGCCAACTTCACCGCTAGTGATTTGTGAGAGATTTAAGTAGCTGATGAGACTGTATGTCTTAGCCGGGTCAACTGTCACTTTCGGTGAGAATAAGTGGCCGTTTTGCGTTCCTGAGGTAATTGCAACTGAATGCACTGCGTTTGACGGGCTGCCATGATTAGCCGAGTCTGCAATTATGCGGGTCGCGTCATCGGTTATCCATCCGCCACTGATACCCGCGTCAAAGTTTCCGTTGGCGACAAGATTCGTTTGTACTGGTGGAGTCGAGGTGCTTAGCGCAAACCATTGAGGGTTGTCTATGTAGGCAGTTACTCCAGAATTTGCTGGAACAATCACCTGGAGTCGGGCACTTTTTACAGCCGATGAAGAGGGTTTGTAGGTGAAGTTATAGCTCTCTACAAATGGAGCTGATTCCCCGTTCTTATACTGCCCTGTCAGCCAGTTGCCAGCACCGTCATATTCATCAATATAGAATCCGACAACAGAGTTAGTAATGCCGGTTACTTTGAGGTAATTCTTGAGCATGTACGTGGTGTTGGAGTCGACTGCAATTGTTGGCGAAAATAGATGACCGTTACTTGTAGAAGCTGTCAGTTTTATTGAACTCGCTGGACTTGGTATGTTTCCGTTGCTGGCATTATCGGCGACGATAGCAGTTGGCTTGTCGGTTGCCCAACCGCTAGAAAGGCCAGCATCAAAGCTACTGTCCTGTAGAAGGTTTGTATCGGTCGTCACGAGCCCTTTGCTTACATTTACTGGCGTTACAAGTCCCGCATTCTGCTTTGTCTTAACGTACGCAGCGATTTGATCAAGATTGGCGGTGCTGTATTGGTAGTCTTCTGGATCTCTACTTGGATTGACCGCGATATCGTGGAAGGTCAGAATCAACCATTCTTTATTTGCGATTGCCGCATCGATCTTGGCTTTCACCTGCGCTGCCGATACGCCAACTTGGACGGGTATATTGTTGAGTAGATAGTCATTGTATGGCCATAAATTAGCATTTTGATCAGCAAAACCACGGTGTGAGGTATAGTATTGAGCAATCTGTGCAAGGGTGGCATTTGAGTAGTCACCGTAAGGTGAAGCAAATGCGGTTGCCGTAATTCCTTGAGCGGCCAAGTCTGCTTTACTTCCGGCAAGCTCAGCGGCAACCTGTGCTGGCGTTAAGACATTTGGCTGCCCGTCAGATGCATCACTGCTAGCAAGGTAAGGGTGGGTCTGTGTATGAGACCCAATTTCCCAGCCGGCGGCTTGAACTTGTTTAATTTGGGTCCAGGTCATATATCTTCGGCCCGTATCTGCGCGACAAGTGTTTGGTACGGTTGTCATGCCGACACACTTGGTTGTGACGTAGCTCGTACCAGTGATTCCGTATTTTGCGAGGGTCGGTTGAGCCTGTGTGGCCACGCTCGCAAAGCCATCGTCAAAAGTAAATGAGATCCTTGCTGCCGGTGCAGGATTACTGGCGAGGGCGCTAATAATGGAGCTTTGCCGTATAAGGAATACAGCTCCTGTCACCGTGATAACAGCGAGTGCAATATATGTCAGTATGGGGCTGCGTATGGCACTTTTTATTCTCTCAATGGTACCGAGAGACTGATAGATCGTATTCATGAAACTCCTCCTTATTGCTGCTTGATCTCTCGCAGTGCTTTATTGACGGTCATGACAGTGATATCGCTAGCTTCAATGGTGTCTATATGGGAATTAAACTGGTCGGGCGTGATGGATGTCTTGTCTGCGGTCGCTTCGTCAATGCGATGATATACCAGGATGAGCCAGCCGTGTGCAGCCTGAGTTTGAGCAATGGTTTCTTTCAGCCGTGACAATGATAAATCCTTGCCGACATACAGGACCTGTATATTATAAGGGTCGAAGGATTGTTTGGTGTTGATACCATCCTGGGTGCCGCGCATAGACGTATAATACTTGCGTGCATAAAATTGCAGTTGCGCGTCATCGTTGCCAAGAGGGGTTGCAAAGTTGACGGACTGCATGCCAAAAACCTGTCTGAAGTAATCGTTGGCATGTTGTAGCTGGTGATTAATTTCGGTATTAGCGAGGCGAGTGAGATCGATGTGCTCATAGCTGTGTGAGGCAAGTTCATGACCCTGGGTGTTGAGCGCCGCGACATTTGCTGTTGTCATGAAGCCAGGGGTGTCGATACTCGATGGATTAATATAGAAGGTGCCTTTTTGGCCGGCTCGATTGAGGCGAGCGATGCTGTTATTGTATGCCGATAACCATCCATCATCAAACGCGTACGACAGAAGTGGACGTTGCCATGCGCGTGCGCCATTTTGGGTGACTTTACGTAACGAATAGTCTTTCGTTTCCACTGCCCCATTACTTTTAAGTACGACACTTACAGTCACAGATGCCGCATTAGGCGGCGTTGTCATATACGTCTGGTAGCTCAACCAACTAGCTGTCGGCAGTAGGTTTGATAGTGTGACGAATTGCCTCTCGCCTGTTGAGAGTAGATACTCGGCCACGAGCTCTACCGTACCCTCCCCTCGATATGCAACACTAAACTGCGAATAGTCTCCCGGGGATGTTGGGATTGGGCGATGCTGCCATTTTGCTTCCCCGTCTTTGTATTCGGATAGCTCCGTGCGAAGGTAGGGAGTGTGATTTGCTTGCTGTAGGCTTTCGAATTTAGCGCTATTTGTGCCGCTGTGAAACGCATTCCAGCCAGCTGGCGATTCGGGCTCAGGTTGGCCTGGTTGTAATTCGGGTATGCTGTTTTGTGCTAAGCTCGGCTCCTTTGGTAAGGTGATGTCTTGCGGATCGGCCTGTAGATATGTGTCGCTTAGGTGTAGACTACCGGTGCTTGGTAGGTTGTAGAGAAAGCGAACTGATTGAGACGAGGGGTCTGTGGTCACTGCCGATGATGCGGTCGTCCATTCTTGGCTTGCCGGGTAGCGCCTAACGATCATGCGCGTTGCTATGCCCGAAGTATCAGTCTTTTGCAGGATGAGATCAAACGGCACAGACGATTTATAATAGCTTTTATAGAAATACGTATGGCCACCCTGGACGCTCGCTTCGGGGCTTGCGACTGTCGTACTCCTCTTGCTACTGGGCGAAGTGCTCTCGATGCGCAGGGAGGATTGACTACTGTAGCCTGGCGGCGTCGTATAGGCCACTCCGGATACACGGGGAGATAGCTGCCATCCGGTTGGAAATCCATCAGGGCTTCGACTACTAAAGTCGCTGTTTGGAAGAATATTATGCGTTGATGTAACGCCGGCCGACAGGCTTGGAGTGTAAAAGTAGTAGAGTACGCTAAGTGCGCACGCGACAGGTATGATCAGCACAAAAGGATTCAGTAGTATGCGTCGAAATGTACTCATGATCGCTTGCCCTCTATAGTCGTAAGCGCTACTTGGCTGCCGATGCGTGGGGGCGAAATCCATGTCGATCCTATATCTTTGTGTTTAGCCAGTTGCGGTAGGCGGGCACAACACCTGATGACAGCGGCAACCTGAACGATATCCATAATGAAGAATATGAGATAGATAACTGGCAAGTAGAGGGATAGGTAGAGCTGTTCTTTGCGCGTAAGGTGCTCATCATGCCATAGCGTGAGAAACATGCAGATCGTGACCGTTAGGTAGGCTCCGAAAACTAACGGCAGTCCCCCGTGTGCAACGACCAGATAGATGACATACGCCCATGACAATGGAAGCAGCAGTAAAATAAGCTCAGAGATAATGGAGGTAGGAATCCGATAGAGCGTTAACATTGCGGTAAAGTCGGGATGAGCGCTCCCTATCAGATGGCGATGCTTGAAAAGATTTTGTAAACTGCCGTATTTCCAGCGGAATCTTTGACGAAATAACGCACCGAGATTGCCGACCGCTTCAGTCATGGCAACGACATCTGATCCGTATAAAATCCGATGGGCACGATTGCCCTTGGCGATAATTTTCATACTGACGCTGATATCTTCAGTGAGGGTGTCAGTGTCGTAAAACTTTACAGCTCGCATAGCGCTCATTCTGTAGGTAGAGGCGACGCCGCCTACGACGTACTCGCAGTTTGTCAGTGAATAGGCCTTCTTAGTGCGATACCCCAGCATATGCTCAAATTTCTGCAACAAGCTAAGGGTTGTATGCTCATTGATGATTTGGACATTCGCTGCAACGCCAGCCACTTCTGAATTTTTAAAGTAGCTGACGGCTCTTTCTATGGCGATCGGCGAGAGGATTGAATCTGCGTCGAGTGTCATAACCAAGTCGGTTCTGACGTATTTTTTGAGTGCATAATTGAGAGCTGCGCCTTTGCCAACGTTGATGCGTTTCCGGATGATACGCAAATTCATTTTAGGGTGTCTTCGTGCATACTGGCGCAGAAGCTGCGCAGTCGTATCACTAGACGCATCATCAACGGCAATGACCTTTATGTCGGGGTACGTGCTGGCGGCAATTGAATCAAGACAACGCATGATCACTTTCTCTTCGTTGTGGGCAGGAATCAATACTGTGACAGTGGGTGCATACACTGCATCTCCGCTTTTTTGGCTATGATGCGTACGCCGGAACTGCCATACGTCATAAAATGAAGCGCAAATTAGATAATAGCCAAGATGTATGATGTACGAAATGCTTGTGATACTGAATATGTAGTAAAGAAGCGTATTAATATCCATGCTTATTGCCCGTTGCTTCGATTCCGTGTGCGATAAATTAACATTATCTTCGCACTAAATCGTATGACTATGCTTAGTATGACAAGCGCCCATACGACGAGGCTTAAGATCGATAAGAAGAGTAAAAGATTCTGTATGCGCATCGACTCGAAGCCGGTGAAGTAGTTGATGTCGGCAGTGCTTGCTAGTAGTTGTATTATCATGTGACCTCCCCTCGCGCGCAATAACCCTATAACCTTAATGATAAAGTTTGCTGAAAATTAAATGAGTGACAGAAGCCGTGATCCATATGTGATCATGCTCACATCCAACAGGGGTTTTAGGGTGGTACTGTAAGAGTATTCATAGATCAGGAGTT
>CAMPGV010000034.1 GCA_946885745.1 uncultured Candidatus Saccharibacteria bacterium | reverse complement strand
CAAGGAAGATGAGGTTGAAGCGGTCCTCAAAGACGGCGTTCTAACTATCAGCTTTGTGAAGGTCAAGCAGGAACAGGCTAAGAAGATTACCATTCAGTAATCAAACTGCATTTAAAATAACCCCGCAACGTCGGGGTTATTTTATTAGTCACAACTTTGATCGTTAAATAGGGAAGAGCATATATGTAGGCCATAAAAAACACCTCCTGTAGCGGAGGTGTTTTCCTAAGATTGGATAGAGGCTACGCCTGTGCTGAGAAGCTACCGATGACGAAGTTGACCAGTGCGTAAGCAAGCAGGGCAACGATGATACCGATCACCGCGTAAAGAATAGTATTCTTTGCTGCGGTCACAGCGCTGCTGTCACCACCAGATACTACGTAGCGGATACCACCAATGATCAGCATGATTACTGAAATTGCACCGATGATAAAGAGCAGAACGTTCGTGATGAGCCTAAAAATACCAGTCGGGCCAAACAGATCAGCTTGCTGGTCGTCACCCTTGGCACAGTTAGCACCAGCGTCAAGACCGCCCTGGATACCTTGTTCACACTGCGCAAGCGCTGTTGGCTGCAATGATGGTACAGCGACGCTCAGGCCGAGTGCAAGTACAGGGACAATCAGTAAGCTCTGCAAACTTTTCTTAATAATATTCTTCATGTTTCTTCCTTTCTTAGGATTACCTACACTATTTTATACCAGAATCAAACCTATTTGTTAAGGGTTAAGTCAGGCTGTTAACAACAAAATTCACGATCGCATAGGCCAGGATCGCAATAATGAGACCGATGACTGCGTAAAAGATAGTGTTCTTCGCTGCCGTAACACTTGATGAATCACCGCCAGAGACAACGTAGCGGAAGCCACCAATGATAATCATAATCACCGCTACCGCGCCGAGTACAAACAGTACAACATTCACGACCTCACGGACAATCTGTGCCAGTGGACGCTGGTTCTGCTGCTCATTACCGCCAACCGCGTTGACGCCGTTACGGATACTGTCGGCTGGTGCCGCGCTCACGTAAGCCGGTACAGCCGCAGCGATTCCCACCAGGGCCATCAGAGACAGTAGTCCAATTTTCATTTTTTTCATAACAATAACTCCCTTACTCCTATTAGCTTGCTGCATTAATGACAAAATTCACGATCACGAACGACAAAATCGCCACGATCAAACCCACAACTGCATAAAGAATCGTATTCTTAGCCGCAGTCACCGAGCCGGCATCACCACCCGATAGCACGTAGCGAAACGCGCCAACGATAATCATGATGACCGCAATGATACCAAGCACGTAAAGGGCGATATTAATTATATCCTTTACCTTTGTAGTGGCATCATCTTTCGTCGCCGATGTACAAACGACGCTCGTGTTGCCGTTACACTGATTAAAGACATTAATCGCTGAAACCGGAGCAGGGGAAAGGGCAACACCCAGTCCTAACACCATAGCTAAAGCAACGATTGACTGTTTGATTCGTTTCATTCTATAACCTCCCTATAACAAACGCTGTAATTGCAAACGCTAACATAACAAAAATCAGACCAATGACCGCACCTGTTATTGCATCCTTGGCTTTTTTAACTGTCGCCGCATTACCTGCCGACGTGACATACAAGAAGCCAGCAACAATAATAATGATCACACAGATAATACCTGCCCACGTGTAGACGGTGGTAAGAATTGTCTGTATCGCGCTATCGGGTGTAATGGTTGGTACATTAACCTGATTAAGATCAAGGCGGCCATCTTGTGCAAACTTATTTAAAAATTCCATAGCTATAACGCTCCCGAGACTATTTTAACGATCGCTAT
This sequence comes from uncultured Candidatus Saccharibacteria bacterium, assembly GCA_946885745.1. The sequence continues at coordinate 6,807 of CAMPGV010000034.1, read as the reverse complement.
CGACAGGATTGAAAGCACCAGGCCGATAACCGCATTGACAATGGTTGTCTTCGCCTTACTCATACCATCGGCTGATCCAGCGGCCAGCATATACCTAAAGCCGCCATAGATAATGAATCCAGCCGTTAAATACCCTACGAGGTGCAAAAGGATTTCGGTCACATTAAGGACGATTTTCCATATAAACTGGTTAAGGCCCGCTTCGCCAGTGCCAGGCTGGCTGATATTACAGTTACCCTGACTATCGGGGGTGATAAGCCCGTTATACCAGGCTGGTATCGTTAAAAAGTAGGTATCTTCACACTTTGCCGCCATAGCGGTCTGTGGAGTTGCCACCGACAGCAGAGAACCGCCGGCTGATATGGCAAAGATAAGTGCAGCTGTCCAGATTCGTAGCTTACGTAACATCGTTGCTCCTTGCCTTAATTAAATATTCCACCAGGGATTAAGAAGTTCAACAGGCTATACATCAATCCAAATGCAATAACGCCAATTGCTACATTTAATATGATGTCTTTTGCTTTTTTGACCTGATCTGCCCGGTCGGCAGCAGTTGTATACAGTACAGCCGCATAGACCACGCCGGCTACCGCCAAAATACCAACACCAGCGATCATAATATTAAGCACCATGACCAGAAGTTTCCAAATGGCGTTCTGCTCGATATTATCTGTCTTACCTTCGGCTGCTTCACAAGAAATGATTGCGGTATCGGCACCGCCACACTTTGCCGCCATAACAGGAGAGGTAAGTAATAGACCTCCGCTAAACAGACTCAAAAATGCCCCGAACGTTAATACTGTTTGTTTTACCTTCATACATTTAATAAAATACGATATTTATCACCTTTGAGCAAGTATTTCACCATAAGAATAAGCAGAATACTATTGCTTTTTTTCGCATTATAGTGTATAAGTAAGTAAACAAACGTTTTTAGCGCCCACATAAGTGTGCAAGGAACAATAACCAGTATGAACCCCGAACTAAAGCCAGCATCAAAAAAGATAGAGCTCGATAAGCAGCCAGATACCACCGATGTGGCAAGGATTGTGACCAATCAACCAGAGCTGAAGCAGCGCAAGGAAGGATTCAGTACTCGTGAAAAGGTATTCGCTACCCTCGGCGCTCTCGGCCTACTTGGCGGCGGGGCAGTAGCCGCTAACCATCTCTCGTCAACTAATGCAGCGGACATAGACAAAGATCCGAGCGCTAGCGGTCCGCAAACCCCCGGTGCCATCGAAACTACTACACCAAGCGCAGAAGCTACACCATCACCATTTAGCTCACCAGCTAACACCGAAGCACTTAACACTGCACAGCCAGTCATTGATACCTTGCCAACAGATGTGATTGAAAGCGGTCTATTCGAAGGACTCTCCTCTGAAAAGCAGGCTGAGATCAAGTCACTTGATAGCATGACCGTCGAACAGTTCCGCGATCAGCCTCTTGAAAAGCAGTTAATGTTTGCGCAGTTTGCCTACGACAACAACGCACCTCGCGTCCTAAAGAAAATGCGTAACCTCGGTTTTGACATGGAAGAGTACGCTAATCGTATCACTACGCCGTCAAAAGAGAGCACCCCGCAAGAAGTTACGGATCGTGTTTCGATCGTTCTTGATGTCGCCGGTAGCCTGTACTCAGCAGATGACACATACGACGTAGATACCGCTCGCAAGATGATATCACTTAGCCTAAACCCTTCAACATTGGCATATGCTAAGTACGATGAGTATCTCCAAAACCGACCAACTGGCCTTTCCATGGCAACAACAACTGATATTAATGCCGCAAAGACTTTCGAGTCAGGAAATGGCACTCAGATGAAGATCAATGCCATTAGTCCAGAAGGTAAAGATGTTCAAACTACCTTTGAGCATATACAGTTCACTGATGTCCAGGGTCAAGAGCAGTCTACCTGGAGGAGTGTACTAAGCGTTCCATCTTCTGACAGTCGCTACGACACTAGCGTTAATTAATCCAATAGATCCACAAAAACCCCGCTCAGTCCATAACCGGCGGGGTTTTTTATATTCTCAAACCATAAGCAATAGTGTTTAATGAGTGGTATATGTTTACGCTTATCCGCCGCCGGATCATTCTTTCGCTATCCGCGCTCCTCATGGTGCTGTCAATTTCTGTATTCCCACTGTCTTCAGAAGCATCTGCAAAAACCATTCAGGAAATGAACATCAGTGAAGCGTCGGCTGCCATGGGCTACTATTACGCCCTGCGCGTCTGTGTACGCGATGCAATTGCCATAAGCGACTTCAGTCAGGAGTCTCTGGATAAATACGGTTTCTTTGGCGATAAAGCAGTTATCCTTGGCGGGCAGTTTATCACGAGTGACGGTGACTGGGACGGAGTAGAGAACTGTAGTAGCACAAAAGATAAGACCGCAGGCGAAGACGGTGGCTGGGTACGCAACGCCATTGCCACGCTTGGCTACAGTAGCCCTCGCGACTTCCTATGTCACGTGATGAGTGGAGCCGGTACGGTGAATTATGAGAGTTGTCGTGGCGGACAAGGCAATCTCAGTACGTTTGAGTTCGCAACTAAGACCAAAGCAGAGCGTGAAGCCGCTTTTTCTGCAACAGTTGGCAAGAAAGTCTTTAGTAACACCGAGCCACTAAACCGTGTCGAAGGCGACGCTATTATGCAGAATATTCTGTACAACTCCTTTTATGCATTCTGCCAGCCAACCGATCATAACGGAGGATCCGTCGGTTCCAACCTCAAGCAAATGGCGGTCAAAAAATATGAAGCTGGTCCGCCTGCTACCTATACAGATAAGCAGGTTGTTGTCAAAACCGACCGCCTTAGTAAAACAGTTGGTATTATTGAAGCCTCGCCAGAGGGAATGCACCGCACTTTAAGTTGTGACGAACTGCCAGGTAACATCTCTATTTTTGCCGACCGCGCTAAATCAGACTTAAAAGATCTACGAACAAACTTTTTCGAGAACGCTAATACTGGCGCAGCTACTCACGGCGGAGTGGACGGTGGATCGAAGTCATCTTGTGCTGTTGACGGAATAGGTTGGATTGTATGTCCAGCTCTCGGATTTATGAGTACGATTAGCGATGAGTTATTTAGCTTCCTAGCAACGCAGTTCTTATCTGTAGACACCAGGACGGTATCAACTTCAAGCGGAACCTATGTGGCATGGTCTGCTATGCGCAATATCGCTAACGTCGCTTTTGTGATCGCATTTCTCGTCATTATCTTCTCCCAGCTCACAAGTGTCGGCATCACCGCCTACGGCATTAAGAAAATGCTTCCGCGCCTTATTGTCGCCGCTATCTTAGTGAATATGTCATTTATCATATGTCAGATTGCAGTAGACCTAAGTAATATCTTAGGCTATGGCCTTAAGTCATTGTTTGAAAGTGTCGAGTCGCGTATTGCACTCCCTAATACAGTTGACGCAACTGGCAACGGCTTTGGTATAGCTCTCATCACCACCGCACTCCTAGCGGGCGGTATCACTCTCGCATTTGCGATGAGTATACCTGTGATTGGAGCTGTTCTTCTCACGCTCCTCGTCATTATCTTTATTCTTCTTGCTCGAAAAGCCCTTATCGTCCTCTTGGTAGTCATTGCACCGCTCGCGTTTGTTGCATACCTCCTTCCGAATACCGAGCAATGGTTCAAAAAATGGCAGAAGATGTTCTTTGCACTCCTGCTCGTATTCCCAGTGATCGCCGTAGTGTTCGGTGCATCAAGCCTCGCTGCATTTATCATCAAATCAACGGCGGCACCTGGCGACAACCTAACCCCACTAATTGCGATTGGTGTTGCGGCAATTCCTCTCATTATGGTTCCGTCCCTCCTCAAGGGCTCGATTGCTGCAGCTGGCGCTATTGGTACGGTTATGAAAGGGTGGGGTGATAAATCCCAGAATCGAGTTGGTGGCAAAATCGGAAGCACATCACGCCTTGGGCAATTCCAGAACTATCGTAAAGTTGAAGCCGATAGGCGTCGTGGCTTGATTCAAGCGGGTGCTTACGAGGGTTCAAATAAGAACCCTCTCAACTGGGGACGCAACGCTGCATCGGCAGCAAATCGAAGGTTCAACGCATCAGGCATATCAGGGGGCTTTGGTGACCGATCAGCAGCGGCTGGACGAGAGGCCGCAAAGAAGATTGACTACGAAAAGATTGATGCCCTTAAGAACCAGTTCAATACAGAGAGTGTTGCGATGGGGGATCAGTCTGACGCCTACCTTCAGGAGCAATTCGAACAGGCAATTGTCAGAGGTGACGATATCGCAACCCGCGCAGCCTACTCTGCTCTCATGGAACAGGGCCAGGGTGGTGTAGCGAGGATCCAGCAGTCACTCGCTAAGCAGAGTACTATTGACGGCTTTAGTAGAAACACAGCAGGAAAACGCTCCTTACAGCAGCATATCCAAGAGAAGCATTCAGACGTAAAAGCCTCCGATAGCCGCGTCATGCAATGGGCAAGCAATGGGTCTATGGATACCGACGGATCACATATCTCAAATCTTACAGATGGCCAAATTGCTACTCAAACAACAGACTCACTCGATGTTGCTATAGCTAACAACAGACTCGTGAGGGAAGATGCTCTTCGTATCTTAGGAAACCCAAATGCAGTCAATAATATGAAGCTTAAGCAGCGCGAAAAGTTAGAGATTCTAGCAGGCGTACGTCCGGCGCCGTCGACCGGCGGAAGCACGGGACCATCATCAACACCACCGCCGGTTCCTCCCGTACCCCCACCAGTTCCCTAAGCTGACGTAGCAGAGGTACGGATAGGGTAAACCAATCGCGCCTTAAGAATACTTTAATCAGACCATCTTCTTGACTTTTCATCTGTTAAGTTGTAAACTAACGGAGATATGTGGGATATGCGAATGGCACATCCGCTCGGTAGGTTATCGAAGCGGAGTTTCATCACGATGGTCGCAGCCGGTCTTGTGACAGTTTTCGCATACCTACTTCTTACAGCCCCAATCGCTCGCGCTGTTGGCGATGTGACATGGCAGGGAAGCGCCCTTGTTTACCAAGGCGATACGTACATTGGGCCACTTAACGCAACAGGTAGCGAAGGCTTTAAGCTGCCGGCCGGTACGCAGTTTTACCGCCACAATGAGCCTCTAGCGCAAAGTCAAACGAACCAGCAGAAGGCGCATTTCATCTACTTCAGCCCAAATGAAGACACGTCAAAAGCGACAAGCGCAAAGTACGTCGAGTATATTTACACGCCGCCCGACACCTATACCCAGCCTTCAAACCAGCGAGATCTGACAGTTGACGCCAGTACTAACGGCACCGCAGCATCATCATGCGCCGTCGCCGGTGGTATGGGGTGGATATTGTGTCCGATAACCAATAACTTGGCTAACGGAATGGACTTTATCTACGGCATGCTAGCTGACTTCATGAAGACGCAGCCACTGCAAATTGCCCAGAAGGACACGCTATTTACCGCCTGGAGCGTTATTCGCAACATCGCCAACGTCATCTTCGTTATCGGCTTTATTATTATGATCTACTCTCAGCTAACGAGTTTTGGCCTTAGCAATTACGGTGTCAAAAAAATTCTGCCACGCCTTATCGTTGCAGCCATCCTCGTGAACATCTCATACTACATCTGTGCCATTGCCGTTGACCTGTCGAATATCTTAGGCACTTCAACCCACACGCTACTACAGTCACTCCGTGAACCGATGCTCAACCAGAGCCCTGGTCAGTACCTAGAAACAGACTTCACCTGGTCGATGCTTGCTACCTTTGTTTTGACAGGCGGAGCGGTCGCTGTAGGTACCCACTTAGCGCTCGTAGCGGCCGGCGGCACAATTGCTGCCATGATTTACTTCTTGGTACCTCTTCTCGTAAGCCTGTTCTTAACCGTCCTCGTGGTACTACTGATTCTTGTTGCGCGTCAGGCAATTATCGTTTGTCTTGTCATCATATCGCCGCTGGCGTTTGTCGCGTATCTTCTTCCAGGAACAGAGAAGTGGTTTGAGCGGTGGAAAGACTTGTTTGTTACTATGCTTGTTTTCTTCCCGGCTTTCTCCCTTATATTTACAGGTGCACAGCTTGCCGGTATGCTTATCATCCAAAACGCGACCACCTTTTACATGGTGATATTTGGTCTTGCCGTGCAAATTGCACCACTTATCGTTACGCCGCTCCTTCTGAAGCTTAGCGGCCGTGTACTGGGCGCAGTTGCGGGTATCGTCAACAATCCGAAGCGTGGTCTCGTGGATCGCACTAAGAACTGGGCTGGCGCACGCGCTGAGATGCACAAGCAGCGCGGACTTGGCGACGGTGCCACAAAACGTCGTCACATCTTGCGCAATTACGCCCGTCACCATGACAACCGCAGTCGCTACCTCAAGGAGCGTACCGATAACTTCAGTGGTATGTCTGATAATCGCTACCTAGACAGTAACTTCCATGCTGAGCAAAATAAACTTCATCGCCAAGTGGAAGAGCAGAAGGAAATTATCGAGAAGCAACTCGATCTTAAGTGGAATGCTCATATTAAAGTTGATACACACGCACTCGAGCAAGATCTCAAACTGCGTGTCCTTAGCGATAAAGTGGCAGTCGACAAAGAAGAGCTCGATGCTCGCTACAAAGAGTTCAAAGCAGGCACAGCACCTATTTACGGGCCTCAAACAGAGAGTATGTCTCAGCTCATTGCAGACGCCCAGGATACGACTCGTAATCTTGCTATTGAAGGCCTTCGTAGCAAGAACGCTGACCGAGTACTAAACCGCCAGTTTGCCGAGTCGATGATCAAGAGCCAGGATCTGCAAACACGAGCCGGTGGTAT
>CAMPGV010000033.1 GCA_946885745.1 uncultured Candidatus Saccharibacteria bacterium | reverse complement strand
CGGTTTTGGAGACCGCTATACTAACCGTTGTACTATGCCCCTTTACTCGACGTATTGTAGCAAAGGTTGAGGTATTTTTCTAGAGGGGTCGGTTTGCTGTTATTCGCCCTTGCTCGCACGAACGGCGCGACGGAACTTTTTGTCGGCAATAGGGTCGGCGTAGCGTGGGATAGGCTCGTGAGCAAAGATACGCTTAGCGCGGTCGGATTGATCGGCATCAACCTCTTTAATAGCGTTAACGAAGAACTTCTCAATCAGCCACTCACGACCTGGTGCTGTTTCACCCATGATAGTAATGCGCCAGAGATCGTCGCCCCACTGCTCGCTATTTGTGATATGTAGTGGACGTGCAAGCATCATTGGGCCGGTCGGCATGGTGCCGATAAGGCGCTTAACCGTCTTTTTACCGATTTCAAGGTCGCGCACAAAGACATCAACGGCGAGTGTGTGAACACCACGTGGTGTAACGTGAACGGCCTGAACCTGCTGGTTGTGAACCCAGATGACTTCCCCGCTGAGGCTGCGAAGCTTGGTTGATCGAAGCGTGAATTGTTCGACCACACCACTGACATCGATAAAAGGCTCAACCTTAATGAAATCCCCAACATGAAACCAGTGCTCGAGGATCATAGTTGCGCCAACGGTGATGTCACGCAGTAAGAGGCCAAGGGTGGCACCGGCAAAAACAATAAAGAAGGCGCTGGCACCGATTGCCGCTGCTCCGCTACTAGCGACAGGGCTCAAGAATCGCCAGGTCGTATAGGCTACGACAGCCACGACAAGCGCCCGCACTGCAGCAACAGCAATACTCAGGTAGGTCTCGACTTGCCTTAGCTTAACCAAAGTTTCTTCGTTGGAAACATTGTCAGTATGCACGGCAACACGCTGCGCAACGTAAATGATTGCTTTTGCAAGGTACTTGCTGGCAATGTAGGCGACGACAATTGCGACGATGAGGATTAAGACGGAACGAAACGCGTTTGGTTGCATAAAGAATGACTGGATGTCGTGGAAGGCGCTGTCAGGGTTAAAGGGACTGTTCATGCCTCAAGTATAACAATCTTGTGCTTAATATTTACAGAGGTAAACACGGTCAATGTAAAAAAACACGGCATATCCATAATTTCCCCTTAAAAACTGTTGTCAAACCATAAGCGCCAAACTATAATGGTGGCAAGCAGACAAACGAAAAGGAGCAAGCGGACAAACTCCGCAAAATGGGTATGAACATACTAATGCTCGGGTGGGAGCTCCCGCCGCACAATAGCGGAGGACTTGGTGTGGCATGTTATCACATGTCAAAGGCACTTGCTCTTGAGGGCGCCCAGATTGATTTCGTTGTCCCCTACTCTGCACATCATCCTGAAACTGAGTTTATGAAAGTTCACGCGGCCTTGCCGCTACAGCCACTCGATCGATACGGCCTGCTTGGTGCCTATGACAGTAAGTATGCAACTACCAGGCAGTTAGACGACATCAAAGCTGACGATGTGCGTGATATCCGCGGCGTACAGAAGCGATATGTCCAGTATATTGAAGAGCTCGTTGCCGATAATCAGCCCGATGCGATCCATGCCCACGACTGGCTGACAATGGAGGCAGGTATACGCGCCAAGCAGCTGACCGATGCGCCATTGATTGTGCATGTGCACGCAACAGAGTTTGATCGTTCAGGCGAAAAGTTTGGCAACCCGATTGTCCATGAAATTGAATATCAAGGCTTGATGATGGCTGATCGGATTATTGCTGTCAGTAATATCACGAAGAGTATTATCGTGCAGCGTTACGGGATCTCCGCCGACAAAGTAGAGGTCGTTCATAATGCAATTGATGTAACGACATTTAGCGATGAATATGAATATGACCGCCGAACCTACCGCTACCTCGAATCACTTAAGAATGAGGGCTTTACCGTGGTTGCCACAGTAACTCGCTTTACGATCCAAAAGGGGCTGACGCATTTTATTCGCGCAGCGGCGCGAGCCTCACAGAAGCACGACAAGCTTGTTTTCCTGCTTGCGGGTGACGGCGAGCAGCGCGATGAGCTGATTGCCCTAAGTGCTGAACTGGGTATCTCTGATAAAGTCTTCTTTACGGGCTTTGTGCGCGGTAAGCAGTGGCGCGATGCGTATAGTATAGCGGATGTGTTTGTTATGAGCTCAGTAAGTGAGCCGTTTGGCCTGACTGCACTTGAAGCGGCTCACCATGACGCTGCGCTGATTATTAGTAAGCAATCCGGCGTCGGCGAGGTGCTCCACAGTATCTTCCGCTACGACTTTTGGGACATCGATGCACTGGCCGATCAGCTGGTTGGTATCGCTACGTCCCCTGCACTTGCGACAGAGCTCAAGCAAAATATTAAATACGAGTATACCCGTATCTCATGGCGTGATGTCGCCAAGCAGTGTATGACTATGTATGGCCGCATGAAACAAGGAGCCTTGGTGTGAGCAAGCGTGGAATAACCCTTTATCTTCACGTACACCAACCTTGGCGTATTCGTAAGTATAGTATTTTTGATACTGCCACTACTCATGATTATTACGACGAGCAAGATCAGCAGACTGATCGCAATAATGAGCGCGTACTTCGCAAAGTAGCCGATAAGTCATATCGACCAATGAACGCTTTGCTCGAGAAGTTGCTTCATCGTCACCCTGATTTCAAGGTGTCGCTGAGCATTACCGGCACCTTCCTCGAACAGGCCGAAAAGTGGGCGCCAGATGTAATTGAGAGTTTCCGTCGACTGGTCGCCACTGGTCAAGTTGAAATTGTATCCGAGACGTACTACCACAGTCTTGCCTTCTTCTATAGCCGCGATGAGTTTGAGCGCCAGGTTGAGATGCACCGCGATAAAGTTCGTGAGCTCTTTGGTGTCGAGACCTCAGTCTTTCGCAATACCGAGCTGGCATACAATGACGAATTAGCTCAGTGGGCTGACGAATACGGCTTTAAGGGGATCTTGGCAGAAGGGTGGGATCCGGTTCTGCAATGGCGCAGCCCGAATTATGTCTATCGTCCAGTAGGTACGCAGAACATTAAACTGCTACTTAAGAATTACCGTCTGAGTGATGACCTAGCGTTTCGTTTTGGTAACCGCGCCTGGGAGTCATGGCCGCTCAAAGCAAATACGTACAATGAATGGATGGATCAAGCACTCGCAGATGGCTCATCGGTCAATCTCTTTATGGACTATGAAACCTTTGGAGAGCATCAGTGGGCTGACACGGGGATCTTCGATTTCTTTGAAGAGTTTGTCGGTACTTGGCTTAAAGATCCAAACAATACCTTTTACACTGCCTCCGAGGCCATTAATACGCACGAAGCTAAGGGCGAGATCAGTATGCCGCACACTGTTACCTGGGCGGATAGCGAGCGCGACCTGACGGCATGGCTAGGCAATAACATGCAGCACGAAGCACTCCGTCATCTGTATGCAATTGAAGATGCAGTGTTACGGTCTGGCGACGCTGAGTTAATTGCTGATTGGCGCAAGCTTCAAACATCTGACCATGTCTACTATATGTGCACCAAGTGGTTCACCGATGGTGATGTTCATGCTTACTTTAGCCCATACGACTCCCCGTATGACGCTTTTCTGTACTTTATGAATGCCCTGCGCGATGTTCGCTATCGTCTGATGGAATATCATCGTCACGGAGGCCTCCATGGCTAGGCCGATCGTTTTATCTAATGGCGAGTTGCACGTTGGCATCAACAACTACGGTCTCGTGCATGACTTTTACTTTCCGTATGTTGGGCTTGAAAACCACGCGGCCGGCCCTGACCTGAGGCACCGTGTAGGTGTTTGGATAAATGGCCAGATCAGCTGGCTTGATGATGGCAGCTGGAGCTTCACTTTTCGCTATCCGCACCGTGCGCTGATTGGACATACAATTGCCAAGAACGAGTCACTCGGCGTCTTGATTGAATTTGACGATGTCGTCGACAGTACTATCAGCGGCTTTATGCGCAATATCCATGTCGTCAACCTAAGTGATCAAGCGCGTGAGATTCGCCTCTTTTTACATCAGGCGTTTGCTATTGGTGATGGCCGGAGCAATACTGATACCGCGCAGTACTTACCGGATAGCGATGCTATTCTTCACTATCGTGGTCGTCGCGCATTTGTTATTTCGGGCCGTACTGATAGTGGCGTATTTGATCAATACACCGTGGGCCTATTTGGTATCGAAAATCATGAAGGATCGTATCGTGATGCTGATGACGGTGAGCTGAGCTTCTGTAATGTTGAGCATGGCCGGGTTGATTCGGTGCTGCGTTTTAAACTAAATATTCCAGCACTGAGCTCACAGCGCGTTCACTACTGGATTGCTGCCGGCACATCTACGCGTGAGGCGCTCTATATTCATAAACAAATTCTTGAAGACGGCGTCCTTAAGCGCCTGCATAGCACCGCTAGCTGGTGGCGTAACTGGCTGAATCCGGCAGAACCGGTTGCGGCCAAGCTCCACCCAGGGCACCAAGTTAACTTCCTCAGAAGTCTTATGACCATCAAGTCGCAGACCGATAAGCGCGGTGCAGTGATCGCCAGTACTGATACGACTATGCTGAACTATTCTCGTGACGCCTACGCCTATTGCTGGCCTCGTGACGGCGCCTATGTCCTCTGGCCGCTTGTCCGGCTGGGCTACCGAGATGAGCCACATCGTTTCTTTGAGTTTTGTCGACGTGGCCTGCATCCGAGTGGCTACTTGATGCATAAATACCGCGCCGACGGTGCGCTTGGAAGTAGCTGGCACCCGTACGTACAGCACGACGGTACGGTTGCTCCCCCAATCCAAGAGGATGAAACAGCTCTCGTGCTCTTTGTATTTGCACAGTACTATCATATGCATAGCACACCTCGCCTGCTGGCTGAGTTCTACCAGCAAATGGTCGTGCCGATGGCTAATTTCCTAGCAAGTTACATTGATGACGCAACCGGGCTGCCGAAACCGAGTTACGACCTATGGGAAGAGGTGTTTGAAACCACAACCTACACTACGTCAGTAGTTTACGCGGCACTACTCGCTGCGGCAGATCTTGCTGATGCCGCCGACGACTCTGATCATGCGGTGCAGTGGCGCAATGCTGCCGAGGATATTTTAGGTGCGGCTCATAAGCATCTCTACAACAAAGAGCGACAGGCTTTCTATAAAGGTGTTCTAGCTAATGAACATGGCATTATATACGATGACACAATTGACCTTTCTAGTATCTTTGGCGCATTTATGTTTGGACTGTTCCCTGTAGGTAGTCCTGAACTAACGGCCGCTGTAGCGACAATGGAGCGGACATTTAATTTCCAGCCTGGCGTTAATGGACTGCCACGATATGAAAATGACAATTACTATCGAGTGAACTTTGAGACTCCAGGTAACTGGTGGAATATTACGACACTATGGATGGCTCAGTATTATGCAGAAGTTGGCAAGCATGAAGACGCCGAAAAGATTCTTTCATGGGTCACTGCGCATGCGGTTGCTCCAACGGGTGTTATGGCAGAGCAGATCAACCCCGATAATGGCGCCTCCCTGTCGGTAGCGCCTCTTACCTGGAGTCATGCAGAGTATGTCGCGACACTCCTCGATACCATTACGGAGAAACATACATGAGTTTAGCGGGATTTGCACGCCTTGCAGGCCGTCGCATCTTTGCTACTCATAAACATCGTCGTACCGTGATGCGGTTTGCCGAAAAAATTGGCATGGTTTACTTCGGGGCTGTCGACCATACCGATGACGATCATCGTATTGTACGTGGCTTAACGACGTCACCGCACTACCGCGACACGCATTATACAATTGGCACTTATGATGACTACGATGTGGCCTTTGTTGAACGTAGCGGCAGTATTAAGATGCCAAAGGGCAAAAGTGAGCAACAGCAATGGTTGGTGATGGCTGTTGACCTTAAGACGCAAACCGACCTTCCGCATGTATTTTTAGGAAAGCAGTCACATACCCAAGCATTCTACTTGCAGTTTTTAACCAAGTTTTCGTACATGACACGTATCCCTACTGGCGTATCGGAAGGATACGACCAAAAGTTTTTGCAGTTCTATACTCTTTACGGCCGTATCGTTGATCAAGTTGCGGTCACAGAATTATTTGATCCTGGTCTTTGCAAGGCTATTGTCGATCACTTCCATGAACTTGCAGTTGAAGTCAGTGATGGTGTGGTGTATCTCTATGCAGAAAATAGCATTCCAACCGAAGCAGTCCTGCAGTCGATGCTGCGCTACGGGGTGTGGCTGGCGCAAACTATCGACGCTAAAGTTTCCAGGCGGGCCGTATAGTATCTATGGCCACAGCGGGAACATGTGCAGAAGATCGTCAAAGATTTCATGATAGCGCTTCTTGCGGCCATCGATTGCGCCAATTGTGAACATTACTGCAAAGAGGCATAAAAATAGCGTCACTGTGACGGTGATATAGATATTCCCTCCAAGTATCTGCCATACGAGGTAGATACCATACCAACTAAGAAGTGCACAGATTCCCATAAAGATTGTCGTACCCCAATGTCGAGCATCTTGCTTGAGTTTAGTATGGGTATTAGTGCGTTTTTGCATGTAGCTTAGTATAGCAAAAACACTCCGCCAGGGAGTGTTTTTCTGTAAGATTAGCTCTTGCGTGGCTTGATTTCGTTACGGCCAAGGCTCTTCTTAGTCTCGGTGTAAGTAGCGTGCTTACGAGCGACTGGGTCGTACTTCTTGAGAACAATTTTTTCAGTCGTATTCTGAGTGTTCTTTGAAGTGTAGTAGGTACGGTGACCTGAGAGATCACTCACCAGACCAATCAATTTGCGCTTTGTATTCTTCTTTGCCATGTTGTACTCGCTTAGTTTGTTATTGCAATCTTACTTATTCTAGCATAAAAATCAGATAATGACTAGAGGTGGACACTAAAAATGGAGCCACGATCGGGACTTGAACCCGAGACCCCTTCCTTACCATGGAAGTGCTCTACCAGCTGAGCTATCGCGGCATACCTCGAAAAATTATACCAAATAACCCCTCTTGTGCCAAGTCGCCGCCTAGTAGAAGCACCCCACATAGTGTGGAGTGCTTCGTTGTGGTGGACTACCTAGCTACTATATTTTAGTGAATATAGTTGTAGAGAGCAGCCTGTCCAGCTGGGATCGTACGGTATGTTACCATATTGAAACCGCCGGCGTAGTTCATCTCTGAAACATTGACACTGCCGTCGGCATTAACCGACTCAACAATACCAACGTGACCGTATGCACTTGTGTATGCGTCTACAAAGGCTGGCATCTGGAAGACAGCGCCCGCTGCTGGAGTTTTATTGACTGTGAAACCTTGCTGCATGGCAAAGGTATTCCAAGTCGCTGCATTGCCCCAGAAGCTGCCGATTGGACGACCGAGCTGCATGCGGCGCTCATAAGCATATGACGTACAGTTACCAAAGGCATACATATTGCCTGCTGAGGTATCGACGGATGGAGTCGTCATTGCCGGGGCTGCAATAGGTGCGGCTGGCGTAGGCGTTGCTACAGGTGCGGGAGCAACATAGCCTGGACGTTCTTCTTCTGGTAAGGTGCCTTCTGGAATAATCAGCTGCTGACCATTGGTTATCTTACTGAGCTCAAGGTCGTTATATGAGACGATGCGTTCAGATGTGGCTGCATACTTTTCGCTGATTGATTCAATAGTGTCACCATCCTTGACGGTGTGTAGGACGCCATCGAGAGGTAGGATAGCGAGGCTCATACCCGCTTCTACTGAATCTGCTGTTAAGTTATTGGCCCATTTAATTGTCTCTGCGTTAATACTATGGGCTTTGGCAACACTCTCCACGGTGTCACCTTCTTTTGTTGTATATTGCGTTACTTCACGGTTGTTTGGAGCAGCGCGTACCAGGACGGGCTTCTTGACAGAGGCCTCATTAGCCTGGGTCATCTGCGTCCGCAGGTCAACCGATGTGAGTAAGTTAGCAATATTTTTGGCGACACCTAGGTCGGCCGCAACGGCCAGATCACTTGCTACGCGAAGTGCCGTTGCTTCATCGACATGTGCGGGCTCAGCGAGTATAGCGTTGGTGGCTGCCCTATTCGTACCAGTTGCATCTTGATTTGCCGCCTGATACTGGTGGGCTGCCGCTACCATCGTTATGATGAGCGCGAATATACCGGTGTATGTCAATGTGTGGAGTGGTTTTTGTAACCTGAATGCCCTTAGATGGGGCTTGAATTTTGTCAGGGGGGACTTTTGTTTTAGTGTTGCGTCGGTTGCTAGGGCAAAGCCCAGTGCAGCTTCCGTGGTACTAATGATTGTTCTCCTGCCAAAGTATTACTACAAGGCGTCTACCGTAATGTGTCTTTCTTCTCTCACGAGAAAAGGATACGTCGTCGACCGATTCTATTAGTTAATATTATGTATAAAAGGGGTTGTTTGGCTGTATCCGTGCGACAGTTGAGGCAGGTCTTTGTGCGCAATTGCCTACTTCTTTGCTGCATTTTTGCAGCGAAGAATTCTGGCATCTCGCACTCACACAAGAACCTATTGTATCAGCTTATGGTTGCCGGGTCAATATATTTTCTATACTGTTGATTTCAGTACAATTAACAGATACGTAAAAATACGTACGAGTCATGATTCTCCTCTTGAAAATATAGCTTACATCATATAGAATAAATTAAGTGTAATA
>CAMPGV010000032.1 GCA_946885745.1 uncultured Candidatus Saccharibacteria bacterium | reverse complement strand
TACAGCGGAGGTGCGAGATGTCAGACAAAAGTAACGCAACGGTGGCAGAAAAAATAGCCCAGCTTGATGAGCTAGTGGCCTGGTTTGATAGTGAAGAGTTTACCTTGGAGACGGCGCTCGATAAGTTTAGTGCCGCCGAAACGTTAGCGCGAGAGATTGAAGAGGATTTGGCTGCTCTAAAGAATGATATCGAAGTCGTCAAAGCTCGATTTGATCAGGTGGATGGATGATCGTACTCTGGATATTACTGCTCATTATCTTTATCTGTTTTGGGTTGATTGTGTTTCGCGGTGCCCCGTATGTGCCGTCACACCGTAAGGATATCCAACGCGCTTTTTCCGACTTATACCCGCTAACTCCTCAGGATGTCGTAGTGGATATCGGTTCAGGTGACGGGGTGGTGCTACGGGAGGCGTCGCAGCACGGTGCCAGGGCGATTGGGTACGAGTTGAACCCGATCCTTGTTGGTGTATCGCGTCTTTTGAGCCGCAGTTATGATGGGATAGAGATAAGGCTAGCCGACTTCTGGCTCGCAGCGTTGCCGGAGGAGGCGACAGTCTTTTATGCGTTTTCGGTGTCACGTGATATACCGCGACTCGTGAAAAAGCTGCAGGCCCACGTGAACAGCACGGGAAGGCCAGTGGCATTTATAACTTACGGTAGCGGCATTGCCGGGGTTGAGCCGTCTGCGGCCCAGGGTGCGCATACGCTCTATTACCTCACTCCTTTACAGGGCGAATAGCCATAAGTATAATAACCACATGAATCAAAATCGTACCAGTGAGCGGGGGGCAGTCAGCGGCGCACTCCTTGCTATCGTTCTTCTTAGCGTTGCTGTCGCTGGCCTGGGTGCGTTATCCGTTTGGGCGTATGTTAACTATGACGAACAAAAAACTAACGTCGACGGCAAGATTGCTCTTGCTACGGAAACGGCTAAAAAGGAGCAGGCTGACCAAGACGAAGCCAAGTTCTTGGAGCGAGAAAAAGAGCCAAATCGTCAATTTGCTGGTCCTGATGACTATGGTCGTCTGACTTTTGACTACCCGAAGACCTGGAGTGTCTATGTTGCGCGTGACGTGAGCCAGGGTGGCTCATACCAGGCCTTCCTTAACCCGATTACCGTGCCGACTGTCTCTGAGCGTCAGCAGTTTGCACTACGCGTGACAATTGAGGAGAAGGAGTATGACGAGGTGATCAAGTCATACCAGCCACGCGTGAAATTGGGTAAGCTCAAAACAAGCGCCGTGAGTGCTAATGGCCACGATGGTACCCGCATTGAGGGCGAGTTCACCACAGATATTCGCGGAGCAGCGGTTATCTATAAGATTCGTGACAAAACAGTTACAATTCGCACCGACGCTGACACCTTTAAGCCTGATTTTGAAAAGCTAATCACAACCATCGACTTCAATAGCTAAGCCACTTCCTGCGTGCTACACTAAAAGTAGTATGCAGGTAATGGGAGACGAGGGAATGGTACCTAGCCAATCGCAGATATTTGGCGAGCTTTCGTTTGTCACGACTGCTTCTCACGAGCTGAAGGCGCCGCTGGCGTTAGTGCGCCAGCTCTCACTTGCACTTGAAAGGGGTAATATCTCCCCCGAGGAACAGCAGCGACTGCTGCGTCAGATCACCTTAACGAGCGAGCGCGCCTTACGCCTAACGACGGATCTGTCGCGGGCGTCCCGCTTAGAAGACAGCTTGTTTGAGCTTGAGCCAATTAATCCACGCCAGCTCTGTGAAGAGGTGGCGCATGAGCTGGCGCCGCTCTATGGTGCGAAGGGGCGAGACATTCGCGTGGCTGGTGGCTACCGCCAGTTACTGGTCGTCGCCAATCGCGAATTGCTTCGGCGCATTCTTCTTAATTTTGGAGATAATGCGCTTCACTATGCCGACCCAGAGCAGCCGGTTGAGTTACAAGTGGCGACGCGCGGGCACGCTAATACCGTGCGTATCGGGGTGCGTGACTTTGGTCCTGCGGTGCCACCGGCAATCTGGCGTCAGTTGCAGGATCAGCTGGGCAAGACGCCTCAGCCGCTCCATGCGCGTCCGCAGAGTAGTGGACTCGGACTTTATGTAGCGCAGCAATTCGCAACGGTCATGAACGGTAATATAGGCGCGACGCGACATCGTGACGGAGCGACATTTTATGTCGACATGGAAGCGTCGACGCAACTGAGTTTATTATGACGAAGCTACCATTGATTCTTGTTGTTGAGGATGATGAGTGGTTTGCAGAGCAGGAGGTGCGTGCGCTAGAAGCGGCTGGTTTTCGAGCGGCGCATGCGCCGCATGCACTGGCCGCGATGGAGATTATCGACGACCAGCGACCTGACGTTCTGTTACTTGATGTTTTCTTAGCGGGGCCAAATGTCTTTACGCTCCTGCACGAGCTACGATCACATGTTGATCTTGCGATGATTCCGATAGTTCTTTGTACCAATAGTGCCGATGCACTGAGCGACGAAGATCTCGAAGTATATGGAGTCTCGGCAGTGCTCGATAAGACAAGTATGCTGCCTGATGACATTGTGGCAGCTATTAAGCGAGTTCTATTGTGACAGCTATTCGGACGCGCGCGATTGTGCTGCGCCGTACAAATTACGGTGAGGCCGACCGAATCTTGCAACTCATGACGCCCGAAGGGAAGCGTAGCGTGATGGCACGCGGTGTGCGTCGCGAGAAAAGTAAGCTGGCCGGTGGTATTGAGTTATTTGGCGTCAGTGATGTCGTGATTAACACCGGCAAGGGTGAGCTGGGCATTTTGACGTCGGCTCGGCTTGTGCACTATTACCAAAATATTATTGGAGATTATGACCGCCTGCAGTTTGGTTATGAGGTAATCAAGCAGGTTAATGCGGCGAGTGAAATGGTCGATGAGCCGGAGTGGTATGATGTGCTTTTTGAAGTTATTAAAGCGCTGGATGCCAAAACTTTACCGCTGCAGCTGACGCAGACATGGTTTTATTTGCATCACGCTGATTTACTCGGGTCACCGCTCAGTTTGGTGAATGATATCAATGGCCAGGCGCTACAGGCGGATCATAGGTATATGTATGACATCAGCGAAAAGGGTCTTCGTCAGGCGACCAATGGTGAGCTGACCGCTGATCATATTAAATTGATGCGGCTTATTCAAGCAAAACCGCTCGATGTTCTTGTGCAAGTAGGTGGTGTGGCGGGTATTTTGCCAGAATGCTGGGCGACGGCGCGAGCACATGCCGCGATATAAAACCCCTGGCTCATTCAAACCAGGGGTTTTATATTAATCGTTTACATACCTTCAATTGAAGAAGGCCTCGTCGCACGGGGTGTGTGCGACGAGGCCGGGTAGGGAGGTCCCTACGGTGCTTCAGTGCGACGGAACGTGGTACGTACCCATCGCTGAAGTGCTTTGATCCAGGTTGGCGTGTTGAGCTGGCGTTCCAGCTCGCGGGCTCTGCGCTGGATGAACGGATCCGGCGCCTTGACGCTGAAGAGCTCATCGAGGTAGAGCTGATCGCCGGTTGCTTGGTACATTGCGAGGTCGAAGACCTGCTTCCACTGCAGTACAGTAACTGTCTTTGCGTGAAGCCACGCTGACGTCATGTTGATGTAGTGAATGCGTGCCGTGCCGGTATTGCCTTCTTGAAGCAGTACCAGCATGATGACGGCCTCGATGACGACGAGCTCTTCGCTGCGATCAAGGAGGCTTTGTGAGGCCTCTGTGAGCGCAACGTCGATCGCTTCTTGGTTGCCGCCGTTAAGAGCAAGGCAGATGGCGGTATCGACGAGAAGACGACTGTAGTCGTAATGCTCGTCTTTGGTCATCGCCTCGATGTCTTCGCTGCTGGTGGCTTCCATGTCTCGCCGTGCTTCTTGGCCGTTGCCTTGCAAAAGTGCTGCAATAACCTTGAGCAGCGGGTAGATGTCTTTGGCGTGGCCGCTATCGCGCAATATACGTACCTCGCGCTGGGCCTCGGCAAGTTTGCCTTGCTGGAGGAGCGGCCGAAGCAGCTCCCTCGCGGCACCAAGGCGAACCTGGGTCGGTTGTGTGGTGTTTAAAGGTGCGATTCCCATCGCGATCCCCCTTAGATAGTGTTTTACGATGAGTGGCAATATTATAACACTTATAAAATATTTACGCAAGTGTCTACATCTGTTATAATGAGCAGTAATATGGCAAAAGAAGCACTCAAGAACGAACGAATGGAAGCAATTGTAAGTCTCGCGAAACGCCGCGGTTTTATCTATCAGGGAAGTGAGATTTACGGCGGTCTTTCGGGGACATGGGATTACGGTCCACTGGGTGTGACGCTCAAGCGCAATATTATGCAGCTTTGGTGGAAGATGTTCGTTGATTCGCGTGACGATATGTACGGTGTTGATGCGGCTATCCTCATGAACCAGAAGGTTTGGCAGGCCAGTGGTCATGTTGATACATTTACCGACCCGCTGGTTGAGGATCTTGAGACGAAGCAGCGCTTCCGTGCCGACCACTTGCTTAAGGATGCCGGCTTCGCTGTTGACGGCCTCTCGCTCGACGACATGACCCAACTTATAAAGGATAATGACGTAAAGAGCCCGAATGGCAATCCGCTTTCAGAGGTTCGTACGTTTAACATGATGTTCTCAACGACTGTCGGCCCGGTCGCCGATGATAAGTCGATTTCGTACCTTCGCCCAGAAACTGCTCAGGGTATCTTTACGAACTTTAAGAATGTGGTTGATAACTTCTACCCAGACCTGCCATTTGGTATTGCGCAGCAAGGTAAGGCGTTTCGTAATGAAATCAGCCCCCGCGACTTTGTTTTCCGCTCACGTGAGTTTGAGCAGATGGAGATTGAATACTTTGTCCATCCAGAGAAGTGGGCAGAATCATTCGATGCGCTCCTGAAGGATATTTATGACTTCCTCGATGCGCTTGGCCTGCCACGCGAAGCGATTCACGAACTTGAAGTTCCAGAGAACGATCGCGCTCATTACTCAAAGCGTACAATCGATATCGAGTACGATTTCCCAATTGGCCGCGAAGAGTTACTTGGCCTTGCATACCGCACCGACTTTGACCTGGGCAATATTCAGCGCGTTGCTGGTAAGAGCATGGAGTATACGATCAAGGGAACGAATGAAAAGTTCGTACCACACGTGATCGAGCCGTCATTTGGTGTCGAGCGTGCGCTCATGGCCGTCCTGTCGGCCGCGTACCACGAAGACGAAGTCAACGGCGAGAAGCGCATTTACCTCAAGTTCCCAGAGCATCTTGCGCCAGTAAAGTATGCGGTCTCACCGCTTCTCAAGAATAAGCCGGAGCTTGTTGCTAAGGCTCGTGAAGTCTACGAAATCTTGAAGAAAAAGCACGGCAATGTCATGTGGGATGATAACGGTAACATCGGTAAGCGCTACCGCCGCCAAGACGAAATCGGTACACCGTACTGCGTGGTTATTGACTTCGATACGCTCGAGGATGACACCGTCACTATTCGTGACCGTGACACGACCGAACAGAAGCGTGTCCCAATCGTAGAGTTAGGCTAGAGCGAAGCGGCTGTGTCATGAAAGAATTTGTTACACATAGTCGCAATCAGCTTCCGGTTTATATTGATCATGATGCAACAAAAGTGGCGCTCCATATTCAGGAGGCGCCACTTTTGCTTGAGTTACACCGAGGCTTTGAGAATGACCTGTCGCGAGGTGTAATATAAAAGTATGTCAGCTGAAATCTTTATCGCACGTCACGGTCAAAATGAAGATAATGTTAACGGTATTCTTAATGGTCATCGAGATTTGCCGCTCACCGAACTTGGTCGTCAGCAGGCTAGGGAATTGGGTGAAGGAATGATCGAGACTGGCCTAGAGTTTGACGCTGTCTACTCGTCGCCGTTGTCGCGGGCACTCGAGACCGCTGAAATCGTCAGTGATATGTTAAGCCTGCCAGAGCCGACAATACTACCAGAGCTTATTGAGCGAGATTTTGGCGTAATGAGCGGTCAAAAAGCGAGTGATATTGAGAAGTTGTGCGCCCCCGATATCGTAAAAACTGAGACGATTACATACTTCTTAAGCCCTGAGGGTGCCGAGACATTCGATGATCTTGTTGAGCGGGGACAGCGTGTCTTGGATATCGTGCGTGCGAAGCATATTGGCGGCAAGGTGCTACTGGTGTGCCATGGAGATCTTGGCAAGATGATCTATGCGGCTGCAACTGATATGCCGTGGAGAGAGGTGTTGACGGGCTTTCATTTCGGCAACGCAGAGCTTATTGATATTACAAGCCGAGATGATGTACGTAAGATTAAATTGGAGCAATTTAATCACTAGGCATACAATAGAAGTATAGACAGGAGGTGCTTCTATGGGGCTATGGGATTTTGTACGTAAGATGGCGCAGGGGAAGCCTGTTTTTGAGGCACCGTCGCAGCAACAGGATGATCAAGCTGGGTGGCGTGACCAGCCTGCGCAGGCTTTTGTAAATCCGACGCCATTTGTTAATGGTCAGGGCAGGAAAATCATACCGGAGATTGTGCTTGAGCATTGCAAGTCGCATCTCAATGACCGTCGCATGGAAGTCACCGCCTGGGCTACTAATAGATCGCAGTTTGAGGTCGAGCTGGATGCTATGGTGATGCTTGGCGCGAAAGAGCGGCTAGATCGTCGCCTGAGGCCTCAGGAAGGGCACGAGGTGACGTTATACCGTGGTCCGCAACCGGCGGATGATCATGCGCATAGAGCGAATTTGTATTACAAAATTTTGCAAAATGGCGACAACTTTCAGGCGGACTTTATGATTGAGTACAATCTTGAATCAAGTGGGCTATTTACTGTCGAGCAGCTGCACCCTGAGCCGGCTGTCCGCGATATCTAGGGCGGGCTATTGTTGTGCTGCTTTGTCGGAGATGGTGGTAGCCGAAGGAGAGAAGCGTACGACCGTAAAGCGAGCAACTAAAAGAACGGCTACGATGATCGAAAGGCCGATCATTTTTTCGAGTGTCGGGTGATCAAACCATACGACGACGAATTCATTGAGCATGATGATAAGGATTGTGTCGACGATATAGCGCACGTGCACGTAACCTTCCTTCAGGTAGGCCATGAGCAACAGGCTGATCTCAACAAGCGCCACGATAAAGACGGTGTCGACGAGAAGTTGCGGCAGAAGCTTGTCAACCGGCGTGCCGATGTTCGTAAAGAGGTCATAACCGGCCTTGAAGACACCGAAAACGAGGGCGATACAGATCAAAACAAGGAGAACGTTGATGATGATGCGAATGAAGGTGCCGATGTAGATGCTAATTGCTGAAAATAGTTTTGGAAATTTTACGTGAAGTCTCATTGTGCCTATTGTAGCAAACTAACAGATAGGTGTCTGAAGTCTACAGGGGCGGGATGTTGTTCATTTTGTCGAAATTATCACAGCTCGCTCCGGTGTGCGGCGTATAGTGAAAGCATAAAGGGAGGTGCCTATGTTAAATCAAGCAACAGTGGTGGCAACAATTGCCGTCAAGGATTTGGGAGATGCAAGGGAATTTTATGGCGAGGTTTTGGGGCTCGAAGAAATAGACGAAAGCCCCGGTGGCATCACCTATGCGAGTGGTGATGGCAAGGTATTTGTCTATGAGTCACAGTACGCGGGGACAAATAAAGCCACGACGGCCTCATGGATGACCCTAGACATCGAGCCAGTCATCAGGGATCTCAAGGAGCGGGGAGTTGAGTTTGAGCATTACGACGACATGCCCGGCGTAAATCGCGAAGGCGATCTGCATATTATAGGTACATCAAAGTCAGTTTGGTTTAAGGATCCAGACGGCAATATTCTTAATGTTGCAACGATGTAATTAAAAAAAGCCACCATGTTAGGTGGAGTTGTGTCTCTTGCCGCCCGTTCCCTTGTATGAGGGTTCGGGCAGCAAGATGTGTTAGACACCGACAGGAACGGCAGCTGCCGCTTTGCGTGCTTTGGCTAGCTGCTGAAGTATCGGCAGTTGTACGCCGCCGGCTGCAACCACGACGCCATCAGCAACAATTGTAGGTGCCGACATGATATTGAGCGCGTCGATCTGCTCCTGGACGTGCGGGGGTGCTTCGGCCTTCGTGCACTCCACGTAGGAGGCGCCATTGCGGTCGAGATAGCCCTTGGAGCTTTCGCAGTTTGTGCATTTATCTTTCGGGCGTTCCGGATCAAACTCCGGGACGATGATCATGATCTCCTGCACAACAGTGGGGAGTTGATCGATAGGAACAGCAAACATGTTAGGCTCACTTCCGGTTGATTGGACGGACGGTCGGTTAAATTGTCAAAACGAAATTCTACCCCGGGCGAACCGGCGTAAAATCTACCCTCGCTTTGATTAATACTCATTAAACCTCAAATATTTTTAAGAAACAAGCGTTGACATTTAGCGGCACTAGCAGTAGCAAATGCGCTAGCTGTAGTGGTTATGTGCTAGATCTAGCGTAGGTCAGGTGGAAGCACTGATCTCCTGTATAGTAGAGGTATGATTACGTATTACACTGACGGCAGCGCTAGCCCAAACCCAGGTCCGGGCGGCTATGCGGTAATTAAAGACCTAACTCCGCACATTCTTGGGAGCGAAGAAGGTAGCACTACAAATATCCGCATGGAAGGTAAGGCGATTATGGCCGCGCTGAAAGATGCCGATGGAGCGAAGTGCGAGATCTTTACCGACAGTGAATTTTGGATCAATGTTATTACCAAATGGGCGCCAGGCTGGGAAGCTAAGGGATGGAAGAAACCGGGTGGTGAAATCAAGAATCTCGACATTGTCCAGGAAGTTTACCCGCTCTATAAAGAGTCTGACGCGACGCTTACGTGGGTACGCGGCCATGAGGGTGACGTTGGCAATGAGCTGGCGGACGAATGGGCAAATAAAGCCCGTGAACGTGGCGACGTTGGCCCGGTGGTCCTAGA
>CAMPGV010000031.1 GCA_946885745.1 uncultured Candidatus Saccharibacteria bacterium | reverse complement strand
CAAACAAAAGACCTTCACTGCGGAGATCTCATAAGCATAAGCTCTAAGACAGTCTCTCGTGGAAGAGTTTAGAGCTATTTGTTTGACTCGAGAGACGGAATGACAAGCCCTAGCAATACACCTACACTGCGCCATTCATCCATGCGCTGTTCTTGAACCGCCACTTTGATTTCTTCAATCGAAGCCCAGGTGACTTCGATATCTTCACCGTGCTCAAGCTGCTGACCGTCTCCATGAACTTCATAGTTGCTTGTGACGAAATAATACAGATCCCACTCAACAGTCGATCCCGCATTTGCAATGGTGGCGAGTTCGAGATTATCGACAATCATACCAGTTTCTTCAAGAGCCTCTTTTTTGGCTGCTTCCCTAGCGGCATCGAGCATATCGTCGTCACTCACTAGAAGCTCATGGTATGACTGGATGGTGTCACGTACCTTACCTCCGGGTAGACGTAGATCTACTCTGCCGGATTCGTGGCGGTATTCCTTTGTAACGAGGATTTGATTATCAGGAGCAACAATAATAAGCCTTGCTCCCGGTGTTCTGCGATAACGCTCAAAGATTCGCCCGTTCGGCTGTTCGCTTTCTATAACTTCGCCGATTCTGCCGCTGTAAGCGATTGTTTCGTTCGACTTGATAATCTGTTCTGACATATGACTATTCTATCAAACAAAAAGACCTCCTCAGAGATCTTTCATTCATTGTTCTTATGCTTGGCAGGGGCTCATGGACGATTATAGAACCTATTGTGGTGTAATAGGTTTCCCCAATGAAGATAATGCTTAATTGTCTGCAATGTTCACGAACCGGCTATTTAAGCGTGAATCCGCCATCAACTGCAAGAACCTGTCCAGTGATAAACGATGATTCGTCGCTCAATAGGAATGTAATTGCTGCTGCGATTTCCTCAGGCCTACCGATTCGTTTAATAACGGAAAGATCCGTTGTCCAGCTCGGGTCTTCACCAGTACTTGAACTTAAGGGTGTATCTATAAGTCCTGGTGCAACAGCGTTTACTCGAACAAGTGGTTCTTTAAATTTACGAGCAAAAGATTTTGTCAGAGAAATAATTCCGGCTTTAGTACATGAGTATATGACGCCGTATGGCTCGCCTATTATGCCATCTACCGACGTCAGGGTAACGATTGATCCTGTCTGTGAGGTTTCTTGTATAAGGCCACCTAAAACTCTAAGAGTCTTGAATGTTCCTTTGAGATTAACATCAATAGTTAGATCAATGTTCTCGTCAGTAATATCATCAATACCCGCAGGCAGTGGAAGAATGCCAGCGTTTGCCACAAGGTGGTCTAGTTTTCCGAACTCAGAAACAATGAAGTTCTTCAAATCTATCAACGACGCCTCACTTGAGATATCAGCAGCGAAAAAACGCACTCGGCTTTTATCTTCAAATTGTTCAAGGACGGACGCGTCTTCATTAGACGGAGAATTAAGTACTACAAAGGCCCCTTGGTCATACAGCTTGCGTGCTGTCGCTAAGCCAATACCCTGTGTCGATCCCGTAATCAGTACTATTTTATTATTCATAACTAATTACGATTATAACAGAATGTTTAAGTTGCCCCGCTTAAGACAAGTCGACAGTATTAAGCTAAAGCTTATCAAAACAAAAAGTCGACGATATGTCGATTTCATGTTATGGCAGCCCCTCGTGGAAGAATTCAGAACTTTTGGAATTACTCGACAGGATTAAGAGCGCCTTGAAGGATGTAATCCGCGGCTTCTGCAAATCCATCTTGATCGATACTAGACACAATATGGTCGGCACTTAGTTTCAGAATCTCCTCACCATTACCCATTGCGATACTTAGCCCGCACTCCTGAAACATAAGTACGTCATTTGCGCCATCGCCGACGCATGCAGTGTTGTCACGAGTTGTGCCAAGTAGTGACAGCAAGCTTCTTGTGCCACTTCCCTTATCGGAGCCACCGCTCAACACGAGTAGGCCCACCTCGTCTTCCTGTCCAGCTCCCTCGTTTACTACGTGGTAAATATCATTTATCGCAGATAGCTTACTTAAGACTTCGTTAATACGATCTTTATGAATAATCGCCCATACCGAGTTAAACCTCGATTCATCGGAAGCAGCTGGCGCAAGGTCAAGATAGTGATCCTCACCTAGTGCTCCGTATAATGTGTCGCACACAATTTTCAGCGTCTCTGGGGTTAGGCTTGCTTCATGAAGAATTTCACCACTTGGGATGTCGCGAATAGTTGCGCCGCCGGCAAATACACATGGGCCACTAATGCCTAGCTTGATCAATAAGTCGCGTGACTGAGCGTAAGTTCTACCTGTGACGGCAGCGACGGCAACGTCCGCCAAGTGTAGGCGTGAGATGGCTTTGACTGCGCTTTCAGGGATGAGGGCATCTACTTCGGCCATGTTAGACAAGGACGGCTGGTATTGAACCAATGTGCCGTCGATATCTGTAATTACAGCTTTATAACGCGGTTTTGACATACAGGTAGTATATAACAAAAAGACCTCCGCAGAGATCTTTCATTCATTGTGCTTATGCTTGGCAGCCCCCTCGTGGACGAACTTCGGAACTATTTCTTCGCGACGTAGACCTTGTAGGCAAATACCCCTACTTCTACGCCATCGGAATACATTGCCGCTGCAACGGTATTTACGAACCGAGCTTCTTGCCTTGTCTTCTTCACGATCCATGCAAGTGGACGAGCCAGGCGGCGCAGGCGATCAAAAGAGGGTTTAACGTTTTTTGTCCAGTCGTGCTCATTGAGTAGCTTTAGCTTGTTACTCTTTAATGTCTCAGCAAACTCACCCTTGCCAAATTGATACACACCGTGAATTGCTGCGTGGTTCTTGATGATGTCAGCAAGGCGTGCCATCTCAGTGTCAAAATCCTTGTGATGCATCTCATATTCTGCAAACACAACCTTGCCGCCAGGCTTTAGGATACGAGCCAACTCCTTAATGACTTGATTGACATCTGGGGCGTGCGACAGCGATTCGGTAGTGTATATCCTATCAAACGTTGCGTCTTCAAATGGCGTCTTGGCATAATCAGCCAACAAGAAACGAGCCTTTTCTTCTACACCCCATTCCTTTGCTCGATTTGAGGCGCTTTTTACTTCATGAGGAGTGATCGTAATGCCCGTAAGCTGAATGTCATTCTTTGCCGCAAGGTAGCAGCCAACAACGCCCTGCCCGCAACCAGCATCTAGTACCGTCATCCCCGGCTTCAAATCGAGTAGATCATTGATATTTTCATGATATTTTTCTTGGGCCAGATCTTCATTTTGATGTTGGTCATCGTAGAATCCGAAATGCTGACTCTTTTTCATAACTAGCTTGTAGCCAATACGCGATCCAAGTTTTGCATAATAACGAGCGGACATTTCTTGAGGAGTTCTGGTCTTCATACTCATATGAGTATACCAAACAAAAAGACCTCAACAGAGATCTTTCATTCATTGTACTTATGCGTGGCAGTCCCTCGTGGATGAACTTCGGAACTCATAGTAGCACTCTGCTTCCTATGAACGATGGTATCAGAATGCGAATGTTACAAAAATAACTAGGAACAGGAGGCAGTTTAATATGAATGGGATATGCATATAGAGCAAGTGTGGTCTCAATATTAACGCAGTGATGCCAATTGCGAGACTAGAAATGGATAAGATTGCCGACCAGACAATTAGCGAAATGGCAGATCCTAAGCTCGAGCTATTCGAGTCTACCAATGACAGTCCGCCGAGTATAAATATCTCAATGGCAAAAAAGGTATATACAACGAAAGTTAGCTTGATTGTCTTCTCTTTTTCAGCTTGTTTACCAGACCGCCGCCGCTTATTTGGTTGGAATATCGTGTTTATGCCGACGAACTTGCCTCCCTGATCTAAACGTGACTGATCTTTTTGATCTATTTCTTCTAATCGGGCTAGCCAGGATTTTTTTCTAGTCATTTTTCGCTTTCGTAGGTTAATTAATATAGAGTGTAGCATATAAACTTCCCTATGCATTAAGGGGTGATGTCATGGACTTGGGTTATGGCTATTAGCTAGGTTTTCGTTTCACCTACGCTATACTCATAGGATGAAGAGTATATGGGGTCAAGAAGATGGAGACGCATACTTACCGCGCGCTAAGCGTGAGAGCAACATGACTGCTGCTCTGCGGTATGGCACTAGTATTGCGGGGGTGCCCCTCAGTGTTTATTTACCGTCAACGTGGGGTAATCGTAGAAGATTGATTATCGCTGGTATACACGGCGAAGAAGCGGAAACTACCAATCTTTTGTCTTATGTTTTTCGATCTATAAGACCTGAGTTTTTAACTTGTGCTGTAATTCTTTGTGTAAATCCAGACGGCATGATCCGTGGCACTCGAGGGAATACCAATGGAGTTGACCTTAACCGAAACTTCCCATCATCCGACTGGAGGGTGGGAATAACTACCACGCGCTGGGAAAATGGATTGCCTTCAGATACTGAGCTTCACACAGGTACTCACCCTGCATCCGAACCGGAAGTCCAAGCTTTAATTGACTTGATTTCCGAACATGGGATTGAGGAAATAGTGAGCATACATGCGCCACTTGGCTGTGTAAACTATGAGCAGACGGAAGAATGGGCGATATCCGATGAGCTAAGTCGACGACTCGCCTTGCCTATTGTGCGCGATATAGGATATCCATGCCCTGGTGTCATGGATAAGTGGGCAGATGAGAATAATATACGATTTCTTACACTTGAACTCGAGGGTAATTTATCAATCTCAGAAATACGATATAAATATGGCCCAGTCATGCAAGATGTTCTTCTCGGAGAGATTTTTGACGCTTCTTAAGTACGGCAACATGGCCTAGGGGTTCTGCGTGCGCCGTATCTGCAGCAAAAAGACCTCCTTAGGGATCTTTCATTCATTGTGCTTATGCTTGGCAGCCCCTCGTGGAATAGTTCAGAACTATACCCTCACGCGATCACGCAGCTCATCAAGAGTTTGCTCAGCTGTTTGATGAGTTGAGTCTATAGCAATTTCACTTTCGTCAATTTTTGAGTAGACATTGTCGTAAAGCGCATTGAACTCGTCATCTGGTGTTGTATAGGTTGGTCGCTCGCGATTCCGCTTCATCAGAACTTCCCTGTCAGCCCTTAGAACGATAGACGTAATATCAAATCCGTACTTTTTTGCTAATTCTTTGAAGTGTCGTACGGAACCCTCGTTTGATGAATCATTATCCCAACTAAATAGGCCTTCAACGACAATTGTATATTTTCCGGAGCGTAGATACCTGTCGAACATGATAAGCGTGTTTTCATAAGCCATACGATGCTCCTCGGAGGTTACTTCTTCAACCGAGCGGCCAATAAGATGAAAGCCCCACCTTAGTTTATCCTGCTCGATAAGTGCAACAGGCTTCGGAAGCAGCTGTGCAAATGCTGGAGCAACCGTCCCCTTGCCACTTGCTGGTGAACCTCGAAAGATATAGACCTGTGGTTTCATAACCCTATCATAACAAAAAAGACCTCCGCAGAGATCTTTCATTCATTGTGCTTATGCTTGGCAGCCCCTAGTGGACGAACTTCGGAACACAATGTAAAGATTTCAGTCACAGCAGAGCTGCCAGGCATTGTTATTTCGAGGTAGCTATTTTAGTTTTATCAATCATTCCTTTGCCTATACCAAATAAGACTACGCCTACGATTGGGGGCAATACGATAACTGGACCAGCTAACACTACCATGCCCGCACTGAGTAAAAAAGCTGCACCAGAAAATACTAATATTAGTGCGCCAATCGCATATATAATATTCCCTACGATCCTCTTAGTGGACGGTGCTACTTTACTTTTAGTTCGTGACAGACTTTTATACTTGGCTATAGATAATCCAACAAATAGAATGCTAGTTAGCGATAGTGGTAAGAATATAATATATGCCGCTATGATCCCATCCTGTGATGTGGTGGTACTTGTTAGTAGCAAGAAAAACAAATAAATAGCAGGTGAGAAAATGAGAGCCACGGCTATGCGTTTATAGACAGGGCTGTACTGATTTTCTACATTCATACTATCATCATACCAAACAAAAAAAAGACTTCCGAAGAAATCTCTTATCATCGTGCTTATGCTTGGCAGGGGCATGAGGAAGGTAGTCGCTCTGCTCCCTATTTCCGCTTGCTGGCACAAGAAAATAGCTACGCTGCTTTCTTTTGCTGCGCGGCGCTGCACGAACCTCAATCTTTGCGTATTGAAATACGCGGACTGAGATTCAATTCCCGATACTCTAACAAAGAAAAAACGCCGATCAGATGATCAGCGTTTTTTCTTGGCAGCCCCTAGTGGACGAACTTCGGAACTATCGCACTGACAATTCAAAGGTTAACGCATTGTGATCCGATAAGTTCTCACCAATACTTAAAGACGTAAATCCATACTCACGAGGTACGAGAACGTAGTCTAGGGTTACGTTCTCAGATGGGAATGAGACATATTGGTAAAAGTCTGTCGAAGCGTGATAATCGTCCGAATATAGATCGCTGACCGCTTGAATGTCGAAAATATTGAAGTCGCCCAAAATGACACTGGTTTCATTGCGGCTCTTAGTGATTTTGAGAGTCTCTTCTAGCTGCTCATCAGAATAGTCGTTATTTGAGAAATGAACGTTGGTAAAGTTGATTATTTGTCCGTCCACCAGCAGACTTACCTTCTGAATAATACGTGTATGTTTGTCGTCTGCACGCTTTTTGAGCACCATGATCTCACTATTAGTAATCGGATATTTGCTAAGTACGGCGAGCCCTTCACGTGACTCACTTCCTGATGACTCAAAAATGCGACTAACGCTCGATTGGCTATGTGGGTATGGCGTCGGTAAAAGAGAATTTATATATCTAGACTGAGTGAATGGCGAGTATCCGATATTGAACTTCACCTCCTGAAGAAACACGACATCCGAATCTGTCGCTTCTAAGTAAGATACTATATTCGATTCTCGTTCAGACCAGTTCTTGTAACCAGCTAAATTAAGAGATGTTACTTTCATGTCTATACTATATAACAAAAAGACCTCTATGGCGGAGATCTTTTAAAGAGTAAGCTCTATGGTGGTTTCTAATGAAAGAGTTCAGGACTTTTAGTAGAGCATTACAAGGCTATCTATCTGTAGCTGCGTATTGATACGCCTTCTGCTCGTGCTCGCTGTCTGAATCTTTCAATGCAGCTGGATTGATAAATTGAATTTCGTCAGCATCTTCCCCAGCACTAAACGTAAATGTGCTTGGCGTGACATTTAGTATGATCCTCAATTGCCATACGTCTCTCGAAAGTAGCCGTACGGGCTCGTCCATCGACAGGGTACTAAATGTAAAGTCGCCTTCATAGTCAACTTCCTCTTTTAACTCACGCGCAATGGCGGTATTAAGTCATCGCCATGTTCCATGCCTCCACCTGGCAAGTCCCAAAACTCGCGGCCGGCTTCTTTTACTACCAAAACATCTCCGGCGCTATTCTTAATAAGGCATTTTAGCGAGATTCTATATAAAGAGTCATTATGCATTTCAATATTATACATCAAGCGAAAAGACCCTCGAGGGGGATCCGTCCTCATTGGGGTGGTTATTTAATGCGGGTATAACACAAGAAAAGAGACCGAGCAGAGCCCGACTCTTTTCCTCGAACCTCATATTGAGTTTCGGTACTGAGTCGGCTTACTCGGTCTTGACCTATAGGGCCTCTCCGTTTAAATGGCGCTTGCCTCCAATCCACCATTCAATGAGCTCTAGGGCGCGTCCGTTGAGGGTTGCCGCCGAAGGCTCTTTTACGGGGAGCAGTTGTTGCGGAATGTTGAGTTTGTTTGCCGGTATGAATACCGACCTGTGGACCCACCCATCTCCTAGTTCTTCGGGAACGGGTTCCGCTAGGATTTGTCGCTTTCGCTCCTCGTCGCCTTCTGAAGCGAACTCCGCTACGACGGTTCCTCCGTCGCGGTACATCTGAGGCGCTTCCTTTAAGGGGAGCTCCTTGCCATTCCAGTAAAGATGCCACTCGCCACCCTCGGGGTGCTCGAGGCGATATTCACTGTTATCGGCACTGTCTTGCATGATAGCCAGGAAGCTAAACATTTCACCCTAACTTTAGGCTCTAACACATCTATCTAAGATGATGCTAAATATAATATCATATTCACGTGTTTTATGCAAGGCACGCAGGCATTTCAAACAAATAGACCACCGCAGAGACCTTTCGTTCATTGTGTTTATGCTTGGCAGCTTCTCGTGGAAGAGTTAAGAACTCTTAATGAGTGCTGATGAGCATTTCATCCTACTTCTTTTTGAGTGTGGCAACGAGGAAGAGAACGCCAGCTACAAATAGTAGTGCAAGGCCAATGACAATTCCAGCCTGCACCTCACTCATCGAGCAAAATGACCATACGGTTCCGCCGCAGCCATGGACATCGTAAACGTAATATCTTGTCCCAAAGTAGACTACAAATGGACTTAAGGCTAAAACGATGAAACCGGAGAGTACCAGTGCTTTTTGCAAGAAAGGTTTTTTCATACTCACTTGAGTATATCAAAAGACCTCCATAACGGAGATCATTTTAAGCATAAGCTCTATGGCAGCCCCTCGTGGACGAACTTCGCAACTATTTGTTCATACGCGACTGAGTATATATGCCACGTACACACAAGAGAGTGGCAATAATCGATGCAAGTATGAATAATGGCGATGCGGACAGCCACATACTATCGACACACGAAATTTGGCTGCCCATTAATCCGGCACAGTGAACTTCCATTCGGTCATTAATGAACTGAAGTGCGTAGTAAATTAATGCTAGGACGGCCATAACGGCAAGAAAAATCTGAGCATGGATATACGGTCGGCTGTAGTCGGTTTTAGTCTTTAGTAGCGGCATCAAGCAAAAGAATGCGATAACTAACAGAAGTGGGGCGATTAGCACATATGGAAACGCAAAGATCACCTGCGCAATAATGAATAGCACAACAATGGAGTTAACGATTACAAGGATATTTTGAAGAATCGAGAGGTTAATGTGTTGTTTGTTAAGTTTCTCTTTAAGCTTCGGCATGTTTCTATGATAACAAAAAAGGCCTCCGCAGAGATCTTTCATTCATTGTGCTTATGCTTGGCAGCCCCTAGCGGATGAACTTCGGAACTTATATTAACGACAAAAGTGTCTTTTTGGCTGGGCCTGCGATCTCAAGACTACGAACCTCATCGACACTGAACCAGCGCGCCATACTGAAATCATCGCCGCTAATTGGCGTACACTCTGCGGCTGGCTTGTCTAGGATCACTCGATAGTCATGAAAATGCATCTTTGCGACTACAGTTAGTCCGCTGTCGGCATCTATCTTTGTACTCTCGCCGTACTTTGCTGGCAGTTCGATGATAGCTGCATCATTAATACCTAAGCCAACCTCTTCTGACACCTCTCTTTTAAGCGCGTCTATGACACTCTCGCCTTCTTCAATCCCCCCGCCTGGTATAGTCCAAAGCCCGTCGTATACACCGCCCGGTTTATTCTTACCAAGAAGGATCATGCCATCATTAGAGAAAATGAAAGCACCGACAATTTCACGAGATATAGATTGCATGTGTTTACTATACCAAACAAAAAGACCTCCGCAGAGATCTTTCATTTTATTGTGCTTATGCTTGGCAGCCCTTCGTGGATGAACTTCGGAACTTTATACCTAACCATAAATATTTAATATAAATATCTATGGTTAGTGCCCGATATTCTCTACGAGCACTTTCCTAATGCGGAATGGCTCGGAGGATCGGGCGAGTGACCTACAGACCCCACCAGTTGTACTTGGTAGCTATCAGGATTACATTGGTGCCAATAGCTATGCCGGCGAGGCTTGCGATTGACGCCCAGACAATGACACCCATCGCCTGGCCTCGCTTCGACATAATCCAAGCGGCTGTAATG
>CAMPGV010000030.1 GCA_946885745.1 uncultured Candidatus Saccharibacteria bacterium | reverse complement strand
TGAGGCGTTCATCTACCCAGTTGCGTACTTCGCCCTCGTTATCCTCTTTACCTACTTCTATACAGGTATCGTCTTCAATGCTAATGAGATTGCCGAGAACCTCCAGAAGCAGGGCGGCTTCATCGAGGGCGTACGACCTGGTCTACAGACCGAGAAGTACCTGAGCCGCACCGTTAACCGTTTGATTCTGTTCGGATCACTGGCACTGGGTCTCATTGCCGTCATGCCGTTTGCGGTTGAGTATATCTTTGCGCAACTTGGCATTAACGCAACGAACCTTGCTGTTGGCGGTACGGGTCTGCTGATTGTGGTGACCGTCGGTCTAGAGTCACTGCGCCAGATCAACTCACGCGCACTTATGGTTACCTACGACGACTACAAATAGGATATGATCCTGACGAAATAACCCGGAGAATTTCCGGGTTATTTTAATGGTAAAAATATCTTTACAACTGCAGATCGAAGGAGTATAACAGTATATATCCAAGTAATCTTTGGCGATCGACGACGTACACCGTTCGGACTAAGCAAGACTGAACGGTGTATTTTGTTGGTCACATACCTCCTCAAGAAAGGAATACCGATGTCAGCGTGGTCTCCGTTGTGCATCATCATTCGGCCTGTTGATGTAGTACGGCTCAAGAGCCTTACTCGAAAGCGGGCAAGAAACACGGCCAAGTTGAAGCAGATAAAGCGCGACCTTGAGCCTTTTGGCTATCGCTGCCGCCTTGAGCTTCACGGCGACACACCCGAGGATCGTCTTCACGCAAAGCTGCTCCGTGAGCGGCGTGCGTGCGAGAACGAGAAGCTTCGGCTCTCGGGCGCGCGTGAGCGGATTACAGATCGCATGAAGAGCGCACCTCTTCATCGACCCGTACACCCCGACATGAGCCACGATGCCCCTCGGGGGGCCTCAGTAGCGGCTGTGTAGCTGGTATAACCGACAAATACTATATATCCCCCCGTACGGATCGCAGAGATGCGAGCTGGCGGGGGTTTTGTCATGTATTGACGCTGTGTTGTTGACACGCTACAATGACAATTAACTTATACAGTTTAATTCGGCAGTTAGGGTCGAGAAACTGAAGTGCTTTACTTGCGCCACGTTTTCATGTATAATCAACTACTGTAATTTATGGCGAGTCAAAAGGAAGTAATCAAACTGAACGGAAAGGTAGTGGAAGCACTGCCTAATACTCAATTTAGGGTTGAACTGGAGAATGGTCATAGTATTATTGCCCACATCAGCGGGAAGATGCGCAAGCATTATATCCGTTTGGTACCGGGCGATAAGGTAGAAGTTGAGTTGACCCCTTACGATCTCACGAAGGGAAGAATCAGCTTCCGCCTCAAGGATTAAATTTAAAGGAAACTGGAGTTTAACGCCACTCATGAAAGTTCGTGCGAGTGTCAAAAAAATCAGTCCAGATGATCAGCTAGTACGCCGAAAAGGCCGCTTGCGTGTCATCAACAAGAAGAAACCTAAGAATAAGCAAAGGCAGGGTTAAGCATGGCTCGAATTGCTGGGGTAGTTATCCCATCAGAAAAGCAAGTTCAGATCGCTTTGACGTATATCTACGGCATCGGTCCGAAATTTGCATCGACCATCCTTGCGGCGGCAAAAATTGAGCCGACCACTCGGGTGAAAGATCTCACCGAGGCTGAAGAACAGAAGATTCGCGAAATCATCGACAGTGAATACACCGTCGAGGGTGACCTTCAGCGCTTGGTAACCAACAATATTAAGCGCCTTAAGGACGTCAACGCGTATCGCGGACTGAGGCACAAAGCAGGGCTTCCAGTAAACGGTCAACGTACCCGTACGAATGCACGAACTCGTAAGGGTAAGGCAGTCGCCGTAGGTGGAACTCAAAAGAAGGCAGCGTCTAAGACGTAGAAAGGAATATAGATTATGGCAGATGCAAAAACGTCAACTCGTAAGAAGCAGCGCCGATCAGTTCCTTCTGGTCAGCTGCACATCCAGGCAACCTTCAATAATACGATCGTTACCTTCTCAGATAAAAAAGGAAACGTACTGACCGCTAGTAGCGCCGGTGCATGTGGCTTCCGTGGTAGCAAGAAGGGTACTGCATACGCAGCCCAGATCGCTGCTGAAAAAGCTGCAGAAGCTGCAAAGACCGGTTATGGTCTTGGTAGCGTCGATGTATTCGTTAAGGGTGTTGGACTCGGCCGTGATGCCGCAATCCGCGCACTTGGCGGCTTCGACATCACTGTTGATAGCATTAAAGACGTGACAGGCGTACCACACGGTGGTGTTCGCCCACGTAAGGCACGGAGGGCTTAACCTATGGCACGAGATACTTCGCCTATTGTGAAGCAAAGTCGCCGCGAAGGTTACGCGCTTCACCCTAAAGCAGTTAAAATTATGGCTCGCAAGTCAGGCATTCCAGGTCAGCACGCACATGGACGCCAGGGCAAGCCAAGTCTTTACTCAATCCAGCTCCGCGAAAAGCAGAAGGTGCGCCGTACTTACGGTCTCCTCGAAAAGCAATTCGCTCGCTTGATGAATGAAGCAGATCGCAAGCCGGGTCTTGCTGGTGAGAACCTTCTCCAGTTCCTCGAATTGCGTCTTGATAACACTATTTACCGCGCAGGTTTTGCTACCAGCCGCCGCGCTGCTCGTCAGCTCGTTGGTCACGGTCACTTCATGCTTAATGGCCGCCGTGTTGACATTCCGTCAATCCGCGTCAAGGTCGGTGATGTTATCACTGTTCGCCCAAAAAGCGCTAAGTCTGGCTACTTCTCACAGATCGATGACGTCGTTAACAACTCAGTTCAGGGCCCATTGTCTTGGATGAAGAGCGACGCAAAGAAGGTAACTGTAGAAATTACCGGTCTTCCAAAGCGTGAAGAAGCTGAAGCTGACATTAATGAGCAACTGATCGTTGAGTATTACTCACGTTAAATAGGGTAAGGAGAGATATTAGAATGTCACAAGTAATCCACGATCCAGCACTAGCTGCCGTAAACGAACTTAGCTCTACAAGCGCCGAGTTTGTGATCGAACCACTGCACGCTGGATACGGCAATACCCTCGGTAACAGCCTCCGCCGCGTACTTCTCTCAAGCATCAAGGGTGCTGCAATCGTTGCTTTCCGCATCGAAGGTGCAACACATGAATTCACTACCGTAGAAGGTGTGAAGGAAGATGTTGTTGACATCATGCTCAACCTCAAGAATGTTCGTGTTAAGTCTTATTCAGACGAGCCAGTCGAACTTCGCCTTGAAAAGAAGGGCGCTGGCGCTATCGTTGCTGGCGACATTAAGACAACTGCTGACGTTGAGATCATCAACCCAGAGCAGGTTATTGCAACTATCGATGACCCTAAAAAGTCTGTCGTTATTGACCTAGTTGTCGACGCTGGCCGCGGCTACCGCACTATCGAAGAATCATCTGAATCACGTGTTCACAGCGACATGATCGCTCTCGACGCCGTATTCAGCCCAGTTCTTCGTGTCCGTTACAAGGTTGATGGTACGCGTGTTGGTCAGGAAACTAACCTTGACCGCCTTGCCCTCACTGTTGAAACCGATGGCTCACTCAGCCCACGCGAAGCATTCGAAGAAGCTGCAGCGATCCTCGTAAACCAGTACACTGCACTTGCTGGCTCAACATCTGTTGAATCTGCACCTGCACTTGGCCAGGAAAGCGCTGATGAAGCGAACGAGCTCAACACTCCTATTGAAGAGCTCAACCTGACTGCACGTACTGCAAACGCACTGGTTAACAACAACATCCGCACAGTTCACGACCTCGTGACTTTGAGCGAACAAGACCTTCGCGAGCTTAAGGGCTTCGGTAGCAAGGCACTTGATGAAGTAAAAGATAAATTAGCAGAATTGGAACTCTAGATCATGCATCGACACGGTTACAAAGGGCGCAAATTCGGTCGTGAACGCGACCAGCGCCGCGCGCTGCTGAAAGGCCTAGCGACGAGTCTTGTCGAACACGGCAAGATTGAGACCACGCTGCCAAAAGCCAAAGAAACTGCGCGTTACATCGAAAAAGTTATTACAAAGGCAAAGAAGGGTGACCTTCACAACCGCCGACAGGTGATTGCTGCTCTCTCAACTCAGGCTGCTGCCTACAAGTTGGTAGACGAAATCGCTCCACAACTCACAGGCCGCACAAGTGGTCACGTCCGCGTGACTCGTACTCGCCTGCGTGTTGGCGACGGCGCACAGCTTGCAACGATCGCTTTCGTTGACGAGCTTAAGGCCGTAGCAAAAGAGGAGGCTAAAGCTTAATTATGGCTAATGCAAAGACTTACTCACAGAAGCCAAGCGAAGTATCTCGCCGCTGGATCCTTATCGATGCAGCCGAGGCACCTCTTGGTCGTGTTGCAACTCAAATTGCAACCTACCTTACCGGCAAGTACAAGCCAAGCTACACTCCGCACATCGATGGTGGCGACTACGTTGTTGTTATCAACGCTAAGGACACTGTAGTTACTGGCAACAAAGAAACTGGTAAGATCTACTACCGCCACTCAGGTTTCCCTGGTGGTATCAAGGACGCTAGCCTTGCAGAAGTTCGTGAAAAGTTCCCAGAACGAATCATCGAAAACGCTGTTAAGGGTATGCTTCCTAAGAACAAGCTCCAGGCTGAACGCCTAAAGCGCCTGAAGATCTTTGCAGGTGGTGAGCACGCTCACACTGCACAGACTCCAGAGAAAGTTGAGGTTAAATAATCATGGCTGAAGGTAAATACTTCTACGGTCTTGGTCGTCGCAAAGCTGCTACAGCTCGCGCACGCCTGTACACTGGCAAGGGTTCCGTCACGATTAACGACAAGCCTGCAGCTGCCTATCTTTCAGAAAACAAGACTCTTCTTGCTGAAATCACCGATCCACTTGCGCTCGTTGGTAAGCAAAAAGAATTCGACGTTACTGTAAAGGTAAGTGGTGGTGGCCTCGCTGGTCAGGTAGACGCTATCAAGCTTGCTATCGCTAAGGCTCTGACAGCTGGTCACGGTGACCTGCGCAGCACTCTTAAGAAGGCTGAGCTTCTCCGCCGCGACCCACGCGAGAAAGAACGCAAGAAATACGGTCTTCGTTCTGCTCGTAAGCGCGAACAGTACTCAAAGCGTTAAGACATCTGTCTTACAAAAAGCACTCTCCATCCGGGAGTGTTTTTTGTTTCTTAAGAATATTTGACGAATCTTGCTTATGCTCCGTATAATAAGCACATCATGTGGGCATCAAAACAAAAAGTATCCGGCTTCACTATCATCGAGGTCATCGTTGTCGTCATAGTAATTAGCATCTTGGCAACTGTCATCACAGTAGCGTATCAGGAGAGTCAGGCTCGTGCCCGGTTTGCGACGTACAAAAGTGACCTTGTGCGCATCAACGAGGCGATTACCGTGTTCCATGCCGAAAACGGTCGCTATCCACTTGGTGACGGGGTTACCACTAGTGGATCGAACTGTGTAACCGGCACAAGCAGCTTCATGTCAAGCGCTGGTCTTGTTCCGTCTTACATCAACCCCATGCCAAAGGTGGCTAGTGGTGGCAACGGCAGCTACTATGCCTACTGTTGGCGCAATAACGGAGAAGAGTATAAGTTGATTCGTCTTGTTTCGTCACCGAATACTCTGCCGGCTGTTGAAGCGAACGATAAAAGTATTACGATTGATCCAACCCGAAGCACCCGCGGCTGGGGCTACTGGTCGCCAGGCGGCTCTGGACTCTAGTGCTCTTATCTGTTGTCATACTGTATAATAGGGAAAGATATGACAAAACCTGTAATCCTCACTGGCCTCCGCGCCAATAATGACCTCACTCTCGGCAACTACTTCGGTGGTATGCTGCCGATGATCGACATGGCTAAGACTCGCTCAAGCGAGTATCAGATCAATATGTTCATTCCCGATCTACATAGCTTTACCACCCCGATCGACCACACCGCCCTCCATGATCAAATCATGCACAATGCGCGCTTGTTTGTAGCAGCTGGTCTGCCGCTCGACAATGACGATATCCACCTTTATCGTCAGAGCTACATATCAGCACACAGCGAACTAACCTGGATTCTCGACTGCTTTACAGGTTTTGGTGAAATGAGCCGTATGACGCAGTTTAAGGACAAATCTGGCAGCATCGGCGCTGATCGTACGAGCGTTGGCCTTTTTAACTACCCAGTGCTTATGGCGGCTGATATTCTTCTCTATAATGCAAAGTATGTTCCCGTCGGTGAAGACCAAACTCAGCATCTCGAGTTTACCCGTGATATTGCTGAGCGAATGAACAATAAATTCGGTAGCCTTTTTGTCGTACCGGAGTCGGTTTCGAAACAGCACGAATTCTTCGGCAAGGATCAAGGACTTCGTATTAAAGATCTTGTTGATCCAACCAAGAAAATGAGCAAGTCTGACGAGTCTGGTCGCGGCGTCATCTTCCTTGGTGATGACCCCGTGCTGGCTGGCAAAAAAGTTATGAGTGCCACTACAGACAATGTCGGTGTTATCCATTTCAACCGCGACACACAGCCTGGCATTAGTAACCTGCTCGAAATTCTCGCTCTACTGCGCGGTCAATCACTCGATGTTGTTATTGCGGAATTTGAAGGACAGACTAGTTACGGTGACTTTAAGAAGGTGGTCGCAAGTGAAGTTGTCAGCTTCCTGCAGCGCTTCCAGGCGGCTCTTACGAATGTTGACGAATCGCAGATTCTCGCCAAACTCGAGCAATCGGAATACGCCATGAACACCACTGCAAACGAAACATTACTGCGCGCGCAGCAGGCGGTCGGTCTCCGTCCGAAGGGGCTCTAATGGTTAAGGTTTCAAGTTCCGATATTATTGCCATCTTGCGCCGTTTTAAAGTGGCATCCGATGAGCACATGCCCCGACATATCGAGCAGATTACATTTTCAAACCCAAACGCCATCAATACAATGGTTGCGTTTCGCTTCAACAAACAGCAGTTCTATGTACTATTTGATGACACTGCCGAAGATGATATAGCGTACATCCTCCAGCAAGTCCGTACGCAGAAGCTTGATACTGACGGTGAAGTCCTCCAGAATCCTAACGATCACCTCACAACGTACGCGCTACCATTCAAGGGCAAGGAAGTGTACGTCTTCATGGTGAAAAGCAATAAAAAGCGCCTTGATATGACTCTCGCTGAACGCTACCCGGACATTTCACGCAGCACTTGGCAGAAACATATCAAGGCCGGTCATGTAAGCGTTAATGGCACTGTACGCGAATCGCCAAAGTTTGATGTCACCGAAGCCGATAGTATTGAGCTCTCTATTCCAGACGCAACCGACTTTAGTGGCCATGACCTTCCAATTGTATATCTCGATGACAATGTTATTGTGATTAACAAACCAGTGGGAGTGCTTACACACTCTAAAGGTGCTCTAAATGATGAGTTTACCGTGGCAGAGTTCTTCCGCCGCTATACTACCGTTGGACTCGACACCAACCGTCCGGGAATCGTTCACCGACTTGATCGAGACACTAGCGGTATTATGATTGGTGCGCGCAACCCTGAGACTGTGACGCTGCTCCAGAAGCAGTTTGCCGACCGCA
This sequence comes from uncultured Candidatus Saccharibacteria bacterium, assembly GCA_946885745.1. Next base: position 2,514 of record CAMPGV010000030.1, on the reverse strand, counting down.
AGACAAAAAAGACGTACATGGCGGTTGTCGCAGGGCAGCTCAAGCAGACTGAAGCTAAGATTGACCTCCCGATTGGTCGTAATCCAAACGCGCCTAGCACGTTCCGCGTTGATTCAAAGGGTAAAGCAGCTATCACAAGGTATCAGGTACTCGCAACGAACGATAAGTTGAGTCTTGTCGAGCTGCGCCCCGAGACAGGGCGTACGCACCAGCTACGTGTTCACATGCAGTACCTCGGCACTCCGATCCTTGGCGACCGTGTTTACGGGAAGTCTGCTGATCGGCTGTATCTCCACGCTGCAAAACTAGAAGTCACTATCCCAGGTGGTCTACGCAAGACTTTTGAAGCACCTGTCCCGCCGGAATTTAGCGAATTCTTCAACGACACTCTATGAATTTAGTGCTCAATCCTCAAAGCGAGAAGCTGGTGCGGCGACTGGGCGAACACCTCCCACAATCGCTGCTCATTAGCGGTGACGCAGGTGTGGGACTTAAGAGTATTGCACGCACCATAGGTAACGGATCCATAATAGCCTTAATTGAACCAACTGACGCTAAAGACAAAGTTGATCACGCTCGAGGCTCGATTAGCGTTGAGGTTATCCGACGTCTATACGAGCAAACTCGAGCACGACAAACAAGTCGCCAGGTTGTGATTATCGATGATGCCGACCGAATGAGCCACGGCGCCCAAAACGCCTTTCTGAAGCTACTTGAAGAGCCTAATGATAATATTCACTTTATCTTAACTTCGCATCAACCAAAGCAACTTCTGCCGACAATTCGTTCGCGCGTACAAGAAGTTAATATCCTACCAGTGAGCCAGGAGCAAACAGCGTCATTTCTCACATCACTACAGGTGACCGATGCCAGAAAACAGGCTCAGCTTGCATTTATCGCCAGCGGCTTGCCGGCTAAAATGGTGCGCCTCACCGAAGATGATGATTACTTTGCTCGTGAGGCAAAGACCATGGCTGATGCTCGGACGTTCATCCAGGGTTCTTCATTTGAAAAGATTACGGTCATTCATGATTATGCAGCCAGCCGAGAAAGAGCACTGGAGCTTCTCGATAGCGCCTTAATGATTGTTCGTCGGAGCGTAAGTGTGCATGCCGAACCTCGCCTGATTCATCAGCTTGAGCGCCTACTTGCAGCCCGGGAGGCAATCGACGCTAACCACAATGTCAAACTCCAGCTTACACAGATTGTGCTATAATTAACCTTGAAATGTTAGCTATTCTTATCGTTGCAGCATTCGGTATATGGGCTGTCCTGCGACATCAAACTGTCAGTGAAGTTGTTGCAGATATACCGGTAAAGATTTCTGAAAAGCTTGAGCGCCTTTGGTCAATCGCTCAGGAATCTCTTCAAGATAAGAAATATCTACGTGCCGAAAAGGCTCTTCTAACAATTTTGCGTATTGATGAGCGCAACGCCACCGCTTACAACCGCCTCGGTATTCTGTACGCCAAACAACAGGCCTACAAAGATGCTATTGAATGTTTTGAAATCGCTCAAAGCCTTGAGCCGAGCGCTAGCAGCCTCCATAATGTCGGCCTTATCTATCTTGAGACGGGTGCGTACGAAAAAGCATCACTTGCTTTCGAACAGGCACTCAGCATAGAGGGCGACCTCGCCGCTCGTCATATCGCCTATGCAAAGGTACAGGAGAAACTTGGCCGCAACAAAAAGATGATTGAAGCACTTGAAAAGGCGGTTGAGCTTGACCCAATCCCTCAGACACTTAACGTCTTGGCTGACGCCTATGAACGCACCGACCAGCCAGATCTCGCTAAAGAACTGCGCGACAAAGCTAATAAACTCATTAGCCCAGAAGGTCCTGCTGTTCGTCGTGTTCGTCAAACGCGACGCGTCATGTAGCGCGCTTTTTGACTTAAATCTATATCTCTGTTATAATAACATCGCATTCGTACGCACAACCACCGAAGGAGTTATGATGGCAGGTCATGCAATCCGCAAGGGCGGTAGCAGGAGGCAAGCAATCAGCAAGGGACTGCAGGAGATGTATGAGGCGGCGCCTCGCATCAGCCACCTGCAGCACATCAAGCCAGACCCCGAGCTTACCCTCGATGTCCTGCGAAAGAGAGTCGCACAGGTGCGGCCCACACAAGCAGACGTCGGGTACCTATCGCGACTCTGGCACAGTGCAGGCAACGGAGTGTTCTTCGACACACTCGTTGCGTCCCCACCCAAGTAGTCGAGCCGTTGCATTTTACGGATGCTGTCCCGGAGATTTATATCTCCGGGACACATTCATATTTAACGATCAGTACAATTACCCAAAGTAAAAACCCACCATATAGGTGGGGCTTTACTTTGGTGCTGGAAGTAGGACTCGAACCTACGAAGCCGAAAGGCGGGAGATTTACAGTCTCCTGTGATTGCCACTACACGATTCCAGCATCTATGTTGCGCCTACGAAACTCATAGGAACAACATGGAGCCGCTTTACGGATTCGAACCGTAGACCTGCTGTTTACAAAACAGCTGCTC
>CAMPGV010000029.1 GCA_946885745.1 uncultured Candidatus Saccharibacteria bacterium | reverse complement strand
TGGCGTTGATAGTAAAGTCACGCCGCGATAGATCGTAGGTGAGGTCGTGGGTGAACTCTACCTGCGGCTTACGTGAACCTTTGGTGTATTTTTCGGTCCGGAAGGTGGTGACTTCAACGAAGTGCTCGTTAACTTTGAAACCGACAGTACCATAGCGCTTGCCGATGAGGTGGGGCCGCTTCCCTGCTCGTCGCACGGCTTCCTCGATGGCGTCGGGGTCGAGTGGCGTGGTGAAATCGTAATCTTGAGGCGGATGACCCAAAAGGGAGTCGCGCACACTGCCGCCAACCAGATAGACTGGCGTTATGATTTGCCCGACCTGGTGGAGGACGGCGAGAGCTTCAGGATTGGCAGTGAAATGCTGCATGTCAGTACCCTTTCGTACTGTCTAGTGTGGCAGCTTTACGGCAAATAATGTGTGGCAATTATCACAGAGAGGTGACGGTTAAAGATTTGGATTTTGCCAGCGTGGCGGCAGGTTTGTTTGGCGTAGGCGGGCTTGTTCTTGCTTGCGTTTTCGTTTCCAGATGAAAATTGGAATGAGAATAAAAGCTGCAAGAGTTAGTAGGGCTATGCAGATTGAAGCCCAGAGTGGCCAACTCGAAGCAGGAGCAATGGTTGCCGGCTGCTGCGCAGGGGTGACGGCTGGGCGCTCGGGGATGGAGATGCGAGCGACACCAAGGATAATGCGACTCGTTGCCTCGCCCGGAAAGATTGCTGCGACACGAACAACAAAATCGCCGGCTGGTAGTGAAATGGTGGCACTCTGGCGACCGCCCGGCACTGTAGCAACTTGTTGCCATGGCGTCGTCGTGTTGCTTTCTGGAATCGAAGCCTCACGGTACTCAATTGCATAGCTTGAGGGATCACCAGTTTCAGGTGGGCGCCATGTGATGAGTACTTCACCCGGATCAGTTTGCTCGACGGCGTCGACGCTCTGCTCCGATGAAGGCTGCTGCGTTGACTCACCTGTAGACTCATCGGCTGGTGCGGCCGGTGTGGGTGACGGAGTGTTGCCTGTGGTGTTTGCGCTTGAGGCAGCGCCAGATGGTTGTGGCGTGACAACGGTACCCGTCGGCGGTGGTGTGGTGGGGCTAGGTGACGGCGGGACTACGGGACTAGTAACTGTTGCACTTGTCGGGGTGGTTGTCGGGCTATTGCCGATACTGTTTGTGGCGCTAAGGCGAACTTCGTAGGTGCCGGCAGGTAGGTTACTAAGAGTATGCGTTGTCGTCGGTGCACTGATCGTAACGCCTGTCCAGCTTGGGCTGTCCGACTTTTTATATTCCAGTGTATACGCTGTCACTGCGGAACCGCCGTCAGTCGCGGGTGCTTGCCAGTTGATGGTAAGGGTGCCTGGGGCGGTATCGTTGACAGAGACGGATTGCGGGGCTGATGGGGCGGTGATAGGTGCGCCAGGCCCGTTGACGGTTAATGTTAGCGGCGTACTACTATCGCTTATGCCTGTACTGTTTGTCGCACTGATACGAACATCATAGTCGTCAGCCGCTAAGCCTGTCAGCGTGTGATTTGTAGTCGGAGAGGTCACGGTGACTGGTATCCAGTTGCTGTCGCTAGTGAGCTTATATTCGAGCGTATACTCGGTGACGGGCGAACCGCCGTCGTCGGCTGGAGCGACCCAGGTGATTTGCATCTGATTAGCAACAGAGGTGTCGCCTGCCACTGCCTGGGGTGTTGATGGTGGGGTTTGGGTGGCGGCGGGCGCGAGGCTGTACATATTTACACGGCCATTGCGACTATCTGGCACATAGGCGATATCATTAATAACCGTGATATTTTCCGGTGAATTGAAGCGGTTAAAGTGATCACCGCCATCGAATGGGCTTGGAGTGGTTGAGTAGCCGAGTGTACCCTTGAGTGTGCCGTCGCTGGCATAGACAGAAACAGTGCTTCCCTGTGTGTCTGAGGTGATGACGTCGCCGTTAGTAAAGACCCCTACGCTGCCGACACTATTGCCATAGACAGCTGAAATCGGGAAGGCTGACAGCTTAGTGCCGGCGGTATTGTATCGTGCAACTTCCGCGACACCCCCGGTCTGATGCGCGACGTAAATCGTGCCGTCAGGTGCGACATCGATTGCGCGCGGTGCCGTTACGGCAGGGGCGAAGACAGAGACAAAGACGCCGGCAAGGGTGTATTTGCGGATTGCGGTACCGGTGATGACATAGTAGTGACCATTAGTGCGATCAACACTTAGGCCTACTGGTGCTGTGACGCCGGTGTAATTGCCGATGACACTGCCGTCTTTGGCGTATTTGTTAATGCGGTTATTTGATCGATCGGCGACGTATAGATTGTCGGCGGCATCTGTGTCGGCGCCACCAAAGAAGCGAGCCTGCGACGCGCCGGTGCCGTGCGAACCGAGTCGGGCAGTGAAGACGCCCGCTGTATCGTACTGAAAACGTGTACTAAGGTCGCGGCTTGGGATAGTAAATGAGCCGTCGCTATATAGCCCAAAACCGGCGACATACCCCTGTCCAGGAGGAAGCTCATGAACACCTTCATAGCGCAGAGGGCTTGCTAGTTGGACGGCGCCACTTACTGCACTAGGAGTGCCATCACCAGCTTCATTGCGAGCAGTTACACGAATTTGATAGCGATCGGCTGGCAGGTTTGATAGTGTCAGGCTGGTTTGCGACGCGGGTACGACAGTGTGGCTTTCCCACTGCGCATGGGTGTCGAGCATGAGGGTTTCAATATGGTATTCGCGAATCGTACCATTGCCACTTGAGGCAGGTGCGGTCCAATTAAGATTGATTTGATTGTTGGATTTTGCCGCAACGACATTTCGTGGAGCTGACGGGCCAGTGATGCTAGCATCTACAGTATAAATAGACACGCGACTATTACCGTCGTCGGCAACATAGAGGCGGTTTTGAGAATCGATCGCCAAGTCCTGTGCCCACTCAAATTGGTTCGGACCATCGCCTGCACTACCGATCTTTGCAACGCGTTTACCCTGGCTATCGAGAACGTGGATATAATGGTCGCTTGTACGGGCGACATATATCATGCCGTTACTGGCGACGCGGATCTCTCCGTAGCTACCGTAGCCTTCGTCTCCAGCGTCTCTGGCTGCACGCTGTCCAAGCGTGGCGATAAGCTGTTCGGACGGGTTGAACTTAAAGATATAGCCAGAACCGGCGGCGGTCATGTAGCCGTTACCCGCGCTGTCAAAGGTAATGCCGGTGGCGCCGCTGTAGTCACTGATTGGGAGGATTGGATTCCAGTTGCGCAGGAAAGTACCTGTTGGGCTGAAAACTTCAATGCGCCCGCCGCCATTATGACCATCGTCGTTTACGTAGACATTGCCGTTGATAGGGCTGATGGCAAGCGTGGTTGTGCTGGCAAATTGACCATCACCTTGTCCTTGTGAGCCAAACTGGCCAAGATAGTTGCCGCTTTGGTCGAAGATTTGGACCCGAGCCGACTGGGGGCCACTTGTCCATTCGGTGACGTATACGTTGCCATTAAATGGACTGACTGCAACGTCTCGTGGACGGCGGAACTGGCCATTGCCGGTGCCTTCGGAACCAAACGTGAAGAGTAGATTGCGATTATCGTCATATTTTTGAATGCGATGATTGACTGAGTCGACGATATAGACGTTATCAGATTGGTCAACGTCAACGCTTAGCGGTCCCCAGAATTGTCCTGGTTCGGTGCCGTAGTCGCCAAACTGACGAATATATGTGCCATCAGATGTAAAGCTTTGAACACGTGAAATATACGGTTCGATCGTGTGGATATTGCCATCTGCTGAGACAATGATATCTTGTGCACCGCTTGGGATACCTGGGGCGAAGCTTTCTGACGCATCGGCAAGGCCAAGCCGTTTGACGTAGGCGCCAGTGTTTTTGTCGAACCATTTGACCGTGTTTGTGCTGGTGACCAGGACGTAGCCGTCACTGGTAACCGCGACGCCGCCAGGTGAGTAGAGATCGCCGGCATTAGCAGCAGGGTAGGCAGCGTACTGGCCGATAGTCCGAAGGTAATTCAAGCTACTATCAAAAACAGTAATCCGGCCGTTATTGTTGTCGGCCATATATATGTCGCCGTTGGTATCGAATGCAATGTCTTCAATGTAGCCGAGTTGTCCCGGCCCTGATCCGGCTGTACCGAACTGGCCAATTGGGGTGTCGTTACTGTCAAAAACATGAATCCGGGAGCCGTCTGCAACGTAGAGGTTACCGTTTGGTGCGAAGCGGACGTGGCCATTGTAACCAAACTCACCGGGGTTGACACTCCCCTGGCTGCCAAACGTGCGCAGGTAGGTGCCGGTCGGGGAATATACGTTAATGCGGTAATTGTCGCCGTCTGAGACATAGATTTCGCCGTTACTCTTTACATCAATGCCCGATACCCAGCCAAACTCGCCGACTACATCTGACCAGTCACCAGGACCAAACTTTAAGAGAAGGTCGCCGGTTGGACTGAACTTACGAATGACGTAGTTGTCACCATCGGCAACGTAGAAGTTGTTTTGATCATCCGTCGTGAAGTAGTACGGTGCGAGAAGCGTTTGCGGTGATCCGATTTGAGAAGTTTGGCGATAGGCCGGAGTGGCGGCCATGGCTGTGCGAAATGCGTCAATAAATCCAAGCGCGGTGCTGACGAGCAGGATGAAGGCCAAGCCCAATGCTGTAATGCGTATTTTGAGAGGTTGTTGTTGAAATGTTGATCGTACTGTTGGTTTGATCTGTAGTCGCTGCACCGAATTACCTTATCACTCTTAAATAAGGCTAGATCATGTGGCGCTTCACTAGCAAAACATTTATGTTGTGCTAAGCATAACAATTTTGATGCTGGCTGTAAATGAGATTATTTCTGCGACGATTTGGGGGTGTTGCTGCTGACAATTTTTTGGAGTTTTTGGTCAAAAAGGCTTGCGGCAAAGCGCTTTGATTTGCGGTGGAGGGTAGCCGGGAGGAAAGAGAGGCTTTCGAAGCGCTCGATGGCAGCGACGAGGCTTTCGACGGACTGCTCTTTAAAGAGAACGCCCGTTTCGCCGTCTTGCACAATATCAAGAACACCACCCTTGGCGTAGCCAATTACCGGGGTGCCAGCGGCAAGTGCTTCAACGGCTGAAATGCCAAAGTCTTCTTCATTTGGGAAGAGGAAGCCGCCACTGTGCTGCGCAATGCGCACTAGCTCTTCGTCGCTGACGCGTCCGACGAAATTAATAGTTGGTCCCGCGAGAGACTTGAGTCGCTCGGTATCTGGTCCACTACCGATAACGGTCAGTGGGCGAAGGAGGTTATTACACGCTTCAATCGCGAGGTCGAAACGCTTATAAGGGACATGACGACCCCAGAGAACATAGCCTTCGCGTTCGGTGCGTGGCGGTGGGGTGAAGCGGTCAATCTCAACCGGTGGGTGGACGACGGTACTTTGGCGACTGTAGTACTGTTTGATGCGCTCCTGCGTGACAGAAGAGTTGGCGATGAGTACGTCGATACCGGGGATCGATTCGAGATCAATTTTGCGCATCCACCTGACAAACAGGGGGATAAATGGTCGGATCAGGAGGGTCAGTGGTCCGAAGTTGAATTCGTTTTTGAACTCTTCGTAGTGGCTCCAGTAGTAGCGGATCGGCGTGTGGATATAGGAAATATGCACTTGGTCGGGGCGGGTTTTGCGCACTTGCTTGGCTTCGGCACTTGTAATGGAGAGGATGATGTCAAAGTCGGACAAATCGAGCTTGCGGAAGGCAAACGGGCGCAAGACTGGCCAAAGAACATGTTTGTAGCGTAGGAATTTTGGAAGAGCATCTTGCAAGTAGGTAGTGCGCACATCGCAGTTGGCAAAAGCGGTCATTTTATCGGCGTCATAGACTGAGGTATAGATAGGAGCATCGGGGAAAAGTTTATGAGCTTCAAGAACGACGAGTTCCCCACCACCCATGTTGGTCAGCCAATCGGTAACGATAGCAATTTTTGGTGCTGGCACTAACGAGCTCCTCGGCGACGAAGAACAGCGCCAATTGTGCGGAATAGAATTTTAATATCTAGCCAGAAGCTCCAGTTGCGGGCATAGAAGAGCTCGATCTTTACGCGTTGTTCAGTGGTGAGGTCGCTGCGGCCAGAAACTTGCCACAAACCAGTGACACCCGATTTTACGCTCAAAAGTAGGGCGGCATGGCGAGCGGCAAACTTGCTGATTAGTTCATTTTTGGGAACAGGGCGAGGGCCGACGAGGCTGAGATCGCCTTTAAGGACATTAAAGAGCTGAGGTAACTCGTCGATGGAGCTGTCGCGTAGGAACTTGCCAAATGGCGTGATACGGGGGTCGTCGGCTACTTTAAAGTGCTGCTTGTATTCGGCAACGAGGTCATCGCGACCCATCTCGGCAAACTCAGCGGCGGCATCTTTTTTGCCGTACCGAGCGTCCATAGAGCGAAACTTATACATCGCAAAGAGCTGTGAATAACGGGTGAGACGCATGCTTTTATAGAAGATTGGGCCAGGATTAAGAATGAGTTGGAGGAGGCTAACAGTGAGAAGAAGTGGTGACAGCAGGACAATTAAGACGAGACTGCCGACAACGTCAAACAGGCGTTTAGCGACGGCACCCCAGCCAATGAGGGGCGTCTGGGAGACGGAGATAATCGGGTAGCCCAAGAAAACGTCAACAACGTGCTTGCCAGCGTAGAATTCGGCTTCGCCTGGAATGAAGTGGTAGCCAATGTGGTTGACCTGCGCGGCAGAAAGAATGCGCTGGTTTCGGTCAGTGGAATCGTAAAGATCGGTCTGGATGATAGTGGTAATGTGAAGATCGTTAATTTCTTTTAAGGCCTGATCAACCGAGCTGAAATGCGTGATACCTGAACCCTTCGGCACAAGGTTTTTTGGCCCGGCAATCGCAACAACCTTGTAGCCGCTTTTATGGGTCTCGGCGAGATTAGTAGCAATGTCGTAGGTGGCGGGTGAATTCCCGACAATCAGGACACGGCTAATGCCCTTGCCAAAACGGAACATGAGCGAGCGACCAAGACGGAGTAGTTCACGTTCACAGACAAGTGCAATAAAGGCAATCACAAGAGCATAGGCAGCGACAAGTCGGGCTGGCAGGATATCGCGCTCGCTGACATACTCCCATCCAATAACAAGCAGGATGCCGACAAAGGCGCCGATAGCGAGTTTACCCCATTCTGCGAGACGACGGTTGTAGACGGCGGCACGGTAGAGGCCGAGAGAAGCAAAGATAAGAATCCAAAATGGCATGACAATCAGGAAAGTATTGAAATAATCGATCGCAGCAATTTGATTGACGAGCGGCCGTGGGTCGTATTGGACGCGCAGGGTGTAGGCAACAATGAAAGCCAGCATAAGGATAGCGAAGTCGGCGATGACAAGAATGAGACTGTAGACGGTAGTGTTTTTAGATAACATCGGTGGTGCTATTATACCATTTTTCGGCTATAGTGGAGGTAATGAAGCTCGCTTGGCTCACCTCTGTTTACGCGGTTATCCTCCTGATTATTTTTGGCGGTATTGTCGTCCACGCACCCCTGACTGTCTGGCTGGGAACGGTATTTCCTGATTACAGCCCGCTGATTAAGTCGTGGAAAGAAATTCTTATGATACCCGCCGCGCTGCTTGCAGGGGTACTGGTAACCCGACAGGGGTTGTGGCGAGAGCTGAGTCGCGACTGGCTGTTTCGGCTGATCGTAGCCTATGCGCTGCTGCATATCGTACTTGCGATCATTTTGCCGCAAGACACCTTGGCGCAACTGGCCGGGTTTGCAATTGATTTGCGCTACATGCTTTTCTTTGGGCTGGTCTATGTATTGATTCGCCTAGCGCCGCAGTGGCGCAAACAGATCGTGTACATAGGTGCTATTGGGGCTGTTGTTGTTGTCGGATTTGCGACGTTGCAGCTATTTTTACCAAAAGACACCCTGTCATATATAGGCTACTCAAAGCAGACGATTGCGCCGTATCTGACGGTCGACGAAAACCCCGACTTCATTCGGTACAGTAGTACACTGCGTGGGCCAAATCCGCTCGGCGCCTATGCGGGAATTGTCCTCGGTATGATTACGGCTTTGCTGGTGCGCCGCAAGCTGCCCCTTGAGCGCAAGAAGGTCTTGTGGGCGACAGGTGCTATTACGGCATGTAGTCTTGTGGCGGTCTGGATTAATTATTCAAGAAGTGCGCTGGTCGCAGCAATTGTGACGGTGTTGATCGTGCTGGGTGTGACGATGTTACGGAGAATGTCGCGGCGCGCCTGGCTAGCTGTAGGTGTTGTTTTCGTTATTCTAGCAGGCAGCTTAGCTGTAGCATGGGAATCAAACTTCGTGTCAAACGTCATCTTGCATGAGAACCCAACGACCGGTGCCGAGGTCAGTTCCAATGATGGCCACGTGGAATCGTTGATTTTTGGTGTGGGCCGCCTGGTGGCGCAACCGCTTGGTGCGGGTATTGGCAGTACGGGGTCGGCCTCGCTGTACGATGATGACGAAGGCGGGGTGATCATTGAGAATCAGTATCTCTATATTGCGCACGAAACAGGTTGGTTAGGTTTGGCGCTCTTTGTGGCGATCTTTGGGCTTATTATGGTGCGCCTATGGCGGGCTCGAGATGATTGGCTGGCACTAGGGGCATTTGCAAGCGGTGTGGGTATGGCGCTTATCGGCCTACTACTGCCAGTATGGGCAGATGACACGGTGGCAATCGTCTGGTGGGCGCTGGCGGCAACTGCATTAGGAGGGGAAGATGAGTGATAATCGACCAACAAAAAAGCAACGTGAGCTGCTAAATTACCTTAGTAACTTTATTAAAGAAAACGGTTACGGCCCAAGCTATCGTGAAGTGATGCGCGCCTTAGAATATAAGTCCGTTTCAACGGTTGCGACGCATGTCGACGGTTTGATCACTCGTGGTTATCTACGTAAAAAAGACCATTCGGCGCGGTCGCTTGAAGTGGTGACAGGTGAAATGGCTACTGCTTCCGAAGAGAATCCTCACATTGCTTGGCTCAAGGGGCAGATTGCCTCAAGGCGCAGGGTGGACACACCAGAAAAGCAAGCTGAAGCCGATACTCTGGAATCGGCTCTAAAACTACTTGACTCCACCCCTAATTAACGGATATAATAGCCTTTGTATTCCGGCATAGCTCAGTGGTAGAGCGGATCGCTGTTAACGATTAGGTCGCTGGTTCGAGCCCAGCTGCCGGAGCCATGAAAAGTCCACCCACTAGGGTGGTTTTTTCATGGCCTTATAATTGAACGAAACTAGCTCACTAGTACTTAATTGCTAATAGTTATTTATCCAAAATTAAGTGGCACTGTCATTCGAAGAATCAACACATAAAGTATGATTGCGAATGCAATAAGCCCAATAAACATAAGCATTGTAGCTATATATTTTTTTGCACCGTCCTTCGGGTAGTCGGTCGTGTTTTTATTTTTACTTTTATGAGTAGTCATATTCTACATGCTAGCATATTCGGAATGGGTGACTGCTAAATGGTTGTGAAGTATGTCTACTAGCGAGAGCCACGAAAAAAATGAAATCCATTTGGACTTCATCTTTTTTGCGGCAGTAATTAAGATTTGCCATTTTTATCGCGGTGAATGCAGCCAGGCCAGCAGCAGGGGCGGCGCTTGCCTTGGGCGAGTTCGGTGTGTGTTCGTTCAATGCGGCGCTGCCTGGTTTCGATAAGCTTCGCACCCTCTACCCAGCAAATCCATTCATTGCGAGCAAGAGGAGTGATGTTACTCCACGACGCAGATGCGCTGGCGTTGGTGCTCAATGCCTTGCGCAGATCCGCAGGGAGCGCATGTACGGTGCCGCCAGGAATTTGATTGCTTTTCATACTTTCATAGTACAACAATAGAGGAGCAAGTAGCGCCTAGCGTGCAGCATAAGAATGGCTTTTGTCTTGATAAACCTTATGACATATTGCATATTAAATTAATAGAGAAGTTAATATTTAATATTCGGTATCGTAAAGATCAAATGTAGTAATGGTTATATAATGCCGGAGTTAGTTTTATGATGATTAATAATAATGTCCCGATGCAGCCTAGCACACTGCGAACAGAGCACAATAAAACACTAACCGAGCTCGAGCGCTATAAGCTCCTTGTCGAAAATGTGCAGGATTATGCCATCTTTTTCATGGATGCCGACGGGTATATCCAGACCTGGAACAAGGGTGCTCAGAAAACCAAAGGATATACACCCGAGGAAATTATCGGAAAGCATTTCTCAATCTTTTATTCACCCGAAGACAATGACGACAAAAAGCCGGAACGTGAACTAATTATTGCGAGGAAAGTAGGTCGAGTAGAGGATGAGGATTGGCGCGTTCGTAAGGATGGGACTAAGTTCTGGGCGAATGTCGTTATTACAGCCTTATATGACGACGATGGAGAGCTGCAGGGGTTTGCTAAGGTGACGCGCAACCTTACGGAGCGCAAAGAGCAGGAGGATAACTTACGAACTGCTAATATTCTGCTCCAAGAGCAGCAGAGAGAGTTGCAGCGGCTTAATGCTTCGAAGGACGAGTTCATCTCCCTGGCGTCACACCAACTTCGAACACCTGCAACTGCTATCAAACAGCTGCTCGGCTTACTTCTTGAAGGTTTTGAGGGTGTACTACCGGAGAATATTACAAAAATAATTCAAAAAACATACGACAGTAACGAGCGTCAAATACAAATCGTCAATAGCCTCCTGAAGGTTGCTCAGATAGATGCCGGAAAAGTTGTACTACGCAAGAAGTCGAGTGACATTAACAAGATTGTCAGCGAGCTATGTGCGCAGTATAGTGGCGTAATCGCCGATAAGCGTCAGACCATTACATTTTCTCCTGCAGACAAGGAGCTTATGGGGTTTGTTGATGAACAGTATTC
>CAMPGV010000028.1 GCA_946885745.1 uncultured Candidatus Saccharibacteria bacterium | reverse complement strand
ATGATTACCGAGGGTGCAGGCACTCCTGCTTTTGCCGATGGCAACAGTACTGATTGGGTTTGGAACGGCACGACCAATCTTTCAAATTCAACCGGTCCGGCATCTTAGTGGCGTGACGTATTTAATGTAGTCTCAGCGCCAAGTGACACATTGAATTATACGAAGAATAATGTTATAATAAAAAATGACGTCCTCGTATTACCTTGAAAGATTGGGAAAGTGTGAAAGAGTTTCTTCGCCGAGCAATTACAGGAGTGCTAAGCTTCATTGTAAGAGTGGTTAGGTTTCTAGTGTTAACGATTCTTGTCATAGTTGCATGGAGCCTGGCGGTTGCCCTTGTGGCAGTTCTTGGTTATTTTATTGAGCCAGTTCGTTCGTACGCGGCGTATGTGTTCTGGGAAGAGACTGACTTTCGGCTTCCTACACTTGTGTTTATGGGTGTTGGCATGGTCACTGCTGGTCTTGGCTGGATCATCTGGCGTCTTTTTTGTGTCGGGCTCAAAATTTAGAGCCTCAGCTCCTGTGGTCGAGAGTTCCCGTTACGGTTGAGCTCCCGCGCCTGCGGGAGCTCTTCTATTTGGCGTCGTAAACTTTACCATGAGCATTACCTTGTATATACTGGTGAGTAATGTGGGCAAAACATAAACAACATGGCTTTACTATCGTCGAACTTCTAATCGTGATCGTGGTGATCGCTATCTTGGCGGCAATCACTATCGTTGCCTATAACGGCATTCAGCAGCGGGCTCGCGCGAGCACGGCAAGCAACGCACTGGCGCAGGTGAAGAAAAAGCTTGCACTATATCAGGTGGATAATGGTAGCTTTCCTTCTTCTTTGTCTGGAGTAGAAATAAATAACGGGTCGGACGTTAGCTATCAATATACACTGACAAACTCGGGTCAAGGTTACTGCGTAACCGCAACAAGTGGCAATGTTTCATATAAGGTATCTGATTCCACGCAGCCATCGAGCGGGGGCTGTCCGGGTGACATGCAAAACGGCGTTGTCGCGACGTCGTGCTGGGCCGTGTTACAGGCTGGTCAGTCAACTGGTAGCGGTATTTATCGCATTAAGCCTGCAGGTGCTTCGTCTGACTTTATGGCCTACTGCGACATGACAACATCTGGTGGCGGGTGGACGTTGATTGTCACCAACCCAGGTCCGTATACGAGCTGGAATTCAACCAATGTTCGTAGTGTAAATGAGGCGAATCCGTCGATTTCAACACAGTACTCTATTCTCGACAAAGCAGATCTCATTAAGACAAATCTTGGCGGTAAGCTTCAGTACCGCATGGACGCTGTGGCGCTTGGCCGCTGGGGCGGTGTTTGGGAGGCGCCGTATAGCAATACATTCACTGGCACCACGGCCGTAAATAACACGACGAACATCGAACGGTACGACACATGGACGGTTGATACGACACTTGATGACACCAGCGCACCGTCTACTGTTATGCCGTATATTAACTCATCTCGCCTGCTGACGACATGGGGTGGCGCGGGCAGTTGGTGGGGTACGATTGCGACCGCATCCTCGGGCTTTACACCTGCTCCATGGATTAACGGCACACAGCCAAACCCTGGCATAATTTGGCTTTGGGTGAAGTAGTTATGAATAATAAACTGAAATTTACTCAAGAACTGATCGTGACGTTGATTATTGCCAGCATTTTCACTGCAGTGGTGGGGTTTATTTTCGTATTTACCGCCCTCAATCTTGGTGCTGATGCGGAGTGGACTATGCAAACTCAGCGTACGATTTTAGGTACGGTCTGGGGATTGTACGTGGGTTATAGACTTCATGCGATAATCCAGCAGTATAGGCGCTAGTATCGTTCATTATATGCTGCGGTCTTGCTAGAAGCTTTACCATAAGCATGTCGTTGGGTATACTGAAGTCACTATATGTGGGTAAAAAATAAACACACAACCGGTTTCACTATTGTTGAACTATTGATTGTCATCGTTGTGATTGCAATACTGGCGGCTATTACAATTGTTGCCTATAACGGTATACAGACTCGTTCTATCGAAGCGAGCGTGCGAGCTGACATGGCCAATACTGGCAAGAAGATCGAACTCCTTAAGGTAGACTTGGGGACATATCCGGCGCAAACGGACACCGGTCTAGAGGCAGTGGGGGCTCAGCTTAATAAATCCGCTTATGATATTACGAACACAGCGACTAATTTCTTATACTGCGGCAGTACTTCTAGTACAAACTATGCTCTAGTTGCTTTAGCGAAATCTGGCAAAACGTATGCGTACGGTAGCGGACGAACTTTTGCAGAGTATACAACTAATCCGATTGCCAACTATACGGCAATTTGTAGCGATCTTATCGGATCTGGAGCAGCTCGTTATGCATATTCAAGCGGTTGGCGCGCTTGGGCCGGCCAGTAGAGTATGAAGCTTAAAGATAGGGTTAGCTTGAAAGTCGTGTTAATCACCCCACCCGTTCAGCAGGTTAGTGAAACAGTGTCAAAAACAAATCTCGAATAACCAACTCAATGTCATAAAGTAGCTGCTGCTGGTGTATCATAAGAGAGATGATTACGTTCTACCGCTCCGTTAGCCAGAAACCAGAGATTACTCGTATTAAAGAGATTTTGAGTGGCACCTGGATACGTTGTGAGCAGCCGGGCGACGAAGAGCTACAGGAACTTATTGCTTTTGGTCTTGACGAGGATATTCTGCGCGATAGCCTCGACCCGCACGAGGTGCCTCGCCTCGACACTGAAAATGGTTGGACATATTTTATTACTCGCCTGCCCGATACAGATGATGACTTTAATGACTTCACGACACCAATTTTGTTTGCCATGGGTAAGAAGAACCTGGTGACCGTCAGTAGTGACCCCCTTGATCGTTTATGGCAGCCGTTTATCGATACTGTACAGGTGCCAACCACGCAAAAGACGAAATTATTTATGTACATGATTGAAGCGATTACGCGCCAGTATAGTACGCGCGTGGCACAGATTAATCGCCAAATGCGTGCTGCAACGAGTGACGTGCGCAACTTGAATCCGCGAGAAATTACGCAGCTCGTAGAGTATGAGCGTAAGCTCAATGACTACCTTGACGCACTCATACCAACTAATACGGCACTTGAAAATTTGCTCGGTGGCAAGTTGCTGACACTTTACGAAGACGACAAAGATATTATTGAAGATTTATCGATTGACCTTGAGCAGTTGATAGCGCGCTGTACGAGCTTGCTGCGCACAATCACCAACCTGCGTGATTCATATCGTGCCGTCATGGATACTCGACTTAACGAAACGATGCGCGTCCTGACGACTATTACATTGGCCTTCACTGTGCCGACAATGGTAGCCGGACTCTTTGGCATGAATCTGACGATTCCCGGAGCTGAGCAGCCATATATGTTTTGGGTGGTGCTTCTCGTGAGCGCAATCCCATCGCTTGGGCTCATCATTTACTTTATGCGAAAACGCTAAATTCTCATCCGTTATCAATGCTATACGGATGATTCTATTTGATCAAGCTGAGAATATTTTAAGAAAATAGCGAAATATCTTACATACAGGCGCGGTGCGAGGCTATAGACTTACAGGGTGTAACAACGGAGGACGCCTATGGAAGATAACCCTAAGAGTGATTATAACGCTCGAGCGAATGATATGAATCGTATCTCTGCTGGCAAAACAGACTTTTTGGATGAAGAGCCAGACACTAACGATTCCGATATGCTATCCGCCGAGGTCGAGCTATCTCATTCAGAGGGCTTCGATACTATTAATGATGAGCACGAGGCTGTATACCAAGATGATTTGAACTACTCTAATGATGCTGTGGACCCATTTACAAACGAGGCTACAGACGATCCAACCGAAGAGCTTCAGGTCCCACCTGAAGAGTTTAAAAAAGAGATGGACAATCTTGCCTTAGGTGACCAGGAGGATGACGATGAAGAAAATTTACGTTAAGCATTTGGAGACTGAAATGAAACGCATGACCGTACAGCGTCGCGTTTCTACTGTAAAGGTACGGCAGAAGCCGGCATATGATCGACCAATTGGTTCGTATTAGAGGTTAAACAATGGCCGATTGGGGTAAGATACTAAGTTCGGGTAACGTCGAAGATCGGCGCGGCAGCCCCCTTGGGTTGGTTGGTGGCGGCTTGGGTGTTGTGGGTGTCGGCGTGGCGCTTCTCATGAGCTTTCTGAGTGGTCAACCAATTGACCTTGGTACAGTTCTTGGTGAATTGCAGACGGTCGGACAATCTTCTTATACCACGCAAGATTTTGAAGGTAAGGATGATTACGAGAAGTTTACTTCGGCTGTGCTCGGCTCTAATAATGATGTGTGGCGTCAAGTTTTTGAACAGAGCGGGCGCCAATATCAGGAGCCTCGGCTCGTGCTGTTTCGTACCGCAACGCAGTCGGCATGCGGTATTGCCTCCTCCGATGTCGGACCTCACTACTGTCCAGTCGACCAAACCATTTATATAGATGAAACCTTTTACGATACCTTAAAGACGCAGTTCGAAGCTCAGGGTGGTGATGTCGCGGAGGCGTATGTAGTGGCACATGAAGTGGGTCATCATGTGCAGCATCAGCTTGGTATTCTCGATACCACTACATCCCCGTCTAACGAAGAGTCGATTGCAATTGAGCTGCAGGCGGATTGTTTCGCCGGGGTGTGGGCACATGCCGTGGCAAACCTCGGTATATTCCAACCGGGTGAGATTAACGAGGCGATAGATGCAGCAGCTGCGGTTGGGGATGATCGTATTCAGACTAAGGTGCAGGGTCAGGTGACACCGGAAACATGGACTCACGGATCATCGGAGCAGCGCGTGGGGTGGTTTAATAAGGGCTTCCAAACAGGAGCCCCTGCTCAATGCAACACTGCTACAAATGCCCTGTAGTTCAGTTTGATCTGCGGAGTGTAATTTGTCGGTTGTTGCGGCGGTATGAGTTATGTACTACTCGCCGCGCTGAGCACGCTCGAGTGTGGCAATGTCAATCTTTTTCATATCAAGCATGGCGGTCATGACGCGGTTATCGGCTTCAGGGTCTTCCCCTTGAAGCATGTTGTTGAGCTTGGTTGGGGTAATCTGCCACGATAGACCATATTTATCCTTGAGCCAGCCGCAAGGCCCTTCCTCACCTTCTTCGGTAAGGGCGCTCCATAGCTTGTCGATTTCCGCCTGGGTATCGCAGTTGACGAGTAGTGAGATTGCTTCGTTGAACTTGAAGTCCGAGCCTCCATTGAGGGCGATATACTGCTGACCTGCGAGCTCAAATAGAACGGTCATGACACTTCCGGCCGGCTTGCCTGATACTTCTACAGCAGACTCTGGATAGCGTGCAATGCTTACAATGCGCGAGTCCTCGAACAGTGAGGTGTAAAATTCCGCTGCTTCTTCCGCTTGATCGTCATACCATAGGTGCGTAATAATCTTTTGCATACTTCCCTCCTCTTTATATTTTTAGTATACGCCTCAGGATTCAAGCAGGCGAACCTGCTACAATAGTCACATGAAGGATTTTCTGGCAATTCTCAGGCGAAATTTCGTATCGCCGATTGTCATTGCGATCTTTATCTTAGCGACGACCCTGTTAATATTGGGTGAACGACGCGATGCTTGGTTTATATCAGTCGTGATTGTTATTAATACGCTGATTGCAATTGTTCAGGAGGTGCGTGCGCAGCGTGCGCTCAAGAAGCTGGAGCTTATGAGTGCGCCACGAGCTCGTCGCATGGTTGCTCATGGTAAGTATGAAGACGTTATGTACGATCAGCTGCATGATGGAGATCAGATTAAGCTTAAGAGTGGCGATGAGATTCCGGCTGATGGCGAGGTACTCGAGAGTCAAGGGCTTGAAGTTAATGAGAGTATGCTGACCGGTGAGTCAGCTTCGATTGAGAAGACTTCGGGAGATATCGTGTATGCAGCGAGCTCGGTCGTTGCAGGTAGTGCACTTGTGCGTGTCACTGCGGTCGGTGCACACAGTAAGGCGGGCGCTATGACCGCGTCATTGAAGCGCTACACCCCCCAGGTGACGCCACTTCAGAGGGCTATTGGGCGCGCTATCACTATCCTTACCTATGGCGCACTGTTTTTAGCGGCACTTATCTTCTTTGTGTATTACACCTCGGGATTTGATGCGGTAAAAATCTTCAAGACGATTACCTCGGCCGCGGTAACGGTGGTACCCGAAGGATTGTTGCTTGCCAGCTCCCTCCTCTTGGCCTTCGGTTCTTTAAAACTGGCTCAAGCAAAGGTACTGCCTCAAAAGCTGGCGGCAATCGAAGCAATGGCGTTACTGTCGGTGCTATGTGTCGATAAGACGGGCACGCTGACCAGTGACAAGATTATGTTTGAAAACCTCGAGCTTTTCAAGGGTGGGCGTCGCCGAGTGACGGCGCACTATAAGGAAATCGTAGGGATATTAGCGAAAGAGACCGCCGGCGGCAACGCAACGGGAGCGGCAATCGAGGAAGCGCTTGTTGGCGGCGCTGAGTACAAGGTGCTTGATATCTTGGCTTTTTCATCGGTACGCAAATTAAGTGCGATTCGAGTTGAGATAGATGGCGCTGTCTATACACTTATGATGGGAGCACCAGAGTATGTTGGGGCGTATGCACCGTTATCTCCTGCGCGTCAGCGCTATGTCGAGTCGTTGGCGGCTGATGGTAAGCGCGTATTGTATGTTGCGGGCTTTGATGATCATGTGACGCCACTTAAATCATTAACTTCTACTGACGCCTGGCCGCTTGGTGTGATTATTCTCGCCAACCCACTGCGTGACGGAGTGATCGACACCGTACAATATCTGCAAGAAAATAACGTAAGCCTTCGTGTCATAAGTGGCGACAATCCTGATACGGTACGTTATGTGGCGGCACAGGCAGGCATAAAGCACCCTGACCGTATTGTGACAGGTGGTGATCTCGCACTTCTGAGTGATGAACAGTGGATAAAGACAGTCAAGCGGACGACAATCTTTGCTCGTGTCCTTCCTGAGCAGAAGGAGAGGTTGATCCAGACATTCGTTGAAGACGGCCAGTTTACGGGTATGGTTGGCGATGGCGTGAATGACGCGTTGGCACTAAAAAAGGCAAATCTTGGCGTAGCCATGTTTGACGGGGCGGCGGCGAGTCGCCGCGTGGCTGACCTCGTCTTACTAAACAATTCGTTTACTTCCCTGCCGCTTGGCATGAAACTAGGTAATCGAATTATGCAGGCGATAGAATTGATCGCTACTCTTTTCTTTCACAAAATCGGCTACGCTGTCGTACTGCTCCTGACGACACTTATCATTGGTGTTGCCTATCCTTTTGCGCCGCGTCATGTAACGTTTATGAACATGTTCCTGGTAACACTGCCAACTCTCATGTGGACCCTTTTTCCGCCACGCCCGCAACATCGAATTAACCCGGCCTATTTCTGGCGAGATACGCTTTTAGCAGTCTTGCCGATAGCTGCAATATCAGGAGCTGTTGTGACAGGATTTTACTGGTTTGCAGGTCGCGCCTACCCGGATGATGAGCTCGGCGTTGCTACTGCCACCGTGTTGGTTGCGACGTTCTTTGGTGTCTACATGGTGTTTATTGCGTCAATTATGCTGGGTGTTGTGTATGACCGTACGGCGCGCATTGCGCGTATGGCGTACTTGATTGCGGTTGTTGCTGTTGCTCTACTGAGCTTTGGGTTCGCATTGACTCGCAATTTCTTTGACTTTACAAAGCCGTCCTTTGCCTATATTTGGCCTGCATTCTTCCTGGTGTTTATTGCGGCTTTCGTTCAGTATAAGCTAGCGAGACGGGCTGGCGAGCGTCTTAAGCGAGAGCGTTAGCGGCAGCAGCGTTAGCGCGTCGTTTGCGAAGGATGTAGCCAAGTAGCTTGTGCGCTTCGCTGACAATAATTGGCACTACAAAGGCGATAACGCCAGATACGATAAGATCCCCGATGGAGACTGGTGTGATATGCAGAAGCGGTCCAAGGGGGCCAAAGATGGCGAGAGCCTGAAGGCTGGCGCCAATTGCGAGCCCGATATAGAACTTTCCGTTAATAACACGAAGGCGTGAGAAGAGGGACTCATTTTCGCTACGGCTACAAAACGCGTTTGCCCACTGCATGACAACGAGGGCTGAGAACGCAATCGTACGGCCGTATTCGTGCCCGTACTTCGCACTGAACGCAGCGTACAGGCTGAGTGTCAGGATGGCCATCGTTAATGCTACGAGAATCATGCGACTAATGAGGAATCGGCCAAGGATCGGCGCATTTGGCGCTTTAGGT
This sequence comes from uncultured Candidatus Saccharibacteria bacterium, assembly GCA_946885745.1. The sequence continues at coordinate 2,673 of CAMPGV010000028.1, read as the reverse complement.
TTCTGGTTCATGCTGTCGCGCTCACCCGGTTCGAGCCCAAGCGGGATTACCATTGAGGTGTCGGTGACGAGGTTGACCCATAAGATTTGTACAGGGACCAGTGGTAGCGGCATGCCAATAATAAGCGCACCAACCATCACCATAACCTCACCTGTGCTAGTAGAGAGGAGGTAGAATAGCATCCGACGGATGTTAGCAAAGATGGCGCGGCCTTCTCGCATCGCTTCAACGATACTCTTAAAGTTATCGTCGAGCAGGATAATATCCCCGGCGTCTTTAGCGATACCGGCTCCGCTACCCATTGCAACGCCAACGTGGGCATTTGCCAGGGCTGGTACGTCATTCACACCATCTCCTGTCATGGCTGTAATGTTCTTTTCCTTAAGTAGGGTCAAGATACGATACTTATGCTCGGGAGTGACGCGAGAGAAGACGCGAGTATCATCAATCACTGTGCGAAGTTCATCGTCGCTCATGACACTCATTTTACGGCTATCAAAAACCTGAGATCGGTTTTCAGCCATCCCAAGCTGGCGACCAATATGATATGCGGTTTCAAAGTGATCGCCGGTGATCATGCGCACAGTAACGCCGGCGTTTAAGGCCATGGCTATGGCCTTTTTTGCTTCTGGACGCAGCACGTCGGCGACGGCTACATAGCCATCAAATGTTAGGCGTGTACTGCGGTTAAGCTCATTGAAGCTGGCAATGCTTGTACGTAGTGACGTGTGAGCGATAGCGATAACGCGGTAGCCTTGGGCGGTAAGGCTGTGCAGTGCTGCTGTTGCCTCTTCATGCTCGGCCTCAGTGAGGTCACTATGAGAGAGGATGGCCTCTGGTGCACCCTTTACTATTAGCTCAAGCCCTGCGCCGTGGTGCCATAAGTTGCCGCTCATGGCAGTAGCTTGGTCAAACGGAAACCGAGTAACTGGGGTAACTTTTGGCAGCGCGGTACGTTCACGCTCGGCATAATCGTGAAGTGCGGTATCTAGTGGGTCGTGCATGCCGTGATTGGCACGGTTGATGCTGTGGGCGACGAGCGATGGCAGGTTGGCTTTTGTGCCACGGGGTTGCCATATCTCCTGAACGGTTAATTTGTTCTTTGTCAGTGTACCTGTTTTGTCGGTCGCAATGGTTGTGATGACGCCGACGGTTTCGATAGCGCGCATATTACGTACCAGTGCTTTGCGGGCTGCCATACGGCGCATTCCAAGTACAAGAACGACCGAGATAGCGACCGGCAGGCTCTCTGGGACTGCGCTCACAGATAATGCCAAGACGAAGCGGAGGCTCTCGGAGAGTTCCATGCCACGAGCTAGTGAGAGCCCGAAAGTAACAAGCGCGACACTGGCGACGACGGCAATAATTTGGGATAGAAGTTTATCGATCTTCTTTTGAACAGGGCTGGCAATGTTGCGATCGGCGGTTAGTGCGGCAAGTTGGCCAAATTCGGTGTTGTTGCCAGTTGCGACCACCACGGCAGTTGTGTCGCCGGCAACGATGAAAGAGCCTTGAAAGAGCATATTTGCCTGCTCGTATACCTCTTTTTCACCATCAAGGGGCTCTGCGTGTTTGCCAATTGGCTCCGATTCGCCGGTTAGCTGTGACTCATCGACACGGAGTGATTCCGCAAATAGGATACGTGCGTCAGCGGGTATTTTTTCGCCTTCTGCCAGGATAATAATATCGCCAGGGACAAGCTTTTCGGCTGAGATTTCAACCGGCTTATTATTGCGCAGTACCTCGACCTTTTGTTCACTGTGTTTTTGTAAAGAGCGCAATATCCGCTCAGTCGAAAAGCGCTGCACGTAGTAGATGATCGCGCTGGCCGCCATGATGACACCAATAATGGCTGCGTCGAGATATGCGTGATGGGAGATGCTGATTAACACTGCGACAAACAGGACGAGCATGAAAACGTTCGTGAAAGGTTCGATCAGTTTGCGCCATAGAGGATCACCTGCTACGCGTATGCTATTGGGGCCATGAATACGCAAGCGCTCATCGGCTGCGCTGCCCGCAAGGCCATTTTCGGAAACATCGAGCTCATGTAAGGTTTGTTTGGTTGTTTTTGTGTAATAAAGCATTAGCACCATTATATCAAGAGATACAAATGCGCCCAACTAAATACCCCCATCTTACGATGAGGGTATCCGGTTCTTATGCTAGGTTATCTTAAGAGATGGCAAGAAGACGAACTTGGTTTTTGCGAAGGCCGGCTGACCATTCCACAACATCCTGAATCTGCTTGCCAAGTAGGTTTTGCCCAAGCGGGCTCTTGATTGAGATGCGCCCGTCGCTCGGGTTTGCCTCAATACTGTCAACGAGCGTGTAGCGTACGATCCGGCCGCTAGTGTCGATTAGATCGACAACCGAGCCCATAGCGACACGTAGTGCATCGCGTTTGCGCGGAAAGAGCTTTGCGTGCTGCAGAATATTCGTATGTTCGATTAAGTCTGCCTCGATAGTTTCGAGCTGCAGAAGCTTCTCGTTGCGCTCTAGTCGTTCATCGTGCCCATCGGTCTTATCGAGATCGTGTAGATTTTCGATAAGCTGGCGACGATCACGTTCGAGATTAGCGATTGTCTTCTTTAGATCTTTCATGCCTTGTTTACTGAGTAAGATAGTGTTCGTAGAATCCATAATGAAATCCTCCTTGTTTCTGTGTATAGT
>CAMPGV010000027.1 GCA_946885745.1 uncultured Candidatus Saccharibacteria bacterium | reverse complement strand
GGGGCGGCAATGCCAGATATGGTGAAATTGATTGGCGTGTGGCTGATTATTGTCGCATTTTACGGTGTCGGTTTTATCCTTCATCTTTCTGTTGAGCGCCTTCGTCCGGCGGCAAGTGCTTTCCTGGGAACGGGTCTAGCGCTCGTACCGTTTGGAGGTGTTGCTCTTGGGCAATACACCGCCTTAAGCGCCGAGGTTGCCTGGTTGATTACATCTCTCATTGGATTGGGTGCATATATCTTGGCAGCGCTACGACTGCAGAATCAACTTGTATCGTACTTAACAATGGCGTTTGTTTTGTCGACTGCCGGGTCGTTGGCTGCAACTATGGAAACCGGTCTTGTCGGGCAGTTTGTCTTCCTGATTGTCACTTCACTTTTGGCAAGTTTTGTTGCCACTCTAAGGCCACGATGGCTGCCTTCTGTTTTTCATCAGCCAATCGAGCGCACTGGGCAAGTGGTGACACCAATTGTATTGGTGGTTAGTTTTGTCTTTGGTCGTAATCTAACGGTTGTTGATTACGAGATAATTTCAACAGTTGCACTGCTGCATTACGTTATTGCCTGGTTCCAGTCCCGTAGCCTCATTCAGGAGGGGGCGGTACGTGTCTTACTGACACTCGTTGCGATAATCTTTGCAGTAGATTTTGGCAATGGTGACTTTGGGGTTACGGCGATGACACTCTTTGTTGTTGCCTCTCTTCAGCAGGCGTACTCACTGTATAAGGCTGGTCGTGTTGGTCGCATTGCTGTTGAGCGCCAATGGGTGATCGTACTGTTCGTAGTCCAAGCTCTGACCCTGCTTACCTGGCAATTCCTCGAGCATGCGCCTGTGTTCAATGCAATCGGCCTTTTGGTGCTTGGATTGACGAGCGTGGGTGCGGCATTGAGGTTCCGTAATGCCTGGGTAGGCTTAATAGGCCTTACTGCTTCACTATTGCTGCCTATTGTTGTTGCTCGCCAGCTACTTGAGCCAGAACTTGCTTGGTGGAGTGTGTCGCTTGTCTTTGCTGTGCTCGCTTCCGTGGCGCTACGGGGTTATGCGAAGTTGGAGCAGCGTTCAGTGAATGTACGCCAGTTCATGATTGTCGCCTATGGTGTGTATCTGGCTATGATCTTAATAACTACTGGCTTCGATGGTGGAGTCTTGGTGCAATGTCTCGGCTATGCGGCCGTGGCCGCGCTACTGTATGTCGGGGCGCATGTGTTCAGGAAGGCGTGGCTCCAATTTGCTGGAGCGGCGTTAGTGCTTGCTAGCGTTATTTCTCTCAGCTCGTATGTTTCAATTCCTGTAGAGTGGCAGCTAATGTTCATTGGCGGTGTGACTGCCGCGATATTGTGGTTTGTGACGGCCGTATATGGACTTGCGCGTCGCGAGACGCACATGGCATATAACTTTATTTCAGCTCAGTTTGCCTTTGCGCTCATTGGCTTTGGACTATTTGATACCTCCGAGGTGGTTAGTCGCTGGACGGTTGCTGCCTTTGTGGCGGTGGTCGCTGTGACTATATTTGTTCGTGTTTGGTATGGAAAAAGGCGCCCACTCTTCTCGGGCGCGGCATTTTTATCCTGTATTGCCTACTTTGTGCTTGCACTTATCGCCGCATTTGGCGTATCAAACGAGTGGGTACTCTCTATGCTTATTCTTGGAGTCGGTCTATTTAGTCTATTGTCGTATATCGAAAAGATGCCTATCATTCAGCTGGCCGCGAGTGCTTGTGCCGTTGCTGCATTAGTGTTGTTGGTGTGGATTATAGAACTGCCGTTTGCGTGGGCGAGTCTGTTTACTTGGGGTGGTGCTGCTATCTTGCATTTTGCAGCAGCTGGTCTTCATGCGGCGTTTCGACAATCGGGGCGACAGTTTATGATGACAACCCTTGGGCTACTGTTGCTCTTTATGACCTTCATGGGCGCATGGTCCGGGGATGTGGTGGTTGCGCGGACGACAGCGGTCATTCTCCTGGTGGCGGCCGTCACTTCATTGGCGCTTCGCTGGTGGAATCGTGATCGCTCAGAGCGCTACGCCTCGCTTTTCCAAGTGTCATATGTTGGGTTTTATATTATGAGCTTGATTATCGCTGCAATGCTCGGCGCTGGCTGGTGTGGTATTGTGCTGGCTGTTGGCGCAATTATTTTCTGGGGTGCGTCGTATGCTGAGCGTGAGGCGGGCCTGATGGTGATTGGCAATGGCCTTCTGGCTGTGGCTGCGGTGCAGTTCTGGTTGTGGGCTGAATTTGATATGTCATGGCTGGTGCTCGGGGTGGGCTGGATTTTGGCTGTGATTTTCTACTTCGGATACGGTGTCTTTGCTGGGCTTGGCGACAAGCTGCGTGAACAGGCAATGCTTTGGTCCACCTGGGCGGTCCTTGCATTGGCGAGCTTTACAGTGCTTGTAACCGAAGGCTTAACGCTAGATCTTGCCCTAATGCTGTTGGCGATGTCCGCCACTCTGGGGATTGAAGCGTATCGTCGTAAAAACTGGGCGCTCGGTGAAGGGGCGATCTATCTTGCAAACGTAGCCTTCCAGCGGCTTATGGGCAGTCTATATCCAGAGCTCAATGCGGTCTTTTATGCTCACTGGTGGGCGATGGTGGTCATGCTGATCGCGGCACTGCGCCACACTGGTGTTCGCGCGCGTCTTGTTATTGCGATGGGACTGGTCACGCTGTCGTCGGGTATCTATGCGCTAGCCGAGGGTGGCTTCTATCAGTTCCTTTTCTTGGCGGAACACTTGGCACTCCTCGTCATCGGCGCATTCCGTCAAAAGAACTGGGCAATTTGGTGGGGAATCGCTGCCAGTGCCGCGGCCATCCTCTACTTCCTGCGTGAATACACCTTCCTGTGGCTTGGTTTCCTTGGCCTGCTCCTTATTGCAATTGTTGTCTGGCGTTTGATGCGAGGTGGCCAAAGACTATAAGGAGTTGTTTACGTTCCCATTTCGCTAATGCCTTATTGACTTAAAAGGTTATTTATGGTAGTATATAGCAAATGTCTGAAACATCCCCAGCCCCAAAGAAAGTACTTGTCCTTAACGCAATTAAGCCAACTCCCGAGTCGGCCCGATCAGAGCGTCTGGAATATGCTGGTCTCACAAAGGCGGCCGCAACGTATGCAGTAGACGAGGGGTTGAGGCAGGAGATTTTCTGGAATACTACTGACGATTCTCTTGAAGAGCGTCAGGCGGCACAGCAACTCGCTATGCAGTATATGCTCATGGGCTCTGCTAGGCTCAATAATGAAGCGGTGCGCCCTGAAAGCAAGCAACTGTGGTCGGATCGCTACACCCAGGCTACATCTGAAATCTACGGATCTCCAGAGACGGCTATCGCTAAAGATATTCTTGCAAGGCAGGTGAATGATTTGGCTGCCAGAGCCTATCAATACGGCGTGGATGCCCCGCTTCTTAACCACTTACTTGAGCGCGCTCAGTACAATGGTGTGGAGCTTGGTGAGGGCGAGGAAGTAGAAGCTCCATTTTTAGAGCAGGCGGAGGGGTTTCGTGATATTCTACAGGACCGTTTTGGGCGAGTTTTCGATGCGCTTGAGCTCGATACGGCTCCAAAGCGTATAGAGATGGAAGACCTTGCGCAGCGCTTTGAGAAGGCGCTACTTGTACTTGCTGATCAGCACGATTCAGCGTGGGCTGATTGGAGTGTGCTGCGCGTTGAGGACAAAGACCAGTTGAGTGCAGATGGTAGCAAGAAGATTATTAGTGTTGGTATGAAGCGTGCAAGCGTTAGCCCAGAGCAGGCGAAGGGATTGTTTGGTCATGAAGTACTTGTTCATGCGCAACGCGCCGTCAATGGGGCAAAGCTATCTAAAGAACTCGGTAGCGGTTTGTCCGGATATCTTGACGCCGAAGAAGGTCTCGGTGTCTTCTTTGAGTATGCGATTACCGGACAGGTGCCTGACAAGGTAGTTGACCGTTATGCAGACATTGCACTTGCGCTTGGTGAGATCGATGGCCAACCTCGTACTCGAAGTGAGTTACTCGATTTTGCAATGACCCGTGCCTATGTTCGTAATGAGATGGAAGATGCAGATCTTCGTAAATCTGACGAAGATATCAAGAAAGAGGTCTATGCCCACATCAACCGTATTTATCGTGGATCACTCGGGGATGAGTACGTCGGTGTCTTTACGAAAGACATTTCATACTACGCAGGATTCCAGCAGATTGGTGAATATATTTCAACACAAGCTGAAGCCGGTGTCTCACTTGATGTGATCTTTGATTATCTTATGAGCGGTAAGTTCGACCCAACTAATGAGCAGCACGTAGCAAGATTAGCGGCGGCTCGCGACCAGGCTACTTCAGCTACTGAATAAAAGTGTGAGCACTGTCGTGGACAGCGGATCAATAATAGTCCACAATTACATGTAAAGGTTAAGGTATGGTAAAACAAATGAAGATCGCAGTTATATCCAGTCCCGGGTCCCTCAATACAGCCGATCTCGTTGCAGCAGCTGAGGGTTTAGGTGCGGAGATTCAGTCCTTTGCGTTAAAGGATCTTGCATTTGCCACCGAAACACTTGATCAACACCCCTTTTTTCAGCACGACACCTATATTTTTAGGGGTTATAACAAGAACTATGCATTGGCGCAGTCTTTAGCACGGGTCCTGACGGATCGTGGCAAGATCGTTCTTGACGCACAACTTGCGCGTGATTTTGTCCCGTCAAAGTTTCATGAATCGCTTGTGTATAAACTCGCGGGAGTGAGGCATATTCCAACGTACTCAGCGCGAAACTTTGAAGCGCTAGTGCAAGCGGGCTTCTCGGGCCACTACCCGGTGGTCGTAAAAGACGTTGATTCGCAACGCGGAAAAGGCGTCCGACTTTGCGCGGACGAATCGGTACTTCGTAAAGAAATCGAAGAACACGGCCACACGGTTATCATTCAGGATTATGTGAATATCCCCTATGATTTACGTATTATCTGCATTGGCGACCAAGTGATAGGTGCAATCAAGCGTGAATCGGCGAGTGATGATTTTCGTACCAATGTTTCCCTGGGCGGGTCTGCGACGGCTTACGAGACATCAGCGGAAGAAGAGTTGTTGGCGCTGCAAGCTCATAAAAGTCTGGGGTATGATATTTCCGGTGTTGATATTGCACATGCGCCCGATGGCACACCTTTTGTTATTGAGACGAATATCAGTCCGGAATGGCAGGGCTTTAAGACGGCAACCGGCATAGATGTCGCACGCAGAATAATTGAATATGTTTTCGAAAGGTATCAGCATGAGCAGTAAAGTGAAAGTAGGCTTTTTTAAAGCAGTACAGGGAGCATTCTCGGCTGAGAAAGTTGCCCAGATCAAGCAGCGGCTTACTGATAATTATAATATCGAGCTGATTGAAGCAGACTTCCGTGAAGGTGTGCTTATTAATGGCAAAGTCTATGTTGGTGACATTTGCCTTAATGATTGTGATGTTTACTTCTGGCATGATACATTGCGACCATCTCAATCGGGTGCCGATAATTACTACGTTCATCTTTTGAGAGCGCTTGAGAAGGACGTGACGGTTATTAACACTGCCGATAGCACCGAGATCACAAACGACAAACTTAGGGCACACGAAGCGCTTGAAGCTGCGGGTTTGCCGGTGTCGCGATATGCACTTGTGAGAAGTGAGGACCGCGCGGGTATTGAGAAAGCTTTTCAGGAGCTGGGCTCACAAGTCCTTGTGAAGCCGCGTTTTGGTGGCTGGGGGTCGGGTATCGTTCGCTGCCGGACGATCGAGGATCTGCAAAGTGCCATCGAGTTAGCGGTTGCGCTAAGTGGCCGTCACTTGCATGTGCTTCTTGAGCAGTTTTACGAAAATGACCCATCACAGTGGGTGTCAGTCAGTATGGTGGCAGGGCGGCCAGTTATCGGGTATCGCAAGCCACTGTCGCTGAGTGGTTCCGACTGGAAGGTCTATGATCCGCAGAAAAAAGATGGGCGCGGACAGAGCTCGGTATATGTTGAGCCGTCTAGCGAGCTTGTAGATTTAGCTAAGCGTGCCCAGCAGGCTATTGGCAAAGATATTATTGGGTTTGATTTTATTGCAACGCCGGGAGGCTTTGTGATTGTTGATGAAAATGGTCGTCCGGGGCTGTATCAGCATTGCCTTGAGGCAGCAAACATTGATATTGTAGATGTGATTGTGGACTTAATCGTAAGCAAGATCAGCATTGACAAAAACTAACAACAGTGTTAAAATAATTAAGATGATAAAGCAAAAGGCAGTCATTGGACGTACGACCGATATCGTCCTTGTGTCGGAAGATGGTCTGAAAGTTCCTGCAAAGGTCGATACGGGCGCCGACGGCTCTTCGATATGGGCATCAGACCTTTCGATGGGTCAAGACGGAAGTCTGTCATTTTGCCTTTTTGCCAAGGACTCGCCGCACTATACTGGCCAGCGCCATACGACAAAAAAGTATAAGGCAAGCGCTGTGCGAAGCGCGCATGGCACACTGCAGGTGCGCTACAAGATTGAGCTCACGGTTGTTATTGAAAAAAGGAAAGTCAGGGCATCATTTACCCTTGCAGATAGATCCCGCAACACGTATCCTGTATTGATTGGCTGTCGGCTTTTAAATAATAAATTTATTGTTGATGTCTCTAAAGGTCGCCGCAAGCAAGCTGAAAGAGTGACAGGAGATGGCCCGTTCAATGCAGAGTTACGAAAAGATCCTGTCGGCTTTTTTGAAAAATACCACCTAGATAACGAAAGAGGAGATGTCTGATTATGAAGATTGCAATTTTATCCAACGGTCCCGGCAACTATTCGACTAAGCGCCTCAAGGAAGAGGCTATCAAGCGTGGTCATGAAGTAAAGATCGTGAAGTATCGCGACTGCTATGCCTCAATCGAGCAAAATAACCCAACGGTTAGTTACAAGGGTGAAGACTTGGCGAAGTTTGATGCAATCATCCCTCGTATTGCGTCGCACATGACTCGTTATGGTACGGCTATCGTGCGCCAGCTAGAGATGCAGGGTGTCTATACGGTTTCGAGTTCAATTGCTATTAACCGATCACGTGATAAGCTACGTAGTTCGCAGCTTCTTGCCAAAGCCGGTGTAGGCATTCCAAAGACTGTCTTTTCGCGCAACTCAACCGACATTGATGACTTGATTGAGAAACTGGGCGGTACGCCGGTAATTATCAAGTTGGCACGTGGTACACACGGTAATGGCGTGGTGCTTGCTGAAACAAAGAAGGCCGCTAAGTCTGTACTTCAGGCGTTTTATCTGACGAACGATGATGGTACGAACGTACTGCTTCAAGAGTTTGTAAAAGAATCCGCCGGTACTGATATTCGTGCATTCGTCGTTGGTGGCCGTGTGGTTGCGAGCATGAAGCGCCAGTCGCTTGATGACGACTTCCGCTCAAACCTTCACAAGGGCGGCGAAGGTACTAAGATTAAGCTTACTGAAGAAGAGCGCAAGATGGCTATCAAGGCCGCACGCGCGATGGGGCTTAATATTGCCGGTGTTGATATGATGCGCTCTGATCGTGGCCCACTTGTCCTTGAGGTGAATGCAAGCCCGGGCTTTGGTATTGAAAAAGTGACAGGCCGCGATGTGGCTGGTCCAATCATTGAATACATTGAATTGAACGCCAAGCGTCGAAACAAAAAAGACAAAGTCGGCGCGTAAGCATAACTGCTATAATAAGCAGTATGAAATTTAACCGTCATTTACGCTGGTTGCGTAAAGATGCTTTCTCTACCATCCTCATTATATTGTCTCTTGCCTTGATTGTGATTGTCGGGGCAGGGATGGTCTATAGGCTGGCGGAGACACACTCGACTCTCTACGTTGGTGACGGTGTTTTTAAGGTGCGTGTCGCCACGACCGACGCCGAGCGGCTACGTGGATTGAGCGGCACTGAATCGCTGGCGGCCGATCAGGGTATGCTGTTTGATTTCGAGACAAGCGCCAAGTGGTCTATTTGGATGAAAGACATGAATTATCCGATTGATGTAATTTGGCTTGATGCGAATAAGCGTGTCGTTCATATTGTGAAGAATATGCCACCTGAAAGCTACCCAGATTCGTTTACCCCCGAAAAGCCAGCACGGTACGTGCTTGAAGTGGCAGCCGGTACGGTTGAGCGCAAAGCAATCGGTATTGGCGATACAGCTCGGTTTGAACTAGCGGATGAAAAGGAGCAAAAATCGTGAGTTTCTTAGTGGTTGTTTCGGTACTAGCTGGTTTCTTGTTTGGTTTGGCGTTCCTTACGAAGCGTCGCTTTGGTGTGTTGGGTCTGGCGCTGGCCGCCGGCGCGATCATGAGTGAGCTGTGGGTAGGGGATTTGACACCGCTCGTAGCTCAGACGGGTATTGTGATCTTGCGACCACCGCTTGAGAGCCTTGTGGCTGCGACGTTACTCCTTTTGCCAGCGGCGTTTCTGTTTATTAGCGGGCCGGTGTATCGTGGTATGCGTAGTCGAGTGACTGGTGCCTTGCTCTTTGCGCTGCTCGCCGTTTTCTTGATGCTTGATATCTTTGAGTCGGCGCTTGTTATTGAGGGTGTAGGGCAAACGATTTTCACAGGTCTGACTGATTGGAGGATGCTTGGCACGAGTGCGCTGTTGATACTAGCGATTTTCGACGGCCTCGGGATTCGAACACCAAAGCCCGAGAAGCCTGCTAAACATTGACATTTTCCCCTGTAAAATGGTATCTTTATAGAGTTAACAATACGGGTCCATAGCTCAGCTGGTTAGAGCACCTGCCTTTTAAGCAGGGTGTCGTGGGTTCAAGCCCCACTGGACCCTCCATAGAAAAATCCCATCCTCGTGATGGGATTTTTCTATGGAATGGCCCCGGGCTCGAGCGCACGGCAGAGTTCCGAAGGTACCATGCAATTGGTACATAGTAAAAGCATATAGATTTTCGTTGTATCTATGACATACTACGTGTATGAATTGGTGGAAACTCCGCCGGAAGATACATAGCTCATGGCTAATTTGTGCCGCTGCTTGCGGCGTGATCGTGGGTGTGATTGGGGTTCAATATGCGCCTCAAGGCTGGTTTGGATCACATATATGGCTGGTTGGTGCAGTTGTGCTTATGGGTCTATGCTTGTGGTCGCGCTGGATGCTTGGCGTAGTGTTTATAGTAATTGCGGGTGGCCTACTGGGATTGTGGCGAGGTTCAGTTCTTAGCAACGAATTACAGCCATACGAACTATTTAGAGGCCAGCAAGTTCAAGTATCGGGAGTCGTCAGAGATGATGTAGAGCGTGATCGCCACGGTGCTATGTTATTAAGGGTTGGCGATACAACTCTCGACACGCATCAGTTGCCCGGCCTATTTCGTGTGACATTAAACAGCGATGCTGATATTAAGCGTGGCGACCGTATATTGGTAAATGGTAAGCTGTCCGAAGGCTTTGGCGGGTTTGCGGCAACGATGTATCGTGCCGAATTGGATCGTGTATCGCGACCTGTGCCCGGTGATGTGGCGCGGCAAGTGCGCGATGGATTTGCCGGGCAGGTTCGGCAAGTAGTGGAGGAGCCAGCGATTAGCCTGGGGCTTGGTTATCTTCTGGGGCAACGTCGGGGGTTGCCCGAGGATCTAAGTCTGGCACTGCAAGCTGCAGGGTTGACGCATATTGTAGTTGCAAGCGGCTATAATCTCACAATTTTGGTACGAATCATGCGCCGATTGCTTGTGCGAGTGTCTAAATATTTAGCAACATTAGCGGCAGGCTCAATGATTATTGGATTTATCGCAGTCACAGGCATGAGCCCTAGTATGTCACGTGCGGGCCTCGTGACTGGCCTAGCGCTTTTAGCGTGGTACTATGGTCGACGGTTTCATCCGCTAGTGCTGTTGCCATTCGCTGCTGCTGTGACGCTGCTGATTAATCCAAGCTATGGCTGGGGTGATTTGGGATGGCAATTGAGCTTCGCGGCATTTGCGGGTGTGATGATTGTGGCGCCCTTATTTCAGAGATATTTCTTTGGCGAGAAGAAACCGGGTACTATACGCCAGATTACTGGAGAAACAATAGCGGCCTTCGTGGTTACGCTTCCGATTCTTCTCGTTGCATTTGGTCAATTTAGCACAGTGGCGATTATCGCTAATATCTTAGTCTTGCCACTCGTACCTTTAGCTATGCTGCTAACTTTTTTGGCCGGAGTGGCGGCAATGACCTTACCTGTTGCGGGAAACCTGATCGGACAGCTTGTGGAGTGGCTGCTGGGCTACATGATCTGGGTGGCGCAAACATTGGCGAATTTACCGTGGGCTTTGATGGAGTTTTCTCTTGAGGCTTGGCTGGCTGGGGCGGTATACGTAATCTTGGGTATGGGCTGTATATATATGCATCGGGCGACGGGCTACTCATTGCGCGACGCCAATCCGGTGGAATAACCCCTTACAATCTGATATAATATCTTTAAATACGATATCTGTTCTAACGGAGATTTAATTCAATATGGCTGGACATAATAAGTGGTCTAAAATTAAACGTGATAAAGGCGTGAATGACGCTAAGCGTGGTGCTGTCTTTACGAAGATTGGTAACCAGATTGCAATCGCTGCGCGTAGTGGTACTGACCCGAGTATGAACTCGTCATTGGCTCTCGCTATCGAAAAGGCGAAGGCTGCCAATATGCCAACCGCTAATATTCAGCGTGCCATCGACCGTGTTGCTGATAAGAATGCAGCAGCCCTCGAAGAAGTGACGTACGAAGGTTATGGTCCAGGTGGTGTTGGTATTATTATCGAAACCGCAACCGACAACAAGAATCGTACTTACCCGGATGTGCGTACGGCGCTTACAAAGAATGGTGGCTCGATTGCCGATGCCGGTAGTGTGGCCTTTCAGTTTACCCGCAAAGGCGTGATTCGTGTTGCGGCGACTGGCGAGGATGCTTTGCTGACGATTCTTGACGCTGGCGCTGAAGACGCGGCTGAAGAAGATGGTGAAATTGTCGTATATACCGACCAAAAGGACCTCGCTAAAGTTCGCACGGCACTTGTCGATGCTGGCCTGACAATCAGCGAAGCTGAGCTGCAGTATGTAGCTAATACACCAATTGAAGTAGCCGATGCCGAAACGGCGCAAAAAGTAATGAAGGTGCTCGATGCACTTGATGATCTTGATGACGTAGTGAACGTCCATACGAACGCTGACATTACCGTAGATTTACCTGAGTAAATAATTAAATATTGTTGACATATTTACACGGCGCGCTATAGTGTAAGCATTATGAAGCTTATGCTGATGGGCGTCAGTGTCATTGTGGCAATAGTCATGACTATTGTGCTCTATACGGTTGCCTCAGCAGAGAGTGCTCCTGGTGTCCGTATTGTGCTCGTTCAGGCTGCGGGTACGGATGCAAAGTTTGAGAGAATTGATATTGAAAACCTCAGCGAGCAGTCTATTGATCTGACCGACTGGAGACTCCTCTATAAAACGGCGAGTGGTAACAGTTCGCCGACAGTCCTTGTGGACTTTTCTGCACCGATTAATTGGCACGTCTTTCTCGATGCTGGTGAGAAGGAGACGCTTCTCTCGAAAGAGGCAGTTGCATCCCAGCCGGTGAATAGCACTCTAGTTGCTGCAGTGCAATTCACTGGTGGCTTAAGTACTACAGGCGGCAGTGTGCAGCTTGTGGACGGAAGTGGTGTTGTCGTTGACATGGTTGG
>CAMPGV010000026.1 GCA_946885745.1 uncultured Candidatus Saccharibacteria bacterium | reverse complement strand
ACTATATAAGGCCTTTGGTGTACTTGGGTATGATGAGGCCTATGTTGAGTCACGCTTTGGCGCGATGATTAACGCCTTTAAGTTCGGTGCGCCGCCACACGCTGGCTGCGCCTTTGGTGTCGACCGTATTTTTATGATTCTGACCGGCGAAGAGAATATTCGTGAGATTGTGGCTTTTCCAAAGAATGGCTCCGGTGTTGATACGATGATGAGCTCGCCGAGCTTCGTGGATCAGGCGCAAATTGACGAACTTAGCATTCAGGTTGTCGAAAAGCGAGACTAGTATGACTAGCGAGCAGCTGACATTGGTGGATGTTGAGCCGCAGGCGCCGAACAATCAGCGTCATTTCTTGGCAGCCTTTTTTTTGAGCTTTATGTGGGGTATGTTTGGCGTTGACCGTTTTTACCTCGGTAAAATTGGCACCGGTATCCTAAAACTCTTAACTCTTGGTGGACTTGGTGCCTGGGTGATTGTGGATCTGCTCTTGATTATGACCGGTGCCATGCGTGACAAGCAGGGCCAGGAGTTATTGGAGACAGAGCGTTACAAGCGTTTTGCCGGACTAACGGTGCTGTGGTTTGCGGTGATTCTTGGGGTGTTTACGCTCCTTGCCGGAATCGCGACAATTGTGACGCTGTATCATTTCTACACCGAGTACATGCAAGGTGGCGGCCTTGAGCAATTACTCCCGACCGACCAGCTACCAGCTGGCATAGATCAGACAATGATGTTATAGCTATTGCTTTTTTATAAAACTTATGTTAATGTAAATAAGTAATCACTTACAAACACAAACAAAAGGAAGTATATGGATACATCAACAATCATTACACTTCTCACTATTGCAGTCCTCCTGCTATCGGCTATGATGATAGCAGTACTCGTGATTGCTATTACAATCGTCATAAAGGTACGCCGCATCGCTGATCGCGTTAATCGTATCACTGACAATGTAGCCAACGCGAGCGAATGGCTGGTACCGACAAAGGTATTTAGTGAAATTGTTAAATCATTCCGTAAGTAATAAGGAGGGTAAATCCTATGAGCCGAATCATTAAAGTTATTGCAGCTGCCGCTGCCGGTTATGTTGCCGGTGTACTACTTGCCCCAAAGAGCGGCAAGGCAACTCGTCAAGATATCAAGAATAAGACGAATAACCTGAAGACACAGGCAAAAGACACTGCCAAAGAAGCCCGTAAGGTTGCAAAGAAAAGCGCTGCGACTATTAAAGAAGGCGCTGCCGAAGTGGCCGAAGAGGTCAAAGAATTCAGCGATGACGTCAAGAAGTCCGCTGATGATGTTGCTGCTAAGGCTAAAGTTACCGGCAAGCGTGTTGCGAAGACGGCGACTAAGACTGCGAAAGCTGTGAAGGCTGACGCAAAGACCAAGAAGACTAGTAAGTAGTCACGAATAAGTTACAGCAAAAAGACCGAATCTATCGGTCTTTTTGTGTTATTTCGGGGCATTGTCGAGCGAGAGCCACAAGTAGCGGCTGGCGACGGATGTGTAAGGGTGCCAGTGCCGCTGCTCGGCAATAGCAGCCACCTGCTCAGGTGTGGGCAAGCCCGGGAGTTGGTAGGCGTGCTGGACGCCTCGCTTTATGCCTAGGTCGCCAACCGGCAAAACATCGAGTCGAGCCATGCAAAACATGAGAAACATGTGAACGGTCCAGGTGCCTACTCCTTTAATTGCGGTCAGCTCATTAATAACCGCATCATTGTCGAGTCGATCGAGACGCGCAAAATCGACCCGTTGGTCTCGAGCGTGCTCCGCGATAGCGATGAGGTAGCTGGCTTTTTGGCGCGACAGGCCGATGGCACGCATATCGTCGATCGACGTGGCCAGTACTTCCTCGGGAGCTGGGAAGTGGCCAAATAGGTCAATGAAGCGCTGTTTGATAGTGGCGGCCGCTTTAACGCTCAGTTGCTGGCCAATAATGCTACTCATTAGTTCTTGATAATAATGCGGATGCTTCGTGAACGTTGGCTCGGGGTGGCGCGCAATTAAGTCAGCCATGACAGGGTCGTGGGCTTTCAGGTGGGCAATGGCCTCGTCGAGCTTAATCATCATAAAGTGAGCTCGCTGATCCGTGCATAGGTTGTGTCGACTTTGTCAGCCTCTGCTTTTACGAGATGATCAACGAGGGCTTGTCCGCTTGAAGAGAGGATGGCATCGTGTGTCGGAAAGGCGGTGTGCGGGTGAACGGCGCGCAGAAAGTCAATCACTTCACTGATCTTAAGCCATGGGGCGGCCACTGGCAGGGCGAGTGTGTCGACATAACGATCTTCGGGAAGTGTGAAGGAGTCACCGGGGTAATAGAGGAGGTCATCAATCATAACCCCAAGGTTGGCAGGTGCCTGAATAGTGTCGGCGATACTGGCGTGGCTGCCGCCAAAGAACTCCAGCTCAAACGGTCCTAAAGATAGCGAATCGCCCGGCTCAACGGCTAGTGTCTGGAAGGCTTCAATACTGTCGATGACCGACGGGTGACCGACAATGATAGCATCGGGATTTTTATCGATAATCGAGGCGACGAGTTCTTCGTCAAAGTGATCGGCGTGGTCATGGGTGATGATGACGCCCACCACATGATCGGGTGCAATGAAGTCGGTGGTATAGGCGCCAGGGTCGACAACGAGTATTTGGCCATCTTTTTCAATTGTGAAGCAGGCATGCTCGTATTTGGTGAGTTGTCGCATAAAATCCTCCTTTTAAAACCACTCCGCATAGGCGGCGCGAGCTTTACTTAGTTTGGGTGCAATGATGACTGAGCAATAGCCGCTGGCGGGCTGTTTATTGAAATAATCTTGGTGCTCGTCTTCGGCGGGGTAAAACGTTTCAAGGGGGACGATCTCGGTCACAATAGGGTCGTCCCAGTGCTGTTGGGCGCGATCACGGGTTGCTTCAAAGATGATTCGCTGCGCGTCGTTCTGATACATCATCGTCGATCGATACTGTGCGCCGACGTCGGCACCTTGACGATTGAGCGTGGTAGGATTGTGGATGAGGAAAAAGATATCGAGAAGTATCTCGGCTGGAAGAATGTTCGTATCAAATTGCACCCGCACTACTTCGGCGTGGCCAGTTCTGCCGCTTGCAACCCGGTAGTAGTCGGGTGTGCTGTCGCCGCCAGCATAGCCACTCTCCACGAAAGACACGCCTTTCAGGCGACGAAACACTGCGTCGATACACCAAAAGCAGCCGCCACCAAGGATAAACTCTGTCATATATCTAGTATACGCCGCTATACTAAGGAGGTGAATGCTGAAGAGTTTCGAGAGTTAATCTGGAGTAAAGGTCGCGAGCTGTACCGTGATATGCCGTGGCGGCGTGATACACGGCCGTACTATGTGCTGGTGAGCGAACTGATGTTGCAGCAGACGCAGGTGGACCGAGTGGTGCCAAAGTTTGAGGCATTTATTGAACGATTTCCAAATGAGAAGGTATTGGCAGGCGTATCGCTCGGTGAGGTGCTGGCATTATGGAGCGGGCTTGGCTACAACCGACGCGCCAAGTTTCTCCACGACGCGGCGAAAATGATCACAGCGGAGTATAGCGGTATATTTCCTGAGACGCTTGAGCAACTCGTGAAACTACCTGGCGTTGGACTAAATACAGCTGGCGCTATGTTAGCCTACGCTTTTAATCAACCGAGTGTGTTTATTGAAACGAACGTACGAACTGTTTATTTTACACATTTCTTCGAAGATGCGGAGAAGGTAACCGATACGGAGCTGCGCCAAGTGGTGAGTCAGACAATCGACCATGAGCATCCACGCGAGTTTTACCAGGCCCTAATGGACTACGGTACTTGGCTCAAGCGCCAAGGTGGCGGTCGGCTGACGCAGAGCCATCACTATAAGAAGCAAGCTCCGCTGAAGGGGAGTGTCCGTGAGGTTCGAGGGGAGATTATTAGGCGCCTGACAGTGGCCGATCTATCGCACGGCGCACTTGCAAATGGCTATGAAAGTGACGATCGATTTGAACCGGCTCTTGGCGGATTAGTCAGTGATGGGCTGGTGGAGCAGACGGGTGAATTGTTTCATTTGACCAAATAGACCTAAAAAGTGGATAATAGATAGCAATGAGTCGATTACTACTTCTAGCTGGCATACTGAGCGTCCTTCTTGGCGGGGTGGCGACGGTTGTTCGCGCCCAAGAGTCGCCAGCTATGACTGATGAGCACATCGCTCGTATTAAAGCGAGTTGTGTTCAAGCGAAGGTGAATATGTACCAGCTGCACGCGAGCGACGGTCTGCTGCGTGTGAATCGTGGCCAGCTGTATCAATCCACCTCGACGAAATTGATGGCGCCGTTTAATAGTCGCGTGGCGCTCAACCAGCTTGATAGCAGTAAATTGGTGGCTATTACGAGCCAGTACGGCGATGAATTTAAGAGCTTCGATGTTAGTTATCGCGCATATGAAGAAGCACTTTCTAATGTCCTTGAACTCGACTGCGTGAAGCAGCCAGTGGCGTTTTATGACGGAGTGGCAGATGCACGTAAAAAACGTCAGCAGGTCTACATTCATAGTGAAGAGCTGCGTAAATTAACGCGCGAATACAAGGAAGCATTTGAGGCATTTTCACGTGATTTTAACGCAAAGGAAGCAAAATGAGCGAAGAGCGACCGATAGAGATTCGTAAATTTCGCTGGCGTGAGCACAAGTTTTTGCTGCTCGTAGGGGCAACAATTATCATATCGTTTATTCTAGTAGGCGTGGCGCTCGGTATGTATGCTCGTTCTGGCGCTGCTCAGCTTGACTTGAGCCGTCCAGGCTACAAGGATGTACGCGAGCATGCTGATCGCAACGACCAGCCAACGGCATTTCCGGCTACCGGCAAGATAACCAATGATAGCCTGAGTGATTTTAGAGACTTATACGATACGCAGTCGAAACGCGTGACTGAATACGAAAGCTTCGGCGGGGACCCATTGAGTGATAAAGCCCTTGGGCTTGATGCGCCGGTAGCTGAGCCGCAGCCGTAACTACGACTTCTTCTTTTTGACAGGTTCTTCTTCGGGCTCTTTTGGAGCAGGTGCTCCTTCAAGAAGGACGCCATTGACTTCAAATGCCTCAAGTAGGCGACGACGCATTTCTGACGTGACTGACCATTGGTCGGATGGTTGAGTCTTGCCGGCAATCGTTAGCTTAACAGAGGTGCCGGTAAACTCACCAAAGGTAACGAACGCAGGCGGTTCAATAATCTTATTTTGCCATTTTGCCATGCCAGCGAGCTTTTTGCCGGTTTCGTTGATCAGGTCGATTGCCTTTTCAATGTCGGTAGTCGGCTGAAGGCTAATGGTGAAGCGAGCCATGCTGTAGCCCATTGTCTTGTTGACGACATGCTGAATGGTGCCGTTTGGGAAGTAGTGGACATTGCCGTCGGCGTCGCGGATAACGGTAGAGCGGGTGCCGATACGTTCAACCGTGCCGCTGTTGCCATTAATCTCGATGATATCACCAACACGGTACTGATTTTCAGAGACGATAAAAATGCCCGAGATGAAGTCCTTGACGAGTGACTGCGAACCGAAACCGAGCGCGACACCAATAATGCCGGCGCTCGCAAAGAGGGGGGCAAGGTCAATCTGCGGAAAAACGGTCTTTAGGAGCACGATTGCGCCAGTGATGAGGACAAGCACGCCCCAAATGTTGACGACGAGGCTCGCGAGTGTGTTTTGACGCTTCTCGATATCTTTACGGTGAATTTGGCGGTTGCGCGCACTCGCCGCAACGGCGTTACGGACAATGCTGCCAAGGATTTTGCGACCAAGCCAGTAGAGAAAGGCAGTAATAAGGACGACAACGATAGCATCGCCCCATCGTTCATTCAGCCAGGTTTGTAGGTTTTTTGGTGTTTCAACGAACCAGTCCATATGTGCTAGTATACCATGTGGACTATGACTCACTTAAACCCTGACGACTACATTATTACTCGCAAGCGCAAAAAGTATAAGTTTGCACAGTTTGCAAATTCACCTCTGTGCTTTGAAGCTGAGGAGTGGCAAGGGCAGGCGCCAGCCGACACTTTGGAGCTTGCAGCGGGCACGGGACTTTTTGGGGTATCCCTCGCCGAAGACGCGAGTCGACGGGTCGTGGCTGTGGATGTGAAGGCTGATCGCCTGCAAACCGGGGCACGTCTTGCGGCCGAAAAGGGTCTATCAAATGTCCGATTCTTGCGTGCACGTATCGAGGATCAATTGGTTGATTTACTGCCAGCTTCGACAGTTGAACGCCTCTGGGTAACGTTTCCCGATCCTTTTCCGAAGAAGCGTTTTGCCAAGAATCGCCTAACACATCCAAAATTTTTGAAATTATACCAGCGACTACTCACATCAACAGGTGCCTTCTATTTTAAAACCGATTCACACGATCTCTTTACGTGGAGCTTGGAGCAGCTCGTAGCGGAAGGCTGGACACTTACGGAGCTAAGCTTTGATTTGCATGAGTCGGACTTGAGTGATGCTTATAAAGTAAAAACGACATATGAGCAACGGTTCACTGCCGAGGGTTTGCCGTCGCATTTTGTAAAAGCAGTACCACCAAGCTTAAATTAACCAAGGACTAGAGGGGGACAGAATGAATTTAAACGAATACCAGACGTTAGCTCTGCGAACGGCGGCGCCAAAAGACAAAAAGAATGAACTCTTCCACTTACTGCTGGGTCTATGCGGCGAAGCAGGGGAAATTGCCGAAAAAACAAAGAAGATTGTGCGAGATCACGAAAGTGACTTCGCTAAACTTGATAAGAGTGATCTAACGAAAGAGTTAGGAGACGTGCTGTGGCATGTAGCGGTAATCGCAAACTACTTTAATATTTCGCTTGATGAAGTAGGCGAGACTAATATTCAGAAGCTTGCCGATCGCCTCAAGCGAGGGGCAATCGGAGGAAGTGGTGACGACCGTTAGTTAGCGAGGTGGTCGCGTAGCCAGCTGTCAATTGATCCAGCGCCCATGCAAAGAACGAGCTTGCCGTCACGGCGAGCTTTTTCAATATGCTGCCACAGCTCACTGTTAAGCTCGCTGATATGGACGACATCTCGGTTGGTAAGATTGGCGGCTAATTGTTCAGCGGTAAGGATTTCAAGGTTCGGGTCTTCCCGCGACAGGTAGGTGGGGAGCCAGTAAGTTGTATCAGCTAGTTGAAACTGGTCGGTATACTGATCACGGATTTCATGCTGACGGACGTTTTGGTGCGGCTGGTACACGAGAACCACGCTATCTGCTAGTTCGCGGGCCATTTGGAGAGTGGCGGCAATTTCTACCGGGTGATGGCCATAGTCGCTATAGAGATTTTCGGCGAGCTTTTCAAAGCGACGATTGGTGCCCGGGAAGGTTTCGATGATACTGCGGTTTTCTCGATCGTCACCTATGCCTAGATGCTCAAGCGCCTTCAGGACGAGCGTGGCATTGCGGCGGTTGTGTTCGCCTGCGAGATTAAGGTCTAGTACTTCGTCGGGTTGCAGGAACCAGGCGTTGGGATAGTTGCTGCCGATATAGTCACCATCGCTTTGCCACAGCACCGCATGCTCTGACCCCTGAATGAATTGACGAAAAGCTGACTTGTACTCCTCCTCGGTCGGGTAGGTATCAGGGTGATCGTAGTCGATAGATGTGATAATAGCCTCATGCGGCTTGAAGTGGAGGAAGTTGCGGTCAAATTCATCGCACTCGTAGACAAAATATTCACTGGCTGGGTCAAACTTGCCGCTTGGACCGAAACTGAGAGTAGTGCCAATGGAGTAGCTGACGGGGATGCCAAGCTCTTGCAGTGTCCAGACCATCATGCCGGTGGTGGTAGTTTTGCCATGAGTGCCGGCAACAGCAATCAACTTGAGCTTTTTGTCGGCGATGATATGTGCCAGTAGCTCGTCTCGCTTGGCGGTACGGATACCGAGTTCACGGGCGCGGACGAGTTCCGGGTGGGTTTCGGGTAGGGCGGCAGTATAGATAAACCAATCAAGCGGCTGCTTTAAGTGACATTCCTCAAGAAAAGAACCGTCCTGGGTAAGTTCTATGGAAATGCCGCGCGTTGCGAGCTCACGGGTCATAAGGCTGTCATGTTGATCCGAGCCTTGTACTTGATAGCCTGCGTCGTGGGCAATTTCAGCAAGGGGGCCGATGCCAACACCACCGATGCCGGAGAAATAAATATTCATAAATCCAGTATATACTACTTGTTTATAACAGGGGTAGTGTGGTGTAATAGACAGTAAGCACTAACAATATAAACAACACATGATTAAACAACTTATCCACCGTCTTTTATTGCGGCGCCATTTTTGGCGCTACGCTACCTTCTCTGAGGTGGCGGAGCTCTATACGAGCCGAATGCTTCGCATGGCTGCGATCAATATCGCATCGGCCTTGATGTCCGTTTTTCTCTATCAGCACGGCTATTCATTGCAGTTTATTGCGGGCTACTGGACTGTTTACTTCTTTCTGAAAATTTTTATGTCGATTCCGGCAGCCAAGTATGTGGCGCGTTTTGGGCCAAAGCACACAATTCTGCTCGCCAACCTACTGTACATCCCGGCCATGGTGCTCTTTAGCCTGGTGCCCGAGTGGGGGCTGCCGGCAATTATTGCCACTGGCTTGCTGCAGGGCTTGTCGGCAACCTGCTACAATCTTGGTCATTTAATCGGCTTCTCAAAGGTCAAGAGTGCCGATCATGCCGGCAAAGAGATTGCCTATATGAATATTCTTGAAAAGATTGCAACCGGCCTGAGTCCGTTGATTGGTGGTCTACTGGCATTGTGGCTGGGGCCACAGGTGACGATGTGGGCAGCAGCAGTCCTCTTTGCCTGCGCGTCTATTCCGCTGTTTGCTACCGCCGAACCAACCCGAGTTGGTCAAAAGCTCGTTTTTCGCGGCTTTCCGTGGCAAATTGCCTGGCGCAGCCTTCGCGCAAGTACGGCCTATGGCTTCGATGTGCTAGCGTCTGGAACGGTATGGTCGCTTTTTGTGGCAATCTTCATCCTAGGGGTGAGCGCAGATAGTAACGTTGTGTACGGTCAGCTCGGGGCTTTGTTGTCAGTGGTGCTGTTTGCGGCTCTTCTGGCGTCGTACACGTATGGTAAATTGATTGATCGTCGTCGCGGCGGGGAGCTGCTGCGAGCATCCGTCATGGCCAACTCGCTAGTTCATATTGCGCGACCATTTGTGCAGTCACCGGTAATCGTTGGCGCCGTCAACGTGGCCAATGAAGCTGCGACAACGGGGTATGTCATGTCATTTACGCGCGGTATGTTCGACACGGCTGATTTATCCGGGCACCGTATCACGTATCTGGGCTGTGTTGAGATGGTAATGAATTTTGGCGCATCGCTGGCTGGCGCGGTTTTCTTCTTGGCTATCTCCTTGTTTGAGGATAAGGTTGGCATGCAAGGCTTCTTCTTTGTTGCGGCGGCCGTTGGATTGCTTATCGCAACGCCGCAATTCCGACTCTATCGCTCATAACGCTCGTGCTACAATAAGTAGCAGAATACGAGGTGGGATGTGACAGATAGGCGACAGGTACGGCACACGATCAAGCAAATCCAGCGGGTTCAGACCTGGCAACTGGTTGTATTATTGGTGCTCTCGCTCTTTATTGCAGCAACATTTTTGCGCCTCAATAACATCGGTATGGTTGAGCGCCGGAAGGCGGTGATTGCGGCAGACGAGACTGGTGATGCCAGTATGGTGACTAATAGGTTGTATGATCTACAACGCTATGCAGCGTCGCATATGAACGCTAACACCGGTGGGTTCTACCTGGAGCATCAGTATAAGCGAGATGTCGAAAAAATCGTTGCAGAGGCGAGCGTGGTGTCCAACCCAAATAGCAATATTAACGCCCAGGTAGATGCTATCTGTAAATCGCGCCATTCAAGCTACTCACAGGCCTGGGTACAGTGTTTTGCAGATGAGTTAGGGAAGTTTCCGGCCGCCCCTGACCCTGCTAGCCAGGTAAATCTCCCGAACGCTGATTTGTATCGCTACAGCTTCCTGTCGCCACGTTGGTCACCCGATTTTGCTGGCTGGTCGCTCGCTCTCAGTGCAGCAATTGCACTCATGATCGTAGCCCGCCTCTTAAGCCTCGCAATTCTCCGCTTGATGCTCAAAAAGCATTACAGGGGTATCTAAACTGTTGACACCGGTGACTTCTAGGGGTACGCTTACTCTTGTAAGAATTAATAGGAGGTTTTAAGAACTTATGGCTTACAATCACACAAACTCGAAGGGTATTACGTACTACTTGCACAAGACTGAAGTAACTCTGCGCGGCGGCAAGCCACAGACAATCTACTTCTTCGCTAAGGTTGAAAAGAACGCCAAGGGCGAGCCAACCGATCTTCCAGAAGACCGCATTGTCAAGGAAAACCCACGCAACGGTTTCCTGACTATTTCTAAGAAAAAATAGGCTTGTAACATAAGCGCCATTGATGCTAAAGTAGTATCAAACAAACAGGTGCCAAAATTGCCCCAACGGACATGCAAATCGTCCCGAGGGGCTTTTTTGATGAGCGAGCAGAGGTGTATAGCTTGCTTTTTAAGCATAAACGTGGTATTAATTATTCATAATGACCGAACGCCCGAGTATTACGCCTGACGCTGAGCTCCACGAAGAACATCATGCTGCAATTGAACGCTACGCCGATCTTGGTCTAGGATCTGTTGCGGATGGGCAGATTGCCTATGGAGCGCGTCGGCCTGATAGCGGACCAACACGACGTCCGTCGCGCACAGAATCGATGCAGGCGCATCCATCGGCCCGTCGACGTACCCAGGAGTCGCAATACGAACCTGCCGACCCTAACTACGACGTTCGGAGTGCCGGCCTTTCGGACGAGCAGATACGGACTAACACACGAGGTATCGCCCTCGCTCGAGCTGTACTCAATCAGCCGACCGACGATCCATTAGAGATAGCACGCCGTCGGGCATACGAAGAGCGCAAAAAGCGACCGTAACGAAAGACAGACCAAAGCGGTCTGTCTTTTTCGTGGGGGTCTGGATGGATGAAGTGAGAATGAGACTGAGAAATCAAATTGCCCGCAATCAGGCATCACAGGAATGTTTACCTGCGAGCAACTTGATTGCGGGCGTGAAGGCCGCGACTTACTGTATTGAGTATATATCCTCGTTGAGGATATCACCGCCACCCAGCCTGACACAGCCGCCACCGGAGTAACCGATCAGCTCGAGTCCGTGATTATTGGCGTACTCGCGTATTGAATCGATAACCCCGGGACCCATCTTTTGGGATGCGGCGAACACAAAAACGGTTCCGCAGCCCGTACAGGCCGGCTCGCCGAAGTAGTTTGCTCCGCAGTTCATGCAGGTTGCATGGAAGCCGCCGACGGACACGGTGTGCTTGCTTATCACCGTCATTGGGAGGGTGATTTTGCAGTCAGTAGTCATGGTATGAAGCCTTTCGGTCGAAGGTGCTCTTTGTTGCAGATCTGAGCGAGGAATGAATCTCTCGTTTTTCCAACAATAGTAAATATATTATAGCAAATAAATACGAGAATGTCAATAGATTAGATGGGTTGAAAGAGGGGCGCTTGCTACGCTTCCGACCTACCACCAATAAAATATGCCCACCCGAAGGTGAGCGTATTTTATTGGTGGGGCTGGATGGAATCGAACCATCTACCAAGTGGTTATGAGCCGCCTGCTCTAACCGATGAGCTACAGCCCCGCGCCTCTGGACATTATAGCGTATTATCTTGTAGTGAGCTATAATTGAGCTACGAACATCATGTCAAAAATAAACATCCGTCGTATCTATTATCATATCCGGCACCGCTATATTACACCGAATAACCTGGTGATTGCGGTGGCCTTTGTAATTGGCGCTGGCTGGGCCTGGGGGTCGGTTGGGGTGATGCAGCGAAACTTTGACTTGCAGAAGGAAATTGACAGTAAGCAGCGCCAGCAACTACTCCTCGAGCTGGAGACGGAGAGCCTTGCGTATCAGCAAAACTACTACAAGACGGCCGAATATCAAGAGCTGGCTGCTCGTGAGCGCTTAGGGCTAGGTATGGCAGGGGAAAAGGCGTTGGTGTTGCCGCCTAATACGGACGCAGCCAAGCAGGCGGATCAAGTGGCGATACGCCAGTCGACGGTTAGTGAAAAACCGCCCACTAACTTCACCCAGTGGATGAATTTCCTCTTTGGAGGCAATCACCAAGGGTTGCAATCATAACCCCTATCTGTTAAGATTATTGATGTGCCGCGGGGTGGAGCAGCCTGGTCAGCTCGCTTGGCTCATAACCAAGAGGTCAGAGGTTCAAATCCTCTCCCCGCTACCAAGAAAAAAGTCTTAGCAATTGCTAGGACTTTTTTCTTTGGTGAATAGT
>CAMPGV010000025.1 GCA_946885745.1 uncultured Candidatus Saccharibacteria bacterium | reverse complement strand
ACAGTATATATATAGTGCGGCAGTTGCTTGATTTTCAATATATACATTTGAGTATCCGCAGGTGGTTTGACCCGAACGAGATGGGTCATCGGCATTTCCGGAAGGATTAACGAAGTTACCATAATTTGTTTGCCAGTAGATACGATTAGTGCGTCCGGCGATGTAATTGTAGCTATTAGGGTACGCCTGGTAGACCTTAAACTGCCGAGCAGCAGAATAAACCTGGTAAAAGAATCCTTCATATGCAGGGTCACAGAGCGCAGTGTCGGGGCAGGCGAAGCCGGTAGCACTTCGATGTTGACGATTTAAAGGCCAATTATCAGTAACGAGGCTTTGTTCTTTTTCTAGTAGGATAATAAGAACTTGAGGGTTGATACCGCAAGCCTTGGCTACATCATTAATAATCTGAGCTGCAGTACGGGTTCCGGCATTAATCGCGCTACAGTAGCCGCTGGCTGCCTCCATTTGTGGATTTGACTGAGAATACATCGTTAAGCATTTATAGGGAGGTGCATGGAAACCAGTGTCTTTTGAAAAGCCATTGGTGCCGTTGCGCTTATATTCAGCTATCTGTGCATGAGTCAGATTTGGATACCCCCAGTCGCTAGCGGGCTGAGTGCCGTTGTAGTCACAGTTCGGTACCTTTGATTCCAGGAATTGCTGAATCTGACCAGCAGACATAGACTGGCTATTATAAAAAATAGCATCATCAACGATTCTTCCTGGGTTAAAGTCGCTACCGGATAGTGCCGATGTGTTATTGGGCTGAAGGATGTTAGCGCAGAGCATTAAGGCTGTCGCCACGAAGAAAAAAGAAGTGATTTTACAAGTTTTTGTCATAGGTTTATTTCAATGCTTTCCGACGTTCCCGCTGCATTATTTGATAAGTAGGACACAACGAGACTCCAGGTGCCTTTTTCTGTAAAGCGAGCTGGGTCAACGTAGATAGGTCCGCATTGTGAGGATGTTGAGTCGACAAACGCTTCTGATGTTGCGGTAATGGTTTGGCTGTTTTTCGTAAACTGCGCCGTACAAATGCCTCCACCTTCGATTACGCTTGGCGTAAACGCACGGACTTCTACTTGATTATTGATAATGTCGGCAAAGCTTATTCCTATCGAAACCTTCTGCTTGCCATTTTCGTCGCGTGTAATTGATGTGCCTTCGTCTGGGGCGGCACTATTCTTCTTGCCTTCTTGACTCTGCTGTTTGTCTTCTTGAGTCGGTGGATCGTAGTTGACTTCGTTTACGCCCTTTGTTGTGCCTTGTGATTTATTATCCTCGAATGGCCAAAGTGACTTAGTCACGTATCCATATGACAGGTATACGACCAATAGAGCCGCTATAGCGGTAGCAATTATTGCTAACCAAGGTTTTGTTTGAGAGCGAGCGATGTTCATATTATAAAAAATGTCTATTTTAGTGATTGTTATGCCTAATTATAGAATTAGCATAAGCATTTGTCCACAAGAAGAGCGTAGCTATGAAATAGAATTAAGATAAAGGAATAGTCTGAGGAATTGGGCAGTTGCTATACAAATGAGCAGCCATAGGATTAACCATATTGCCGGATGGACGGTTTTCTTGTTATTTCTAGGGATGGATAGTCGATCGATGAATTTATTGAGTAGTATATAGGTTAAGAAGATCAGCAGTATTGTTGGTACAAAAAGCGTCCTTAGACCCGAAACATACATAGTTGGAGACAGGGTAATAATTGCAACAGAGCACAGGAAGCCCATGAAAAGTAGGCTTAGGAGCGCGCCATGAATGGATTTTCTATAAAGAATAAGGGGTGCCAATATTGTGACGATTAATATAATTATCCACGCACCTAGGATCGCTAGTGAAATCCCGTAATGGGGTATATCGGGTTGCCATGTAGGATAGAAAGTCACCAGTGGGCTAATGACATCATAACCCTTCGCGATTGCTGTGGTCGCTGCAGCTGAAAGAATTCCGATAGCTGTGTAATCCAACCAGTCGCGTTTTTTCTTTAAGCATAATAAAACAACTAATAGCGTCCAAGTTAATATCAGGAGAAAACCACTATGGTTGATGACAGCATCTACCATCCATCGAACTGCATATTCAATATGATTCACCACTGGTACCGCATAGAAGTCGGGCTGCCATGTAATCGTCTCTGCTTTTACACGGGCTTTATTTCCTGGTGATGTGATAGCAAAAATAAGTGAGGATAGAATGATCGCTGAGAAGGAGGCTTGGTATGGAGAAATAGACTTAATGAAGCGTGTGATACTGGTAGTTTTCTTGCGTTGATATGCAGTATAGAGAGTGAAAATTATAGCAAGTGCTCCAACTATTAACCCTACTTGTTCCTGAGAGCTTGCTGCAATAAGGGCAGACACAAGTCCAGCGACTGTTGATGCCCAATGAGGTTTTGTGTTACGTATCATAAAGTAGACAATTGGATATAAGGCAATTATTCCAAAAACAGCAATCCATAAGTAATTCATAGAGCCTGTGACCCAGAACGCACCCTGAAATAGAACTCCGCTATCCATTGTTGCAGGGACTAATAATGCGAGTAGCATCATCACGTAATCAGTCGTGTTGTTTCGCTTCTTCGCGAATAGAAGATAGTACATATACAAAAAGAATATCCCAAGAGAGTAAATAGCTAACTCTACAATCTTCCATAAGTAAAGTGGTAGCGGGCTAAATATATACACGAATGACTCGGCAAATATTCTTCCGCTCCATGTGTGGTAACGGTAGTCAAGCCAGCTTATTAGGTTTGGGTAGGGCTTAATTTGCTCCTGAAAAGCAATATCATCAGAGCCGATTAAGCGAGCAGCTAACTTGAGGAGTACTGCAAAAAGAATAATGCCAAGAATGTAGATCCCAATGATGTTAATCTGATGTCGGCGTATCTCGGACAGGGAGCGGTATTTTATTATTAGCATACAAAAGAATTATAAGTTGTTTTACTGACTGTGTACATCGAGAGCGTGTTATTTTGCATATATTATTTATTGCGTTTGTAGATTTTTTTTAAATCTTGAATGATATATATGCCGTATAGACCTGCAATTATAAACAGGGGAAGAAAGTTATATAAATACCGCGAGCGCCCCTCGAACAATAGTACGAAGGCAATAATACCAGCCAAGCTGAGTTGTATGGTAATGAGATGTGTGTAGTTTACGGGTCTGTGGCTACGAAGTATGGCTAGGGATTGTAAACATATAAGGAGTAGCAGTGCCACCCAAACGCCGTGGATTACATTACTTGTAATGGGGTATAGCTTGCCATCCTTGCCTAATAGATGTTGAATGACTCGATTCTGAAAGCTATTGTTGACATACTGCACCTGGGCATTCATCGCCAGCCCTTCACCATACGCATAAAAAGTCCCGTCTGACATAATCCACACCGCTTTATTGTTCAAAAAGGAAATGTAGCCGAGCGCACCCATGTCGGCTAGTCGTTTTTTAATTTCAGATATAGCAATTTCATGAGAGGATCCGTCTCTACGGCCGGAGGTGGTTAATAAGTCGTCTTCTAATGAGTATGCTCCATAAAGGGGGCGAGGGTAATCTCGATAGGATGTCTTTAGTCCCATCATCATAAAGTGTGACATCGGACGACTTTCATTTGATGACGCAGGTAGGTTAAAGGAGATCACCTGGCTGACGTTTATGAGATGCAGGGATAGGGCGTGTAATATAAAGAAAAAGAGACAGCCGCTGATAACCAGAAGGCTATTTGTATTGATAATCTTGTCTCGCTTTGGCTTTCTGACAAAATTGTACGAGTATTCAAAAATGAGGAATACAAGAATGGCCATAGGCATGATTATGGTAGTCGGTTTTAGTTCATAGCCGACAACAGTCGTGATTACTAGGGCAAGTAAGAGTAAGATTTTTGTGTTGATTGCTCGAGCGGAACGCAGGTGTATATAGATGTAAAATACTAAAATTGGCACCCAGAGGGTCAGTGTATCGGTGTATGGGGTTGTTGACCAGAAGGATAGTGTGAAAAAGAAAAATGAGAAGAGTAGTGAAATGACACCTATCCGCCTGCCGAAGATTTTGACTGCTGTAAGGTATAGAATCACAATAGCAGTATTCATCGATAGAATGTTCAGAATAATTGCGACAGTGTTATAGTCATGAATACCCATTAAGCTGGTTAATTTGAATACGCCACTTAGAACCGCTAGAACTGTTATATTATTTTGATTTAGTAAAAAGTAATCAGAATGCTGCGTGGTGGTGTTATCGGCGAGATGGATCGCATCTTCTATTACTAATTTAGGATCCCATCCCTCCCCAATTACCAAAGGTTGTAAGCTAAGTCCAATCCATAAGTGCACTGCAAGCATGCTTATTATGGCTAGAGCAATTGATATCCTGTATAAAAGAATATTTTTTCGAATAGATTCAGGGATCTTTCCAATAAGGAAGATAAGGGCAGCACATAGTAATAAGGAGAGAATTACGATAGCGGTCTCAAGTAGAGGATTTGGTACAAAAATAGCTGATCGAGGTGCGAAAATTACGCTTAATGTTAACCAAATAAAGATAATCGAAAAGATAATCGAAAAAAATCTTGGCAGTAGATGATTAAGTTTTGTGATGCGCATGCATATATTACTATATCCTACTTCGTCTCAACGAATGACGGTGTGGCCTAATTACTTCACTAAATGATAGAGGGGATGGATCTAGGATCCATCCCCGTGGCGGGTTGATGTGTAAGCGAAGCGTTACTTCAGGTGATTCTTGATGTAGACGCCGTAGCCCGATTTGACGAGCGGTTCGGCCCGTTCGACGAGCTGGGCGGTTGTGAGCCAGCCTTGCTCGTGAGCGGTGACCTCAGGACTTCCTACGGCAATACCAGTACGCTCCTCGAGTGTGCGGACAAAGATGCCAGCGTCGCCAAGTGACTGGAAGGTGCCGGTGTCGAGCCAGGCGCTGCCATTTGGCAGAATATTGACCGACAGGTCGCCACGTTCGAGGTACGCTTCATTGACGGTTGTGATCTCAAGTTCGCCACGTGCACTCGGCTGAATGCTCTTAGCGATCTCAACTACATCATTGGGATAGAAGTAGAGCCCAACGACAGCGTAGTTCGACCTTGGTTTGGCCGGCTTCTCTTCAATTGAGATTGCCGTACCTTTTTCGTCGAACTCAACAACACCGTAGCGCTCGGGATCGTGGACGTGAGAGGTAAAGACGGTAGCTCCATCTCGATTGACAGCCTCTTTGAGTACATCCTCAATACCTGCGCCGTGGAAAATGTTGTCACCAAGTACCAGTGCAACGTTGTCGTTACCGATAAACTCTTCACCGATGATGAATGCCTGGGCGAGGCCGTCGGGTGACGGCTGGACTGCATAAGTGAGGCTAATGCCCCACTGTGACCCATCTCCAAGAAGTTTCTGGAAGTTGGGCTGATCATCGGGTGTGGTGATGATCAGGATGTCGCGAATGCCGGCTGACATCAGCGTGTGAAGCGGATAGTAAATCATCGGCTTGTCATAGACGGGCACGAGCTGCTTGCTAATAGCGAGCGTGATGGGGTGGAGGCGGGTGCCGGAGCCACCTGCCAAAATGATTCCCTTCATGAGAACTTTCCTTTCGGTTACGACTGGTTATTTGCGAGGTACTGCTTCAGAGCTTCTTTCCACTGGTGTGGAGAAAAACCTGCCGACTGTATTTTAGCAATATTTAGGGTACTTTGTAAAGGTCTAGGGGCGATACCTTCTTTGCCGGCAAAGTATTCTTCAGTTGAAATACCTGTGACTTCGCTACGATCGTGGCCACACAGTTCGTAGACCTCAGCAGCAATGTCCGCCCAGCTAACGGGTTCACCGTCGTTGGTGACGTTGTAGGTGCCGTATGGAGCTGTAGTGTTAAGAAGATGTTTTGTAGCCTGAGCCAAATCTTCTGTAAAAGTCAGACGCCCAATTTGGTCGTTAACAACCTTTGGCTGAATGCCGCGTTCGGCGAGGCTTTGCATGGTTCGGACGAAATTGCTGCCGTCACCAATTACCCAGCTAGTGCGAAGGTTGTAGTGTTGCGGCGCGGTAGCTGCGGCGATATCGCCAGCTGCTTTTGATTGGCCATAAGTGCCAAGCGGAGAATATAACTCATTCTCATCGTGAACTTCTTTTGTTCCATCGAAGACGTAGTCGCTTGAGTAGTGTACGAGTGTAACATTGTATTTTGTAGCAATACGCGCGAGGTTGGCGACGGCTGTCGCGTTGATGCGCCAGGCATCATTGCGGCCTTCTGGCGTCTCGGCAGCATCGACGGCGGTGTAAGCGGCAGTGTTGATGATTGCCCGATACTGTCGCCATGGGCGTGCGCTTTCAAGATTTTCATCAGTAATATCAAACTCATTTCGAGTAACGAACTCGGCATCTGGGTAAACCGATCGAAGGGCGCGGCCTAATTGACCATCGGCACCAGTGATGAGGATTTTCTTCGCTTGCATAGGCTCTACATCAGCAAGGCGTGGGTGCACCTTGTCTTTATCAGAAAGCTCAGCTTGATCAAGAGGGATTGGCCACTGAATACCAGCTGTTTCGTCGGAGAGATTTAAGAAAGTGTATTGAGCCTGCGCTTCGGCACTCCAATGGTCATTGACGAGGTAGGTATAGACAGTATTGTCTTCAAGAGCCTGGAAAGAGTTACCGACACCACGTGGGACAAAAATAGCTTTCGTTGGATCAATTTCGGCCGTAAAGACGGTGCCAAAGGAATCTCCCTCACGAAGATCTACCCAGGCACCAAACAC
The DNA here is from genome assembly GCA_946885745.1 of uncultured Candidatus Saccharibacteria bacterium. The sequence goes on along the minus strand of CAMPGV010000025.1, from coordinate 5,596 downwards.
ACGACCGGAGCCAACTGAAATGTACTTATCCCATGGCTCGGCATGAATACCGCGTGTGACACCTTTTTCTGCGTTAAACGAGATGTTATTTTGCACTGGTCCAAACTCGGGTAGGCCGAGGCTGGACATTTTTTCATTTTGCCAGTTTTCCTTGAACCAGCCGCGCGAATCACCATGAACTGGCAGATCGGCAATCAGCATGCCTGGAATTGGAGTTTCTTTAAAGGTAAGCTCTTTGCTGAATTCGAGGTCTTGGCGTTCCATAGTTACTGGCCTTTTTCTGCGTAGGCAGCCTCTACCTTGGCTTTTTCGTTTTTCCACCAATCTTCGTGGCTTGCGTACCAGTCGATGGTTGCCTGGAGACCTTCGCGGAGGTTGGTGTACTGCGGCTGCCAGCCGAGTTCGCGAGTCAGTTTACTGTTGTCGATCGCATAGCGTTGGTCGTGGCCTGGGCGATCGGCAACATGCTCGTAGGACATCTTATCTTTACCCATGAGTTCAAGGAGGGTTTCAATGATGTACTTGTTGTTTTGCTCGCCATTGGCGCCGATGAGGTAGAGCTCGCCGGAAACACCCTTGTTGAGAATGGCGTGGACAGCTGAGTTGTGGTCATCGACGTGGATCCAGTCACGAACTTGCTCACCGGTGCCGTACAGTTTTGGTGTTAAGCCACTTAGGATATTGGTAATCTGGCGAGGGATGAATTTCTCGATGTGCTGGTACGGCCCGTAGTTATTGGAGCAGTTTGAGAGCGTAGCATTAATGCCGAAGGAGCGCACCCACGCTTTGACGAGCAGGTCAGAACCGGCTTTGGTACTAGAGTAGGGGCTTGAGGCGTGGTACGGTGTGCTTTCGGTAAACTTTGACGGGTCGTCGAGTTCAAGGTCGCCGTAGACTTCATCGGTGCTAATATGGTGCAGTCGCTTGCCATGCTTGCGGACGGCTTCGAGGATGGTGGCGGTGCCAACGAGGTTGGTTTGGATGAATGGCCATGGGTCACGAAGAGAGTTGTCATTGTGGCTTTCGGCCGCGAAGTGAACCACAATGTCGGTTTCGCCTACAAGACGGTCCATAAGTTCTTTGTCACAGATATCACCGGTCACAAAATCAATTTGATCGAGGACTGAATTGAGACTGTCTGGATTGCCGGCATAGGTTAGTTTGTCGACAACGGTGATTTGGTATTCTGGGCGGTTCTTGAGGGTGTAGTGCACAAAGTTCGCTCCAATGAACCCTGCGCCACCGGTGATAAGTAACTTAGTCATGTCATTAGTATACAGTTTTGACAACAGTTGCGTCTATTGTGTAAATTGACATATCTTATAAATGTAATCGCTACAACATAATTTGAGGACAATTTTAAAAGAGAAGTGCCGGAATGTTTCCATTCCGGCACGCAACCTCTCTTTCTACTCGTCGTCAAGTGCGAGACGCATCAGGGCCTTGCCGTAGGTCGATTTCTCGAGCGGTTCGGCTAGGCTCAAGAGCTTATCCCTGTCAATGAAGCCAGCCCTGTAGGCGGCAAGTTCGGGACTTCCCAGGAGTTGCTCGGTGCTTTCCTGGTAATCACGCACGTAATTGGAGGCTTTGTTGAGCGAACTCTCTGTTCCGGTATCGAACCAGCGGGTATCGCTGTCGAGCCGGGTAACCTTGAGTTGCCCTCTGCTAAGGTACTCTTGATTGACGCTTGTGATCTCAAGCTCGCCACGCGCACTCGGCTGAATGCTCTTGGCGATTTCCACGACACTGCTGTTGTAGAAGTATATCCCCACGACAGCGTAGTGAGACTTCGGTTGCGTAGGTTTTTCTTCAAGAGAGATTGCCTGCATATCCTTGTCGAACTCTACGACACCGAAATCCTCAGGGTTGGTGACACGGTAAGTAAAGACTGTTGCGCCGTTTGGGTTGGTGCTGGCCTTGAGTGTTTCAGTGAATTTCTCGCCACTAAAGACGTTGTCTCCGAAAACAAGTGCAACATCATCGTTTCCGATGAAATCCTCGGCGATAATGAACGCCTGTGCAATGCCTTCGGGGTGTGGCTGAACGGTATAGGATATCGTAATACCCAAGTCGTCGCCATTGCCAAGAAGGTTGTGAAACTGATCAACATTGTCTGGTGCAGCAATGACAAGGATATCTTTTATCCCGGCTGATATGAGATCAGCCAGCGGGTAGTAGATAGTTGCCTTGTCGTAGGTGGGTATGAGCGGTTTACTCACGCCTGTGCCGCCGCGGCCGATGCCACAGGTCATGGCGCCTAGTCGTGTTCCTTTGCCTGCGGCAAGAATGATACCCTTCACGGGTGACCTCCTGGTTGTGTAGAGCTCGATTTTGAATTTGCTAGTGCTGTCTTGGGTAGAAAACTCCGTTACCATGTAGCGGTAACGAAAAACCTATAGTGTAATATTAACATATTTTAGCTAGTACGTCGAATGAGACACGGTCATGGAGCGCTACAAAAACGGGCAGGGTTTATAATAGAGGATATGATTATTGTCATTATCGCCGGAGGGTCGGGTACCCGCCTCTGGCCACTTTCTACATCACACTATCCAAAACAACTTTTAAAACTTACAGGTGAGCGCACGATGTTGCAGACCGCCTATGACCGCGCACATAAGCTGGGCGATACGGTGTATGTTGTCACGGAGGCTAGCCACGCTCATCACGTGCGTGAACAGCTACCAGAATTACCAGATGAAGCATTTTTGATCGAGCCTGGACGGCGTGGTACGGCGCATTGTATTGCCTTTGCACTTGATGTGATTGCCCGTAGTCATGATAAGGATGAGCCAGTGGCATTTATTCATGCTGATCACTATGTACGCGACACGGCTGGATTTGTCCGCTCATTTAATGTGGCAGCACGCATTTCTAGTGAGCGACGTGAAATTACTCTGATTGGAATTGAGCCGACCTTTCCAGCAACTGGCTTCGGATATATTGAACGTGATGGAGTGATTGAGCCCGACAGTGGCGTGTATGCGGTAGAGTCCTTTAAGGAAAAGCCAGATTACGAAACGGCGCTAGGATACGTGCAGACCGGAAATTATCTCTGGAACTGCGGGTATTTTGTAGGATCGGTGAATACTTTCTTAAGTGAAATGACTCAGAGTGCTCCGGAATTAGTTAAGAGCTTCGACGTATTGTCGGCTATAGCTGAGCCACAATCTGATGAATATAACCAGGCCTACCTGGAGCTTGATAATCAGGTTATTGATATCGCATTGATTGAAAAGGCGCAGAGTCTCGCGGTGGTTTCGGCAAGTTTCGACTGGATGGATGTCGGATCGTTTAAAGATCTGCACGACGCTGTATCAAAAGACGAAGACGGCAATTATTTTAGCGGTGAAGGCATTCATTCGATCGAAGTGGAGAATATGTATATCCGTAATGAAGAAAACAAGCCGATTGCCGTAATTGGGCTTGATAATATTGTTGTCGTAAATACGCCTGATGGTATTTTGATCTCACGTAAGGATGTTAGCCATCGAACTGGCGAAGTAGCAAAGAAATTGCAAATAGAAATGGAAGGAAAGTAACCATGGCTAAGAAAATTATTGCATTTGATCTTGATGACACACTTTCGGTGGCGAAGTCGGCAATAAGCCCGGAGATGGCGGAGTTACTCGTACGGCTTCTTGAAAAATATGAAGTGTGTATTATCTCTGGTGGTAATATTGAGCAGTTTAAACTTCAGGTAATTAATAACTTGGATGCGCAATCTCATCATTTAAAGCAGTTTCATCTTATGCCAACCTGCGGAACGCAGTACTGGCTCTACGATGAAGAGGCAAATGATTGGGTGCGGCAATATGCCAATGAGCCGACGAACGAACAGAAGCGGCGGGCAATTGAAGCGCTGACAAATGGTGCGAAAGAGCTTGGTCTGTGGCCAGAGTATCCATACGGCGAAGTCGTGGAAGATCGCGGTTCACAGGTGACCTATTCCGCACTTGGGCAGCAAGCTCCGTCGGTTGAAAAGTATGCTTGGGATCCGGATAATGCCAAAAGGCTTAAACTCCGCGAATACGTGCTTCCTTTTGTCCCTGATCTCGAGGTAAGGATTGGCGGTACGACCTCTATTGATGTGACACTTGCGGGCGTCGACAAGGCTTATGGTATGAAGCAACTTCTTGCGGCGACAGGTGTTGTTGTGGATGATATTCTATTTGTCGGTGACAAGTTGGAAGAAGGCGGCAATGACTACCCAGTAAAAGCCATGGGTATAGATTCGATTGCCGTGGAGAAGTGGCAAGACACTGCGCTGATTGTTGAGACGTTAGTCAAGGTCGCGTAATCTCTGCGTTAAAAATGAATAATACCCTGCTAAGTGGCGGGGTATTATTCATATCACAATCTATTAACCAGCGGGCGGCAAAGAGATTTGACAAGCCCGAGAAGCGGCGTCGTTCCAGCGGGCAGTGCCAACTGGGCACGGGTCAGTCCCTTCGATCCAGTAAATAATCCTGACGACTCCGCTCTCCAAAGTGGCGGCTGGCCCAAGGCGCGAACTCGTGCCGGTACCGGGAACTGGCTTGCGAGTCGAGTCTGGTAGGACGGAGGCTACCTTCTTCAGTTCGGTATTGAGGGTGCTGTTCATTGAATAGCGGTTACCGCCGACGTGCAAATCCCAACAATCACCGACACTATCGGCGTTGACATCGGGAAAGTCCTCGCCCAGACACATAGGTGCATTGAGGGCGTCTGGGTATTTACTGTAGGTGACTGCGTAGGACTGAAGGATACGCTCCCACTGCTTTGCTTCGTTGACGCGAGCGGTATTATTGGCACGGGTCTGAATTCCGTTAAAAGCAACAATAGTGATAGCTGCCAAGATGGCAATCACAACGATGACGATAAGGAGCTCGACAATGGTAAAACCCGAGGAGTTGCGATGGTAGATATTTTTCATAGGGTTCCTATTAAATTGCCTCAATGGTGACATTCCGTATTCTATTGTTGCTTGTGTAGTTGGTCGGCGAAGAGCGGATAACGAATTTAACATAGACGACGCCTGGTCCTGCGGGTGTTGTCCAGCTCCGCTGCGTCCATGCGGAGAGTGGAGTGCTCTCTGCTCTGCCGTTACTGGTGTAGCCAATGGAGTTATTTACAGGAGTGGTGCCGTCGCTTCCGTAGTAAAAAGCGCTAAAGTACACGCCGCTAAGTGGAGTGTGTGTAGGGGCTGCGGTGGTGGCGTAAGACTCTACCTTTAGCAGGGCTGATGTTGGCGCATCAATGCGGACCAATGGGGACGCGGCCTCACCGGCGCTTGTGGTAGAGAATGTGAATTCATTTGCTGTTGAGTTATATGAGACGCCGCCGGTCGTGTTCCAGGTGGAGATATCGGCGACGAGGTTGACGCCGCGTGGTGCAGTTGGGACTGCGCCACCAACAGGATTACCAGACGGTGCGCCTGGACATAGGTAGTCGCGGATCTTATTTGACGTTGACTCAAAAGAGGCAACTGAGTAAGGCGATAGGCCATAGGCATTAACGCAGAACGAGCTATTACTTCCGGTGGTCGCAAGTTGCAGTACGACACCTTGGCTTACTTTTGTGTCAGCCGGCAGAGAAGTTGGGTACGACTCATTTG